>NZ_JAZETM010000003.1:0-504449 GCF_036864455.1 Alteromonas sp. P256
CGCCATTTAAAAGGCGCCTTTTTTTGGTTACGAGTTATTCACTCATTACTTGCTCTGATAGCGCGCTTGCAGCCCTTGGTAAACCAAGTCACTAAACTCAGGTTTCGACAAATCTAATGCATTCATGACTTCAACAAGATGCTCATTGTCTTCACGACCGCTCCATTGTTTAACATATGTCCCTTCCTTATAGCCGTTATCCTGACGGAAGAAGTTCAGTACATTCTTGCCAACGTACTGACGGTATAGCTCGTCAACAGACATGTCACATTGTTCAACAATATGCATAAATAAAGGAACACTAAATCGCTTCGCTGCACATAAACCCGTCATTAGTTCTAGGTTATCCAGCAAAGTCTGTTGGGTTGCATCGTAGTTCTGATTGTCGAAGGCTACCACTGTTTGTCCATTCGCCAATTCTGCTGCAATACTTTTTGCAGAAGCGTCAATGTCACCATTAGCATCAATAATGCATGCACTTAGTGCGAAGTGCCAAATGTCTACAAGCTCCATCTGCAGCTGTGGTAAGTCTTTGTGTTGTGCTTTCCACCATTTCCAGCCGTGATGCTCTATGGCTTCAACCGACTCAACCATGGCGGCGCGCAAGTAACCATAACCTGCATTTAGCCAGTCTGGGTTCACTTTTGCATTCATCTTGTCTTGAAGCGAAAGCATGGTTGCTAGCTGCTGTGCATTTAACATTGTGGCTCCTGATAACCTAATTTTAATCTTTATTTATTGGCGCAAAGTGTACTGGAACCAAGCCTAGGTATAAATACCTGTATGAAAAAAGCATGTAAGCTGCTGCGTTAAGTCTAGGCCATCTAGGTCGGGCTATGAAGAGTTTAGCGTGCCGCACATTGGTGCGCCTGCACCAAAATTAAACTAAAGTCTTAGTTTAGTGCCTGGGTTGAATTTTTAAGTCATTGATTGTATGTGGTTTTAAAAGTGGCATCTTACCTGCTTTGCTAATAACGTTAACCGAGCTGTGCAATAGCACATCGTTTAAATGAGTGCCAGGCAACACGCATTTAAGCGGCAATTGCGCAGTCCGTAAACCTTACCCATACAGAATTTTCGTGTCCTGAGGTCTGTATGGGTTTTTTTTCTCTTTTTTCCCCTTTAACGCCGCCCTCACAATAAGAAATAAAACACTTAACACTGCAGTTAATTGCGATACACTAATTCTTTATTAAAGGTCAACATGCCCTTGTATGTATATGATAGGCTAACTGCCAGTCAAATAAAGGATTTTTAGATTGCTTGCGCTATATCCATCAAACAAATTAGAGCATCTTAGTTTTCTGCTTACCTCGTTACTTGAGCAACAACCCTCCTCAGTATTCTCCCCTGAAACTATCCTTGTTGAAAGCCCTGGTATGCAGCATTGGGTAAGCATGCAGCTGGCTCGAGAACAGGGAATTGCCATGAACCTTGATTTTCCTTTGCCTGTAAGGTTTATGTGGAATACAGCCCGGGTGGTGTTAGGCAGTGACAAGGTACCTCGCCAGTCTCCTTATCGACGGGAGGTACTTACTTGGCGTATCGATAATATTCTGCAAGACGATGCCCTGATGACCACCGGAGCCTTTAAACAAGTGCGCCGCTATTGGTTAAGTGCAGGCAGTGAGCAAGAGCAGGGCGTTCAGCGTTTACAGCTGGCTACGGCCCTTGCCGATGTGTATGAGCAATACTTACTTTACCGACCAGACTGGCTCTTTGCCTGGGAAAATAATGAGCAGGTAGTGTTTGATGACATGGAGTCATTGCAAAGCGAAATTTGGCGCATTCTGACAAAAGAGCAGCCTTTGCATCCTGCTCGGCTTCACAAGATGACTATAGAAGCACTGAGTGAAGGCCAGCTGCCAACGAACCTTCCCTCTCGAATTGTGGTTTTTGCTATTAATACCATGGCGCCCCAGCTTATTGCATTTTTTGATGCGCTGGCCGAACACATCGATATTCATATTTTTCATTTAAACCCCAGTGTTAATTATTGGGGAGATGCTAAAAGTGACAGCGAACTTGCGAAACAACTGCGCATGGAGGGCGTCAATAAATGGATGGAGAGCGAGCAAAGTAATTCGTTGTTAGGAAACCTGGGAAAACAAGGTAGAGAGTTGTTTAACTTACTGACCGAGTTGGACACCTTTGAAATTAGTGCTTTTGATGCCCCCGAGATTGATGAATCCGAAATTAATGCCTTTGACGACGCCCTTGCTCGATCAAGAAACAGTGAAGAAACAAGCAGAGAATCACCGAGCAGCGAAGAAACAAGCAGCGGAGAAATAAGCAGTGAAGAAACAAACATTGAAGAGACGATTCTTGAAGGCACTAGCTTAGCAGAAAAGCCCCATAGCTCGAAAAGCTTAGGCAGGGGGCTTGCCCAGCGTAACCTACTAAAGCGTATTCATAGCGATATATTACAGGCCCTGCCTGCAAGCCCTATTCGTGTAAACGACCCTCAAGAAGCAGAGCAAGACGACAGTGTCACTATTATGTGCACTCATTCTGCGTTGCGTGAGGTGCAGGTGCTGCACGATCATCTATTACATTGGTTGTCACAAGATACCACCCGCACGCCTTCAGATATTCTGGTGATGTGCCCTGCTATTGAAAATTATGCTCCTTTCGTCGACGCCGTTTTTCACCGAGTAGGCACTAAAAACCAGTACACCAATGGCACCACCCGTTTGCCATGTTCAATCGCCGACAGAAGCCCAATGGATACCGAGCCATTGATTGCCGCTTTTATGGCGCTGCTTGAATTGCCAGATAGCCGCTTTGGCGTGGCTGATATAATGGATTATCTACAGCTCGATTCTGTGCAAAAGCGCTTTAATGTTACGCAGGCTGATATCGATCAGATGATGGTATGGCTTGAGCAAGCTCATATTCATTGGGGGCTGAATGCAAAGCATAAGGCGTCTGTCTCAGAGGGCGTGACAAAAGAAAACACCTACAGCTGGTGGTGGGGAATTCGTCGCTTATTAATGGGCATGCTAGCACCAGATAGCGAAATGATTTTTGATGGGTCGCTGACCATACCCGACGTAGAAGGACAAAGTGCGCTTATTTTGGGCAAGCTGGTACAGGTTATTGATTTACTCGGACGGTTTGCAAACGAGCTCACCACACCGCGTTCGCCGAAAGATTGGGCTCACGATTTGTTACAGCTGCGTGATGCGTGCTTTGTGTCTACCAAAGATCAGGAACAAAGCTGGGATTTAATCGCTAGAGTTGCCGCTGATTTATATGCGCGATGCAATGAAGCAGACTACGAACATGAGCTTAGCTTACGTCAAATTCGGGAGCTATTGTTAAGCCGCTTCTCCTCTCCTGATGCCGGAAACCACTTCATGACGGGGCAAGTAACCGTATGTTCTATGTTACCCATGCGCAGCATTCCGTTTAAGAAGGTATGTATTTTAGGGTTAAACGATAGCGAGTTTCCAAGAAAAGCAACGCCGCTTGGTCTTGACCTTATGGCGGGACCGAAAAGACGAACAGGCGATAGGTCACGAAGACTCGAAGACAGGTATCTTTTTTTAGAGGCAATCATCTCTACCCGAGAGAGCCTGTATTTAAGTTACCAAGGTAACGATGTAAAAAATAACAGTGAACGTCAGCCAAGTTTGGTGCTAGCAGAATTTCTCGATATGTTAGCAACAGGCTATCAACTTGATACGTCTCACTTTGTAAAGCACGCGCCGCTACATCCCTTTAGCGAGGCGGCATTTACCGGTAAGATTCCAAGCTATGAGACGGGTTGGCTTCGCTTAGCAAACGCACTGCAAAAAACCAATGCTTCACAGACACAGGTAACTCAATCTTCACAGCCTCAGGCTGAGCCTCAAGAATTAGATTCAGTTCAAAGCGCTTCTTTAAAAACAAAAGCGAACGCCCAGACCGGCGATAAGCATAGCGCAAACGAAAACAGTAAAAGTGCAGATGAAACACGGCTTTCAACCATGCAGGTGGCGAGGGCATTTAAAGATCCTTTGGAATACTTTTCGCTGCAGCGCTTAGGGGTAAACCTATCCCAGTCTTTCACCTTGCTAGATAACAGCGAGCCGTTTGAAACCAATGCGCTTGTGCGCTATCAAGTTCTAGACGCTATTTTTTCAGTGCCGTCAGGGCAACAGGAAAGCTCGCATCACGAACTATCATCCCAGCAGGTGGTTGAATTTGCTTCTTTGCGAGGTGATATTCCGAATAACCCTGTGGCAAAAGAAGAGCTACAAATGTGGAAAGACGGAGCGCTAGCATTAACCCAGGCAATGGGCCCTCATGATGCTGCGGCAAAAAACGTCAGTTTCGTTGGTAAGTACATCACCTTCACTGCCAGCGCTTTTGAAGCTGCTGATAGTTTAGTGCTACGAAGCGCCGGAAAAATTAACGACATAAGAGCACTGTCGTACTTTATGTCTCAACTTGTTTTTTGCGCCGACAGTGAAACCAGCACTCATCATGGCTATCCGCTGGATATTTATTATTGCGATTGGGAAAAAGGCGAAACAAAGTTGATGAAACGTCGCTTCGCGCCTTTCGACGCCGCCACCGCTGAAAACATATTGTTATTTGTTGAACAGCTTTACATGGCAATACTCACCGCGCCAACGCCTCTTTACCGCAGCTTATATTCTGACCTAGTGCCAGGTAAGCGAAATTCTGACAGCAAAGCGATAGTGGGTGAGATAAAGCCTGAACATTATGACGATATTATGGCTACGTTACAGCAATCAAGCGCTACTGCTTTTGCATATCGCTTTGAAGAACAGGGCTCTTATGATAAAAGCTCGGATGATAATAGCTCGGGTGATACAAAAGACAGCGAAACTGCGCCTATTGTCGTATCAGAAAAGGCACAACAAATCGTCGAGCGCAGTAGCGGTCTGTTCAATAGCATAGAGGCCGAACGTGTACTTAAAAACTGGATGCAGTCCTCGGGGCAATTTAGTGCAGACATGGCAAATAACCCGTATCTGAAATGGCTTTTTCCCGATGGAATTTCATGGCAGAGCTTTCCTCATGTTGAAGGCTTTATTTTGTTTTCCATGGTGGCGAATTGTGCAGCGGAGGAACAGTTATGAGTGATGTTTCAAGTAGCACTCTATCAAACAGTACTCTTTCAAACAGTACTGTGACATCTCGATTGCTCGATGTGCCTAGCATGCCCCTGCACGGTAGGCATCTTATTGAGGCAAGTGCAGGAACGGGGAAAACGTACAATATTACGCGGTTGTATCTACGCCTACTGCTTGAAAAGAAGCTCACGACAAAAGAGATTTTGGTAATGACATTTACCAAGGCCGCCACAGAGGAAATTAAAGGTCGTGTAGCGGCTACGCTGCGTGAAGCTGCTAGTTTTTGGCAACAAGCAATAGACAATGAAGGCGCTGTTCCAGAAGACATAGATCCGGTATTTAGTCATTTACTGACTCACTGCAATCTTGAAGAAAGCTTGAGCCTACTCAGAGCCGCGCAGCTAGAGCTTGATGAGGCATCCGTTTTTACAATACATGGGTTCTGCCAGCATGTAATAGGGCAACTTGCCTTTAATAGTGGCTTCGCGATGTCACTGAATTTAAGTAAAGACACCAGCGACCTATACTTGCAGGCCAGTGAAGACTGGATAAGAAAAGTCAGTGGTGGTCATGACGGTTATACCGAAGACGATTTCTTGCTGCTAGCATCAAAAGGGTGGCATGTGCCTGAGCGTTTGCTAGGTGAATTTAATGCAAGTATTCGCAGTACGTTAACCCCTAATGTGCTTGATGAACATGCGGTAGAGGAGTCATTTAACTATAATTTAGAGAGTAACCCTGATACCCAACAGACTCAATTTGCGGCCTTCCTAAGTGGCATAGAAGCCAATGAATCGCTGCTACACGAACAGCTTATTAAGAGCGCTGCCCACAAAAAGGTACGCCCTGGTGAGCTTGAGGCCCTGAAATCGTGGTTGCGGCAGGGGCAGTACACCGATGCGCCTAGCGAGGCCAAAGCGTTTCTAGATAAGAGGCGTTATTCTCGCAATACCTCTGGCGTTAAAGAACTGTTAAGCCCCATAAAAGACTTTACCAAAGCGATAGAAGTCGAGATTGAGGAAAGAGATAACACGTTGGCTCAGCTGCCTGTTTTTGCGCTAGTTAATGACGCCATTTCCTTTATAAAACAGCGAGTGATAAAACAGAAAAAGCAGCGTGGGATCATTGATTTCGACGATCTCATTAATATGTTGGCTGATGAGGTGGCAAAACCTGACAATACGCTAGCCGCAGAGCTTCGCAAAAAATTCCCTGTAGCATTAATTGATGAATTCCAAGATACCGATGCCAAACAATACGCTATTTTAGACGCAGTATATCCTCGCGATTCTGATACTAACGCTTTAAGCACTAGCACCACAGAGACTAGCACCAAAACAAGCGCGCTCTTGATGATAGGCGACCCTAAGCAGGCTATTTATCGCTTTAGAGGCGGGGATATATTCACCTATTTAAAAGCGGGCAAACAAGCAGATTTCCGGTGGGTTATGAACACAAACTGGCGTTCTGTTAAAGGCATGGTCAATGCGTACAATCGCTTGTTTTATGGTGCGCCGCTGTCGGCAGCTCATTCTGGTAATGTTTTCGGTTTTAATATTGATTACACGCAGGTGGAGTTTACCAAAAAGGCCGCTGCAGCGAAGCATCCGTTAATCGATCCATGTGAGCAGCGCAGTGCAATGAATTACGTGAGTATGTGCTTAGACGATAAGCAAGATACCAACACAATGCGCCGCAAAATGGCGCTGTGGATTGCACAAGAAATCTATCGTCTTCTAAATGAAGCTGGTTTTGATTATTCACAGCCGGAAAGCGGTAATGATAAAAGCGGTAATGAACAAAGCACTGACGATGCGAACTCGTCAGGCACCAACGACAGCAACCCCGTTGCCCCTGTTACACCAGCCGCCCCTGTCACTCCAGCCGACATTGCCATTTTGGTAAAAGACAGAACTGAAGCCAATGCAATAAAGTACGTGCTGCAACAGCAAGGTTTGGCCTGTGTTTACTTAAGCGATCGAAGTAATTTATTCCTCACGCCAGAAGCCAAAGACATTTTGCGCTTGTTAAATGGCGTTTGGCATGCCAGCGACAGCAGCAAAGTAGCGGCAAGTTTAGCATCGCCCTTGTGGGGCTATAGCCCTGAAGTACTGGTTGATTTGCTGTATCACGAAGATGATGCGCTGTGGGATACTGCCTTTGAGCGGGTACTGTTACTGCGTGAATTGTGGCTGCAAAAAGGCTGTATGAGTGTGTTGCTATACCTAATGCAAGAAAGCTACACGCCATACGGCGGGGAAGTAGAGCGAGCGCTAACCAATTATCAACATCTTGCTGAAGTCCTTGAAAAGGCAAGCACGACCCATCAAAGGCCCGAGCAATTGCTCGATTGGCTGCATAAACAAATACACCAGAGTGAGTCAGATGAAGAGATGACACTGCGTTTGGAGAGTGACAATCAGCTTATCCGTTTAGTGACACAGCACGGCTCTAAGGGGCTAGAGTATCCCATTGTGTTTATTCCATTTGCCACTGGCTACAAGGATCCAGCAAAAAATGGCAAATCGATGTCGCAAATACTGACTTACTATGATGAAGACAAACAAGGGTTACAGCTGCAGTTAGGGCAAACAAAGCAAGCTATCGCAAGAGTGCGTGCTGAAGGAGCCGCAGAAGATATGCGACTGGCCTACGTAGCGGTTACTCGCGCCGCTCATCGCTGTTATATGGGAGTTATTCCCCTTGATGGTAATGAAAAAAGTGCACTTGCGCGAGCGCTAGGTGCCAATAATGATAACGCCGAAAGCGTTAGTGATTGGCAAGGCGTGCTCGATAATGTGAGCGATGAAGCTGACGCGTATACGTGTCACATCAGCGCCGATGAATTTGACCTTAAATACACCAGTTTCACCCTTGATGAAACCAGCCAAACACTCTATGCACTTCAATTTACAGGCACCCACAGTGAAGACTGGCGATTATATTCGTTTTCAGCCCTAAGTAGGCTGACAACGCAAGGAAACATACCGGTTGCCAATCAAAAAGAGCATACGGTACCTGTACTTCAAACTGTTCGTGACGA
The DNA here is from genome assembly GCF_036864455.1 of Alteromonas sp. P256. NCBI lineage: Bacteria > Pseudomonadati > Pseudomonadota > Gammaproteobacteria > Alteromonadales > Alteromonadaceae > Alteromonas > Alteromonas sp. P256. The sequence continues at coordinate 8,131 of NZ_JAZETM010000003.1, forward strand.
AGAGTTCTCAATAGATGTGCTGTCTAGCTTTGGCGACAGATTTACTAATGAAGCGGCGGATAAACCTACTACTACGAATATAGAAGAGGCGCACCGCTTACGCTTTACGTTAACTAAAGGCGCAAGCGCCGGTAATCTTTTACATGATTTGTTAGAACTTAATGACTTTAGTGCGCCCACATGGGATGAACATGGGCCTGAGTTGGTCAGTCGTTTTGGGCTAGAAGAGGACAAGGTAAGTTCACTGTACGACTGGCTAGAGGAAGTACTGCAAACACCGCTTTATCCCAACATAAGCCTTACACTAAGCGACTTAACGCTAAATCAAACTCTAAGAGAGGCTGAATTTTATTTCCCCATGAACGACAGTAAATGGGCGGGGCTAAGCGAGGTTTTACGTGCTCACAGGGCAAAGGTGGCCATTGATTACAACGCTCAGGCGTTGACAGTGCCTCACCTCATGACAGCCAATCTTGCGGGAATGATGCACGGCTTTATCGATTTATTGTTTGAACATGAAGGCAAATACTACGTGGCCGACTATAAGTCTACGTGGTTAGGCGATGACATCGCAAGCTACAGCCCCAGTGCATTGTTTGAAAATAATCAGCATCATCTTTATGACCTGCAGTATCTTATTTATTGCCTTGCGCTACATCGGTATTTAAACAATACACTTGCAGATTACCAACCAGAACGCCATTTTGGGGGAGTATATTACTTATATCTGCGTGGTATGCACCCGGAGAACCAAGAAGGGGAAGGGGTGTTCTTTACGTCTATCACTCAAGAAGTGCTGCATTCGCTAGACAGCATATTTGACGGCAACGATACGGTCATGGCTCAAACAAATAACAGCAGTGAGCCCGTTACTGGAAGCAAGCCAGAACATACATCGGAGCATACTGTTGAGCACAAGCCGGAGCATTCGCCGGAGTATAAGCCGAAAAAAACACTGAAAGAAAACCCAGAGAACGGCGAAGCAGGTCATCAGCAAAGTTTTGGATTTGATTGATGAAGGTGCCTATTAAAAAGAGTGACGCAAACCATGAGTGAAAAAAATACGGGTAGTACTGATAAGGCCCAATCAACCATACTAAGCACAGCCACAATAAACACAGATAACATAGACGAAAAAGACAGTGCTGATACAGATGACATAGCAATGAAAATGAATAAAAATGCATTGTTTGAACAGCTATTTGGTATTGAGGCCATCGATAAATTTATCGCTTCTGAATTTACACCCACTTCGATGCTTAGTGAGCAAGAAAATACAACGTGGCTGCATCTTTTGGTTTTGTTATCGTTTATGCAGCGCCATGGTCACAGCTGTGTGATGCTTAGCGATGTAGCAGGCAAGACCTTGTTTAGTGAAGATGTGAGTGAAAATGCAAGTGTGAGCAATAGCACTCATAACTCACCATCACGTGACAATGGCCAAACCGATACGCAAAAGAGAGGGTACACGTTTGATACACTTACACCGCTTATCGGTGTGGTGAAAAAAGCGTTAAGTGACGAACGCATTGGTCAGCTATTTGTTTATAACAACGGTATGTTTTACAGCCGCAGATATTATGAGTTTGAACAAGAAGTAGCGCAGGGTGTCGTTGCTAGAACCGCCTTTACTCCCTTATCTGATGAGGCATATTCAAAGGTAAAAGCCTTGTGGCCCGCCATGTTTGTTACAGCGCCATCAAGTGCGGCTTCACAAGAGCCTAGCCAAGAGCTAGCGCTTAGCAGCGAGCAAGACTGGCAGCAGGTAGCTGTTGCAAAAAGTATAGTACAAAAATTTAGCGTAATTAACGGTGGTCCAGGAACAGGAAAAACCTACACCGTACTGCGTTTGTTGCTAGCCCTTCAAGCCTGCGAGAACAACATCAACATAGTGTTGGCGGCGCCTACAGGAAAAGCGCAGCAGCGTATGACGGAATCAATTAGCGACAGTATTGCTGGCTTGAGGGGAAAAATTGATGACGGTGTGCTAGACCGCGTTCCCACACAAGCAGTAACTATTCACCGGTTGTTAGGGCTAAGAGAACACACGGTATCAACAAAATACAACAGGCAAAATCAGCTTTCACTTGATGTATTAATTGTGGATGAGGCCAGTATGGTAGACCTTGCCCTAATGACCCGAATAATGAGAGCGCTACCTGAACATGCCCGCCTGTATTTTATTGGAGATGCTGAGCAATTGCCGGCTGTAGAGCTAGGGAACGTGTTAGAGCAATTGGTAGAAACGAATGACGACTTAGTTAATTCAGACGACAAAATGCTTGGCGCAGTGCCCACTGCGCTGCGTCAGCATATCGCAACCCTATGCCCTCATTTACCTTTATTACCCGTAGATGAAGATGCGAAAACGTGGGTACATACGCTGCGAGCACCACAACGATTTAAAGGGCAAGTGGCGGCAGTGGCAACCGCTATCCAAAAAGGCGAAACGCAGGGTGCCTTGAGCGCGCTAAATAACGCGGTAAATAATGCGGATAATAATGCAAAGAACGCAGAGTCAATGGCTGATATACCAGTACTTAACGATGGCGTTCATTTATGGCCAGAAGATTGGGTAAGCGACAAAAAGCTGCGCAAAATGGCCGTTCAAAGTTTCATGCCTATTTTTGATGCCACTGATTCATGTGATGCGCTGCGTCGACTAAACCAAGTCAGGTGGTTAACGCCGGTGCGCAAAGGCAACATGGGAGTTGAGCGTTTAAATTCATTGGTTTTTGATGCGATTAAACACAAAATTACACGACGAGAAGGTAACTTCTATCAAGGCCAGCCCATCATGATAGTTAAAAATAATCATCCTCAGCGTCTATCCAATGGTGAGGTTGGTATTATTTGGCCAGACAGTAGTGGGAAGCTACTGGCGTGGTTTGAAGCTGAGAATGATGAGCTAAGGCATATTTCCTTATCTCGCGTGCCCCAGTTTGAAACCGTTTACGCAATGACCATCCATAAGTCGCAAGGTTCTGAGTTTTCTAACGTGGTGCTGCTGCTTCCTAAGCCTGAAACAGAAAAGGCTGCAGGGTTGTTTCATCGTGGCCTGGTATACACCGGGCTTACACGAGCTAAAAAGGGATGTTTGATAATCGCCAATAGTCCTACCTTTAGTAACATGGTATCGAGAGTAGACAAGCGATATTCCGGCTTGGCAAACGCCATTCGCGACGCCGCTGTTGATGAAATGTAATTCTATAGCTCACACTGGCGTAAAGAAAAATGCGCCGTGTTCGTGAGCGTCTGATGCGTTTTTAGCAATGGGGTAAAAGCGGGTGGTCATATTCACTCTTAAAATACCCCTATCACAATGCAGAAATTGAGACGGTAAAAAGGGAGGCGCGGCACTATTGTCCGCAGCCACCTGTATGCCTTCTTCAATACTTAAATAAGATAACCCGCCAACATCAAGCCAACCGATAACACACCGAGGGCTAGCAACAAAGCTAGGATGCTCGATAATATCGCTATGAAAGGTAACGTTTGCGCCAAAAACAGGTTTTGTCTGTATGGCCAAGTTTACCGTTGGCTTCAATGTCAGCTTGTATAGTCCATGCACCATAGGGATAATGGTGGTTTGAAAAGCGGTGGTGTTTTCTGACGTATGCATTCTTATTAACACGAAAAGGTGTAGATGATTGAAGTGTGGCTTATCACCAGAAAAGATGCGTTGATGTGGATCAACGCTTCGCCTTGCTTTAGCCTAGACTAATCGGCCGTATGTAATAGACCAAACGTAATAGACCAAACGTAAAAATACATAAACTTCACCGCGACGTTAACTAGCATAAAAAACATCAATAGGAACTCTGTGAACGAACCCACTAAAAGCCAAACGAATGAGCGTGCTGAAAGTACAGAAGCCTATTTTCGGTTTGTGCGTTTAGATATCATGCAGGCTTACACACTGAAAAAAGAAATAACAGGGGCGTGGTTCTATAAAGAAGACAGTACTGATTTTTTTATTGGGCTTGTGCCTCTAGAGGAGCGCTTTTTTGACGAGCTTAACGATTATGTCATACGCCAGCAGATTAGTTATGGTGCGTGCGATCTATTGGTAAAAGCCAAACCTACAAATGAGCCGCTCACAGAAATTTCCATTCCCTACGCAGTGAATAAAATGCTCAAGTATATTGATTGCAAAATTACGGTTGCGATTGAGTAGTGTAGTCGCCTTCGTTATTCATCATAAAAAGATAGTTAAAGAGCCTTGTTTATGTCTAAACATCAGATAAACCCAAAAAAACTTCTGCGCAGTAAATGGACATCCACGTCGCCTAAAAACAAAGAAAAGCATTTTTTAGTGACTGACGTGACATTCGACGAAGAGGGTGTTGTTGTCTCTTGTGTTCTTGAATCGGTGATGTCAAAAACAGAATACCCGATAAACTGGCGAGATTTAAAAGACACGACATTGTGGCGCCAAGGCTGGAAATAGCAATCAAACCGCTAATCAGATAATGTACTTCATATGATGACCTAGGCACAACGTTGCGGTTATTTCGACTTACCGATCTATATTAGTCATCAACATTAGTCATCGACTTACATTTAATCACGCCGATGACTCTACACTCCTTAAGGAACCTTTGCTTTCAAAATGATATCAACAAAAGACACAAACCCAGAACGTAAGATAAACACCCCGCTATTTGCCATTACCGCTGGGTTTATCAGTGTATTTTGTTTGATGGCGTTAATTGATGTGAACGCGCTTGCTGCTTGGGTAGACAGCAGCTTCGACTGGTCGGTAAGGTATCTTGGTTTGTATTGGCAAGTACTGTTATTAGCGACATTTTTAATTAGCCTGGGTATGGCAAGTTTGCCAGGCGCTAGGGCAGTGATGGGGAATATAGACAAACCAGAGTTCTCCAACTTTCAATGGGGCTCAATGATCATGTGTACGCTTCTCGCTGGCGGTGGCGTATTTTGGGCAGCTGGCGAGCCCATGGCACATTTTTTAAGTGTACCGCCGGTATTTGGTGACGTTGAAGCAGGTACTGGTGAGGCGACGGTGTACGCCCTTGCGCAATCTTATCTTCACTGGGGTTTTTTAGCCTGGGCTATTTTAGGTAGCCTGACGGTGATAATGCTTATGTATTATCACTACGAGAAGGGCTTGCCGTTAGCGCCTCGAACGTTGCTTTACCCTATTTTTAAGCGCCGCGCTATACAAGGCCCTATTGGTTCTATCACCGACGCTGTATGTATTATTGCAGTTGTAGCAGGCACGGTGGGGCCTATAGGATTTCTGGGTTTACAGGTAAGTTACGGGCTCAATACGTTGTTTGGTATCGCCGACAATGCCACAACTCAAACGGCAGTTATTAGCGTGCTCACCATTGTATATGTTGCCTCGGCCATCACCGGGGTGACCAAAGGTATTCAGCTGCTTAGCCGATTGAATATGATCCTCGCAGTTTGCTTGCTGGCGTTTTTAATGGTGACCACCAGTGCAATGTTTGTCATTAGCCATTTTTTTGAGGCGTTGGGCACACACATTACGCACTTTTTCCAAATGGCGTTATACCGCGGAGATGCGGGTATGTTTGGCGAGGCGGGTTGGTTAGGCTGGTGGACAGTATTCTTTTGGGGATGGTTTATTGGCTACGGGCCTATGATGGCAATTTTTATAGCTCGTATCAGCAAAGGCCGCTCTATTCGCGCAATTGTCATTATGCTGTCTATTATTGCGCCGCTTATCACCATGTTTTGGTTTACTATTGTTGGCGGAACTGGGCTGTCACTAGAGCTTGACGCCCCAGGGACTATTTCAGCTGCGTTTGAAGGCTTTAATTTACCAGCGGCGCTGCTTGCGCTCACTCAGGCTCTGCCCATGGGCGCTATTATCTCATTCTTGTTTCTATTGCTTACCATGACGTTTGTAGCCACAACGGGCGACTCCATGACGTACGTATTATCAGTGTCTATGTCAGACTCTGATAAACCGGCAACATTTGTGAGAGTGTTTTGGGGCATTGCAATGGGGCTTATGGCTGCCATTCTCATTATGATTGGCTCTGGCGGTATAGATAAACTGCAAGCATTTATTGTGGTAAGTGCTGTGCCCGTGTCCTTAATTTTATTACCTTCTTTATGGGATGCACCGCGCATTGTCATTACCAAAGGCAACGCTAAGGCGACAGGTGCTCGGTGAAGCTTGTAGGATTCCGGTATGAATTCTTCGCTATAAAAGCACCGTTATAGCTCGACGTTACAGCTCCATGTTATGACTCCACGTTATAACTGCCCCCAGTATTGACAAAAAATAAACCCGTGAAAAGGAAAGTGCCTTTTCACGGGTTCGTTATTATTCACCTAAATGTCAAAACTGGTTCTTAAAACGGCGTGTGCGCTAAGGTAATAAAACCAGTTCGTCAAATTTGCAGGTTTACTTTCTCAAGCCTATTTTCTTAAGCTTATTTTTCTATGGTAAACGTCAGGCCAGCATTGGCCTCTAATCTGCTAATTAAGCTATCGCCTAGCGCAGATGCAGGCGTGTAAAAACCGCCAGATAAACTGACGTCTTTGCAAAGACACAGCGCAGATTCTGCAATCATTTTACTAGTAGAGCCGTAGCCCGGGTCTTTGTCACCTTTTACTGATACGGCCAGCATATCGCCATTTGTCGCATTGCCAACAAACATGACGTCATAAAACCCATTTTCGCGCTCTTCTTTACTTGGTCCTTCGCCGGGTTTAGGGCCATCATCACTGGCTAACGACTTATCATTAGCCACATGTTTTGCCATGGCTTCACCTTTTTCACCAGGGCCGGTCATTAGCATTTCATCATATTTGAATGCTTTACCGTAGGCATAGTTACTTAGGTAATTAGCACGATGCACGTTTTTAGTATTAATGGCAGCCATAATGAAAGGGGCAACCCATGTTCCTAATTGCTCATCAAAATAGGGTTTGTTGCCATCTGGCTGTTCTGTCGCTACGTTTGTATCCGCCAGTGAAAACGGATTAATTAATGCCGCCATGATCGACTTGTCTTTCTTCGCCGCTACCATTGTGGCTTTTAGGCTTGCTGCAGTACCGCCAGAAAACTTCCCCTGCATTTTACGCACGCGACCTTTAACATATTCAATGGCATCGCCGGTTTGTTTCTTTGCGTGTTGTTGCAGGTAGTGCACACCTAAGTCGAATGGCACAGAGTCAAAGCCGCACGAAAAGACGATATTTGCACCCGTCTCTTTGGCTTTGTCATTGTACTTATTGATCATTTGATGCATCCACGCAGGTTCACCACATAAATCGGTATACCCCGTGCCGTTGTCAACGCAAGCAGAAAGCAGTTTTTCACCGTAAATTTGATAAGGGCCTACGGTAGTCAGTACAACATGAGTTCGTTTTGTCATTGTATCTAGCGCGCTGTCGTCATCGCCGTCAGCAACAATCATTTCAACAGCGTCACTGATACCTAGCTCTTGTTTTACATCGTTAAGCTTTTGCTCGTTACGGCCTGCTATTGCCCATTTAACACTGCTGTCGTTGCCGTACTGCGATTGAAAGTATTCTGCCACTAATTTTCCTGTGAAGCCGGTGGCACCGAAAATCACCACATCCAAATCTCGTTCAATACTCATACTTGCATCCTGTTTTTGATTTACGTTTATATGCTTTTTTTGTGTTAGCGAATCATGTGATAGCTAATCTTGTATTAGCTAAATATACCTATCTCGTGGGCTCGCTATTATTTTTTTGCATAATATTGGTGTATTCATGAAACCGTTAGCCTACTAATTCATTCACAAATTGAGATAGTCTTTCCAGTCCTTTTAGTAAATCACTCTCACTAGTGGCAAATGACAAACGAACGTAATTGTCGGCATTATGTTCACCAAAGTCGTTGCCTGGAGTAAGAGCAACATAGTATGTATCCAATAACGTGTCACAAAACTCGATGGCTGAAAGCCCAGTTTTTTGAATATTGATATACGCGTAAAAAGCGCCGTTGGGCTTTGCATCAACAGGTAGCCCCATTTTTTCCAATGCAGAAAATACCAGTGTGGCCCGTTTAATAAGTAATTGCCTATTTTCCTCACATTGGCTAAGGGCTTGCGGGGTAAAGCAAGCAAGTGCTGCTTTTTGAGAAAGGGTAGAAGGGCATATAAAGAGGTTTTGTGCTAAACGCTCAACAACACTTGTCATTTCCTCAGGTACCACACACCAGCCTAAACGCCAGCCGGTCATGCCGAAGTATTTGGAAAAGCTATTAATCACAATAATATTATCGTGTAGAGGCGTGTTAGAGAGAACGGTTGTTGCCGCAGGCCCAGTGTCATCTTTTGCCGCAGCATTTTCTTGTACAGAAGCGTCTAACAGCAAATCTAAATAAATTTCATCGACAATTAAAAAGCCATTATGCTGTTTACAGATTTGACCAATAGCCAACAGTTCAGCGGCATCAATAGATGTGCCCGTTGGGTTCGCTGGGGTTGCAATGAGTACGCCTCTCGTATTGGGCTTCCAGTGCTTTTCAACATCGTCAGCAGTAAGCTGAAAGTTATGTTCACTAGAGGTGGGAACCAGAGTGACATCCGCACCAAAGGCATTTAAAAAGCGGCGATTACACGGGTATGAAGGGTCGCCTAAAATCACATTGTCGCCAGGCTCTACCAGTGCAGCACTGGCTAACAAAAGCGCCGCACTTGCTCCGGCGGTAACCACAATGCGTGATGAGGGAATTTTCACATCGTGCTTTTGCTCGTAAAAGCCAGCTATGGCCTCGCGAAGTTCAGGTGTGCCCAATGCTGATGTATAAGGGTAATCAGGTGAGTCTAACGAGTCTTTCATCGCTGTTATTACAGCGCTTGGGGCACCAAAGTCAGGCTCGCCAAGATTCAGGCGAATAACATCAAAGCCGCTTTTAACAAGCGCCGATGCTTTTTCACCATAGGCCATGGCCAAGAACTCAGAGATACCAGTAGCGCGAGACGAAAACTTCAAAATAGCCAACCTCAATATTGATAGATAAAAAAACAATGTAAGCGAGTACACATTAGGAAATACTCACGATTACTATTCAAGTTTTTTCTGTTGATGTATTTTTTACCGACGCAATCATAGGCAAATACAGTCACTTGGGGTAGGCTAACTGATACTATTCACATTTTACTGTTTCGCATGTACGCAGAAGGAATTAACGGATGCAGCGTTCTACCTTGATTGGTAGGTACACACAGTACCTACGTGCTACCAGCCATTTCATAACCGTTTTGTTTGCGCTATTTATCACGTCATCTTCTCTTGCCTTAGCCGCAGTGCCAAGCATCAGTGAGTTTACTGATGGCATGACGAAGAAAAACGGCCTGATCCCCATGTATTATGATGACTCTGCCGACAAGGTGTTTTTGGCAGTACCCGCATCTGATGAGCAGTATCTATTTCAAAGTAGCCTTCCATACGGCGTGGGCTCAAACGATATTGGCCTGGATAGAGGGCAGCTTGGTAGAACTCGATTAATTTCTTTCGAGCGTTTCGGCAATAAGCTATTGCTAAAACAGCACAACACTAAGTTTAGAGCCGGCCATGGCTCTGTTGCAGAAAAGCAAAGTATTGATGAAGCCTTTGCCGACTCGGTTATTGCAGGCTTTGCTATTGTGGCAAAAAGTGACAGTGCGAACCTAGTTGACTACACCGATTACCTATTAAGCGATGTTCATGGCATTGGCAATCGTATGTCTCGCAGTAAGCAAGGCAGCTATAAAGTAGACAAAATGCGCAGTGGTGTTTACCTACCGCGTACCAAAGGGTTTGAGAAAAACACTGAGCTTGAAGCCTTGGTAACGTTTAGCGGTAGCAAACCAGGTGGCTATGTACAGCAAGTCACGCCTGACGCTGCAAGCTTAAGCGTGCACTTGCATCATTCCTTTGTTGCGTTGCCAGAGGCGGGCTATACACCCCGTGTATATCATCCGTACTCAGGCTACTGGAAATTCAATTATTACGATTATTCTACGGCGATTACTGAGTCGACAGAGCAGCGCTTTATTACTCGTCATCGGCTAGAGAAAAAGACGCCTCACGCTGCAATGAGCGAAGCGGTAGAGCCTATTATTTATTATTTAGACCCAGGCATACCTGAGCCAGTAATGTCGTCGCTTAAAGAAGGCGCTAGCTGGTGGAACCAAGCGTTTGAAGCGGCAGGGTTTAAAGACGCATTCCAAGTGAAAGTGTTGCCCGAGGGCGCAGATCCTATGGACGTGCGTTACAACGTTATCAACTGGGTTCACAGAGCAACGAGAGGGTGGTCTTACGGCTCTTCTGTTGTAGACCCAAGAACGGGAGAGATAATAAAAGGCCACGTAACGCTGGGGTCATTACGCGTGCGCCAAGACTATTTAATCGCCCTTGGCCTAACCAGCCCATTTTCAGATGGCAGTGTCAGCAATACAGCCGATACTAGCGCGCAGCAAGAAATGGCGCTAGACAGAATAAAGCAACTTTCTGCCCATGAAGTTGGCCATACGCTGGGCATTGCGCACAACTTTGCGGCCAGTGAAAACAATCGAGCTTCTGTGATGGATTATCCGCACCCTCAAATTACATTAAAAGACGGGGTGATAAGCCTAGAAAATGCGTATGACAAAGGAATAGGAGATTGGGACAAGCATGCCGTCACCTATGGCTACGCTACATTTGCCAGTGAAGACGAAGAGAAGGAAGCTCTTGCGAAGGTCATCACTAAAGCAAGAAATGCCGGCCTTGCCTTTAAATCGGATTCAGATACGCGAAGTTCCAGACACGGCTCTGCAAACGGACATATGTGGGAGAATGGTTCAGATCCATTAGACGCCTTTGATGAAATTTCGAAGGTACGCGATGTGGCGCTAAACAACCTTGGTATGAATACGCTAGCGCCCAATGCCAGCCTTTCGTCACTAGAAGACAGCTTAGTGCCCATTTTCTTGCTTCATCGCTATCAGCTTGAAGCGGTAGCAAAACAGGTAGGTGGTTTGCACTATGAATACGAGCGTAAGGGCGATTATGTTACCCCACAAGGCCAACAGTTTGTGGCACCTGCGGTGCAGCAGCGTGCAATGCAGCAGTTAATTAAAGCGTCGACGGCAGATTACCTAAGCATGCCTGAAAGTGTGCTGTCGTTAATTCCTCCCACAGCTTACGGCGATGATATTACTCGGGAACAATTCAAGGGTAAAATGGGATTAATGCTAGACCCTGCATCGGCTGCGGCCTCTGCGGCAAACTTCTCACTGTCGCTATTGTTACACCCCGAGCGCCTAAATCGCCTTCAGTGGCAAGTAACAAGCAGCAAAGATAGACGCAAAAAAGTTGACGTTAATCTTTTGATAAAACAAATTCTGAATGTTCATTGGTATAAGAATAAAGATACCAGCGCTATTGCAAAGCGCCTTCAGTTAGTTGCGCTTAACGCCATCATGGCGGCTGTGACTAACGACAAACTGGCACCTGAAGTAAAACTTGCGGCCGATGAAGCGTTGTTAGAGTTTAACGAGTGGTTAGAAGATGAAGCCGATGATGATAAGTACGAAATATTAAATGGATATTTTGATGCTTACTTTGCTAGTGGAACATGGCCTGCGGCGTTTGACGTGATGCCGTTACCACCTGGCTCGCCAATTTAAATTTTGAGTGATGTGAAGGCTCTGCAAAGGTTTTATTTAGGATGTTAATTAGCCTTTGCAGATGCCTTAGGGAAACTTCCAATAAGTCCTGCATTTTAGGTCAGGAGCGAGACTTTCTACTGTCAGATCATCGGGTCGCTCGGAAATCAGCCATTCTGCACTTGCATCTTTCTGCTCTTCTCGCTTCTCTGCCCCCTGATAACCGGCATCGCAGGAAACGAATTCCTCATCGCCGTGTAGTTTTTTTCATTTAATTCAGGTCATGTTCGTGGGTGGCAGTGGTTACTAATGTATGCGTCAGGCCGCTTTTGGCATCCACGCCGATATGGGCTTTCATACCGAAGTGCTCACCAAGCCCTTCGATGACCAGTCATAGAAAACAGAAGATAAGTATTACCGTCTAAGACACAAGAAGTATTCTGTGTTGGGTGGCGTATCTCATTACAGGTGGTCTCACTGAAAAGTGCTGTTTAAATCAACTGAGCATAAAAACAGTTACATGGGGCAGTTTAATCAAGCGAAATATACTGTAACTATTGTTCTCGACCAATTTGGGTCGTAAATAAAAGGAAAATGATTTATGGACGAAATCAAACTAGAAGAGCTGAGAAGCATTTCTGGCGGCTATTGGGGCCAAATTGCAATCGCCATAGCTGTTGCAGATGCGGCATACGATTTCTATCAAGGTTATTCAGACCACAGAAGATAACACTCAACAATAAGGAGGTTAAAATGATTGAACTAAACGCAACCCAAGTAGAATCAGTATCTGGTGCTGGTTTTTTTTACGACTTAGGCGCATTTTTCGCTCAAGTTTCAAACGCAGATGATGCCATTTATGCGCAGTATGGAAATACAAACAGAAATCACTGGTAAATGCAGTATCTAGGGGCGAAATGCCCCTTTTTTGGAGAGAAGCAAAATGAACAGGAAATACGCGAGTATTGGTTTTAACATCGCCTCTGGAATCTACCTCTTAAGCGCTATATGGACTTATTTTGTAATAGGAGACAAGCAATTATATTTATTAGAACTTCAAACTGCTTTACTTTTTGTGATTACGGGCAAGTTATGTGTACCTACTGAGGAAACAGTCTCCAAACCAGAAAATTAGCCGTTTAAATTGTACTTTTTTAAACGACGATAACAGGCACTTCGGTTAAGCCCTGATTATTCCGCTGTTTGGTGCGAATACCCCGTCACCGGAACATGCCCTGCTATAGTGCTAAATCGTGTTTAAATTTGGCGCTGTAGACAAGTCAACCAGTTTGGCATTATTTCAGGCCGGGTAATCGCTTAATAGACTAAACGCCAATATTTAATCGACACTCTTACATTTTGTCATTGAACATGGTTTTCATCTGATTGGCGAAAGCGACAAATTTTTCTTTCATGGTGCGTTTTATTTTGATATCCAAACCGCCAAATTACACAAGACCTTCAATGGTTAGAGTAGGGGCTTGACGAGAAGCTATAGAGGGAGCCTTATTATTTATTCCACCTAGAATACAAAAGGCTTTTGATACCACATTGATATTCTCTGGCACATAAATATTATCGCCACCAAACAAACATAAAATTTTAATGGTGACATTAGGTGTGGTGAATATAGCATCGGTAAAGTCGATATCGGCGCCACCAAAAATGGTAATGATATTAATCTCTCTAGGCACTGTCCATTGACCGCTACGACCTGAACCGCCAAGAATATTGACAATAGTTTCAGTCTCATCGTTGTCACTTGCAGCATAGTTGACATTGAATTGGCGTTCTTTGTACGAGTTAAACTCTGAATCTTTGGTTTGTTCTAAATCGGCAGCTAAATCGAATATTTCTTGGTGTTGTTGACTCGCCATGGCCTGAACTAATCTGCGCTCGAATGCTTTATTTCGAGTTGGCTTTGATATGCGTTGACTAAATCTGCGACCACAGCCATGACTATACCTTGACCTTCTTTTCAGCTGTCTAAACGTGTATCTTTTTCTAACCATTTTTCACGTTTGTCTTTCGGAATACCTAGACCGTCGTCTTCAATATTTATCAATAGTGAATTAAGAGTATAAGAATTATTAACGCTATGTACTAACTACTGTATAAGCCTCTCTCAGCCACTCTTACTCTAATACCATCGTTCTATTTGTGTTAAGTTGCATAACGAAGAATAAAGGTACTTACAGCGCTCCAAAAACTTAACGATGTCAGAGTGAATATGTCCTCTTACAATACGCACTTAAAAAAGGAATATTTAGTTGTTGCTCAAAACGCATCAGGCCGTAATTTAAATGTACCTGTGTATACCTTTTCGGGCAGCAAACTGGGGCCCACTGTTTACATTCAGTCTTCTATTCACGGCGCTGAAGTGCAAGGTAACGTGGTGATTTTTCATCTGATAAAAGAATTAAAAAACACCGATATCAGAAGGAAGATTATTTTAGTACCCAACTGCAACCCTGTAGGCACTAACATAAAGTCGGGCTAATACACACTGGGTCGTTTCGACCCTGTTAACGGTACTAATTGGAACCGTGGATATTTTTACGACCAAGCTGCGGTAGAGCAGTTTGCGAAAACCGTTACACCTGAAGTGCCTGTTGATGTAATTAAACAGCGCTTCCGCGCCCATTTATTAGCATCAATTGGGAATAAGCTTGCAGAACCTTTGGGGCTTGGGCTAGCTCAACAACTTAACATAAAGCTGCAGCAGCTTGCGGTAAATGCAGACTTTGTACTCGATTTACACAACTGCCCGGTGTCAACGCGGCATATTTACATTCCTGAATACGCTAAAGACAGTGCGTTACTTTTTAATATTCCTCACAATATTTTTATTTCAAACGGATCTAACGTACCATCCATTATATTTATAATCTCATCAGCTCCATGATGAAGACGGTGAAGAAAACCATGATAGCGCAACAACGCGTCGCTCGGCGATGCTTCTCGACAGGCCCCGTTTCAGCGGCGTATGAACTCAAGGTGGACGCGGGGGAAGTGCGACGCGACGAGGCGCAAGTCGCTCTTGCGGCAAAATTGGATGCCCTGCATGAGTCTCTTGCCTCGCTCCCACCAGTACCCGTGCGCACCAACTATTCGACAGAGAGTAGCTTTACAAGCAGCGGTCCACTGTTACTGGCGCGACCCCTTGCATCCGCCCAGTCCTTTCTTCGAAAGAAGTTCCATTTGTGGTCTTTTGGTCTACCACCGCGAGGCATTTATATTCATGGACCGGTCGGGGTCGGCAAAAGCTTTTTAATGGACCTCTTTTACGCGTCGGTTAATGTTGCTGATGATGATTCTTGCTGTAATCATGACAGCCAAAGCCACAAACACGCAAACATTACCAAACGCCGCGTCCACTTTCATGAATTCATGCTAGACGTCCATCACCGAATCTTTGTCTACAAAGAGAAGCATCCACAAAGTGATGCGATCCCCATCATTGCGCAACAATTGGCACAAGAAGCCCAACTCCTCTGTTTCGATGAATTTCAAGTGACAGACGTTGGCGATGCTATGATTTTGAAGCGACTCTTTTTATACTTATTGGATTGTAATGTTGTGGTGGTGGCCACCTCTAATCGCTCTCCCGATGCCTTATATGAGAGAGGCATTAACCGTTCCCTCTTTTTGCCATTCATAGACATGTTAAAACACACGTTCGACATTATTTCCATGGAGGATTCCCCCAAGGATTATCGACTCGAAACTCGAGCGGATGGTCAATCCTATTTTTGGTCAAACAAGGATGCTCATGGCGATAATAATGGTAATAACAACATACAGGCGCAGTTGGAAGAAATATTTGGTGGCACTGCATCCACAACTGAGGCTGAGGTCATTCACGTTCTCTTCGGTCGCACGGTTCAGGTCACCCGATTAAATGACCGGTGCGCCTGGTTTGACTTTGCCGAGTTGTGCTACCAACCGCTCGGCGCGGCCGATTATATATCCCTCTGTAACCGATTTCCGGTCATCATCATGGACTGCGTACCCCAACTTACCGCCAATCATCTCAACGAAGCGCGACGATTCGTAATCCTCATTGATGCGTGTTATGAATCTCGCACCCGCTTGGTGCTGGCGGCACAAGTCCCCCTCGACGAGTTGTTTGTCGATTTTGAAGCGCAAGTTGAAAGCAGCGATGGAGATGAAGAATTGTTTGTCAGTGAGAAGGGGGGAAACTCGAGTTCCTTTGCGACCACTATGATCCGAAACAAAGAGGGGGAGCATGTTGAGTGGTCGGCAACGGGTCTAATTGGTGTGTCACTGGCACAATTATCGGCCGCCAATGATCTCGCCTTTTCCTTTCGACGAGCCGCGTCTCGGTTGGTAGAAATGGGTGGAAAGGAATGGGGACGGCAATGACGACTTTCTTTAGGGTGCCCTACTAACTAAAAAGTGCCTTGCATCAGTTGCAGCGACAACATCTTAATTTGCTAAAACTTCGGCTTCTTGTGCTTGAATCGCTATGACCACTAACGCTTTCAATTGGCTCAGGTAATGTAAAAGTTCAACAACCTAATTGATTACACGGTGCTACGTAAAATGTAGGACAAATATTTGTATCTATTTTTGTTCGAATATCTGCTTCGTCGGACTTTTTGCCTTTTTTTTAAATGTTGACAGCCGACCTTAAGCTGACATTAGCAAATGTACGCAGTCAGACATTTTTGAGCGATTACCAAATTGTCACCACCGCGCAGGCGGAGGTCTGCTGAAGACACAGACTGTGTGAAAACTCTGTTTTGATCACCTTTTGGTCTAAGCGGCATTTTTATATGATCAATCAATCTAGTTGTTCAGCCTAAACAACTCCTGTTTGAGGTAAAATAAATAGCAGAACAACAATAGAGTGCGCTGCTATGACTCATCACATTAAAGGCCAGGGACGGCATCAAACGACCCTGTTTCCCGAAGCGCTAGATGACTTTGTCTCTGAAGATAACCCGGTTCGTGTCATCGATGTATTTGTTGATGAAATCGATTTGGTTGCATTAGAGTTTGAACGAGTACATGCAAAACAGACAGGTCGACCGGGCTATCATCCTTCAACACTGCTTAAGCTCTATATTTACGGCTACCTTAATCGCATTCAATCATCACGAAGGTTAGAAAAAGAGTCGTATCGAAATGTTGAATTGATGTGGCTGCTTGAGCGTCTAACGCCAGATTTTAAAACGATCGCAGATTTTAGAAAAAACAATGGCAAAGCAATTAAAGGCGTATGCCGGCAGTTTATCGAACTATGCCGTCAGATGAATATGTTTTCTGAATCACTGATTGCCATCGACGGAAGCAAATTCAAGGCAGTCAACAATAAATCAAGGAACTACACGCCAAGCAAAGTGAAATTCCACATCACGCGCGTCGAAAATAGTATTCAAGAGTACCTCGACGGATTGGATAAACAAGACCAAGGCAGTGAGAAAGCGGAAGAAAAAGCATCATCCTCCAAAATCTATTGGCTAAGAAAGCGATTAGCAGAACTCAAAGAAATGGAGAGAACTGTTCAAGAACACCCTGATAAGCAAGTATCACTTACCGATCCTGATTCTCGATTAATGAAGTTGCATCATATGAACAGGCAAGTTTGCTATAACGTGCAAAGTGCTGTGGACACCAAACATCATCTAATTGTCAGCCATGACATTGTTCAGTCTACCGATATGGGGAATCTCACATTAGTCGCTAAACAAGTGCAAAAGGCACTTAATAAGCGGGACATCACTGTTATTGCAGATAAAGGTTATTTTAGTCGCAATGATATTAAGTCATTGGACGATATAGGCGTGACTGCACTTGTCCCTCAAAGTGATACATCAGGAGCTAAGCTCAAAGGCATTTTTAATAAAGCACTGTTTAACTACAACAAGGAAAAGGACATCTATATTTGCCCTGCTGGCGAGGAATTGCAAAATCGAATGCGGGTCTTTGATAGTGGCCTAGAGCAAGATGTTTACTTCAATCATATTGCCTGTCGAGATTGTAATATTCGAGCAAAATGCACCAAAGCGAAACGTGACCCCAGACGCATTGGGTACACGAAAAACTGATAGACACAATGCAAGCGACATTAGATGTGACTCCAGAAACAGCCGTTCTGCGAAAACAAACGGTCGAGCATCCGTTTGGCACCATCAAAATGTGGATGGGGTCGACACATTTCCTAATGCGCAGAATGGATAACGTCAAAACAGAAATGAGCCTGCATGTGTTGGCATACAATCTGAAAAGAATGATATCGATATTCGGAGTATCAAACTTGATATCAGCAATTAGGGCGTAAGTACGTTTTTTTCTTAAATAAAGTCTTAACACCGTCAAAAATCCACTTATTACCAACTTTATAGCCAAATCGGCTACCACTTTTTCTATATACCCGTATTCGAAAAACGGAGCTAGTGAGCAATGGCTAATCAAAAAGCGGCTTAAACTAGGGATAGTCGTAGGTATTTAGCCAGTTTTCACACAGTCTGTGCCATTTGCGGACGTATAAAATAATGTTCGATGGCGAAAAAGTCACCTAGTGTAATCTAAATTATGTGACTAACTTGCCTGCAACGGTTTTGCCAGCTCAGTGAGGACCTCTATAAACCAGTTGAGAGCAGGAGAAGTGCCAAGCTTATTGTGCCAGACAGCCTGCGTTTTAGCATAATTGGTACGAAGATCAAAAGGCAAGGTTTTAGTAGTTATATCATGATGCCGACATATTTGTTTCGCAATATGTTTCGGCGCGGTAAGTATCAGATCGGAGTCAATCAATATTTGTCCGGCTGCAGCAAATTGGTTAATTACTACAGCAACGTGGCGCGTCAGCCCGTAGTCAGCAAGCACATCGTCAATAAAACCTTTGCTGTCGCCTCGCGGGCTTACCAGCATATGCCTTGCTTTGGCATAACGCTCCAGAGTTAATGTTGTGTATTGATTAAGTGGATGACCACCTCTCATTAGGCACACGTAGCTGTCTTTTACGAGCAGGCGTGCATCAAACCGACTTGGTAGAGGGCCAAATGCGCTGATAGCGAGGTCAATTTCCTGTTCATCAAGCATGTCCAGCGCACGGCCCTCCATCAGGCGTAGTTGCAAAGAGATGCCTGGCGCATGCAAACTCAAAAAGTGCGCTACCTGTGGCATCAATACCGACACAAAATAATCGTGGGTGGCAATACGCAAAGTGTGAGTTGAGCTTGCAGGATCAAATGTTGCCGGACTAAGTGCATCCGACAACTCGTGCAGTGAACGATGAATAGCGGGTGCAATGTCGATTGCACGTGATGTTGGTTTCATGCCGCCCGGATTCTTTATAAATAAATCGTCTTTTAGCGCGTGACGCAGTCTTCCCAATGCGTGGCTCACTGCGGGTTGCGACATGTACAAGCTGTCAGCCGCTTTGGAGACATTTCGTGTTTTCATTACCGCATCAAACACACGGAGAAGATTTAAATCTAGCGCATTGAAATTCATTTTGTGCATAACACTTATATGGTCTATTCATTTCAAACATTAAATTGTCTAGCCTACTATTTCAATACCGAAACGGTAAATTCATCAATTGGAGAAATGACATGACAACGTTACAAAACAAAATAGCAGTAATTACAGGCGGAAACAGTGGTATTGGATTGGCAGCGGCACATGCGTTCATTAAAGAAGGGGCGAGAGTGGTAATTTTTGGTCGCAACCAGGATACCCTCGACAGTGCAGTGGCTGAGCTTGGCCCTAAAGCGGTGGGTATACAGGGTGATGTGACGAGTCTGGCTGATCTGGAAAAGTTGAAAGCGGAAACAGAAATGCGCTTTGGTCAAATTGACGTCTTGTTCGCCAATGCCGGCCTAGGAGTATTTGCACCCATCGATAGTGTGGATGAAGCCAGCTATGACAAGCAGTTTGACATCAACGTGAAAGGCGTATTTTTTACAGTACAAACCTTACTGCCACTGCTAAAACATGGCGCAAGCGTTATCTTGACCGGATCAGCGGTACATGAAAAAGGAATTGCAACGGGAAGCCTGTATTTTGCAACCAAAGCGGCGGTACGTTCATTAAGCCGGACACTGGCAGCAGAGCTGGCACCTAAAGGTATTCGTGTGAATAACTTAAGCCCCGGTATTGTTCGCACTAACTTTGCTGATAGAACAAATCTGGCAAATGAAGACTTCGAAGGGTTCATTGACATGGTGGCCTCGCAGGCACCATTACAGCGCCCTGGCACCATGCAGGAGGTTGCCAACGCGGCCCGTTTCCTCGCCAGCGATGAGTCATCCTATATGACAGCGTCTGACGTCGTTGTCGACGGTGGATGGATGAACGTTTAATCATCAATTTTAAAGCGGCACCATGTGCCGCTCTTTAGCTTTAAGGAGAGAGATATGCGCTTTTTCACATTTCTATTTTGTGGTTTTATCAGCTTGTCTATCTATGCGAAACACTCTGATATTGAACGTTTCACTGTGTATTCCAATGTGCACGGCGTGAGCATTTCAACGATTGGTAAGCATAAAGTTAATAGCTTTTGGATTGAGGGTGAAGATGGCGTCATTGTGATTGATACACAATGGTTGTTGTCTGACGCCGACATTGTACTTAACCACATTGCAGATACCGTCTCACAACCGATTACTGATATTCTGATTACGCACCCACATACCGACCATTTTGGCGGAATACAGGCATTCATTGACGCATCACCTCGGAAACCCATAGTGCACGCAGGGTTTGATACGGCACGCTCCATTCAGCATGATGAACAAGGGTTTCTAAGCAGTCGTAAGAAACAATTTACCGACAACATTACCTCGGCAGTTACAATTGACCATGTTTTAGACGACGATCAATCGTTCCAAATTCAAGGTATTGAGTTCAACACCATTACGTTTCGAGGAAATGAGGCGGTGGCAACCACACTCTTTTACATAGCGTCGCATGATGCTCTGTTTACAGGCGATATGGTAAACAATGACACAATGCCTATCTTTTATCAGGGCAATATTGATGGCTGGATCGAACAACTAGAAGCGTTGAAAGACAGATTTCCAGCAGAAACAATATTGTTTCCCGGCCATGGCAAGCCAGGTCGTGCTAACGAACTCATTTCACGCCAGCTTGATGTTTTAAAAACGTACCGAAATAGTATAGCAGCGAGTTTGTTCGAGCACGGTACGGTTAATGTCACCGCCATGGCACAAGACATCATCGCCCGTCATCCAGAATATCGGCAAACCGCTGGCATTGCTTCAGTAAACGCTGTTGTTGAACAAAACATCCTTTGGATACTGGAAGATTGGCGCGTGAAAACATCTTCGGCGAGTGACTTAGAGGGCTTCTGAAAATGAAAAAAAACAGCGATGATTGCGTCGCTGGTTTCTGTCGTCAAGCGAACTAGTATCTCGGTTCGCAGATGTCTGCTACTCGCTCATTGCAGAACCTGAGTTATCTTATCGTCAACTTCCGCTTAACGTACTTTTCAGCTCTACAATGTTAGAGGCTTCTTGAGACAAGTTGCGGACCTTCGCTTTCCTGTGATTAGGCTTGCAAAGAACGTTTCCCTGTCACTGATGAAGATAACAGGCAGGCAGTGAAAAACACCTAACCAAGTATCAGCAAAATAACGGTCCGCAACGCATCATGGGCAGAATCAGCGCCCGGCGGCTATTAAGCACAGGCTCCCCCTCCACTATAACACTAGTGTCCTCACTTCAGTCATCTGCAAACGAAAGGTGGAGAGAACCAGACACATCTGTGTATTCTCAATATCTCACTGGCTCACAGCTATACAAAAAATGTCAGAAATTACGCATTAAAGTAGCACATCTTACTGCGCAAAATTATGCTTGAACGCCTTTGTTCTAAGCTTTAGCTGTTAGTTGCAATGTGTGTCTGTTTAAGTTTAAAAATCACTAATCTTATAAATTTTTATACCAACATTATCTTCATGAGATACGATCAACAAATCTTGATAGACAAATACCCCTTCTACTGTGTCTACTACATCAATCTTATATATATTCTGGATTTCGTCATTTGAAAGTCGGTAAAAGTATAGGAAGTTGCTGTTAGCGATAAAAACACCTTCATTGTGGACAGAGATCCTGTTGATTGCATTTACTACCGATGGACTAGCTGGTTCTTGGAAAATTACTGGTTCTCCTAAACCATTCGAGTCGACACTCATTTTCCACACAGATGAAAATCCGGTAAAAAAGATGAAACCATCTCTGTACTCGATATCACTGCCATAAATCTCTTCAGTCGAAGAATACTCGTCTTTCAGTTCAAATTCAGAGTTAAACAATTTGATATATCTGTTTCCTGATAATCCTTCGAATACAACAAATTCACCGCTTTGAAGTGGAAAGATGTTATCTATGTAGTTGCTCGTTTGATATTTTTCTACTTCGGTACTCCCGCTTTCCTCACTAATACACAATTCCTTAAGCGTATCAGGAGACTCGCCAGAAGTTCCTCTGTCTACCCAATAAACGCAATTTCCATAAGACGCAAATATCGTTGCACTTAAATTGGGTGATGGTTGAGTGGAATACACAGTATCTAATAGGCTCCCCTCTAAACTTTGAATACTCACAGAATTTAGACCTAATATTCCAAGTCGGTCATTTGTCAGCGCCGCTAAATTATTTGCAAGAGAAGCAGTAATTTGCACTTCTGTCTCTACCAATCCGGAGCTGCCGATATCCAAAAGACTAATTCCTGCATTGTGGCTTATTGCTAGAGAGTCTTGGTAAGAAACATAGGTTCTTCCCCCTGGCAACCAAAAGGAATCCACAAAATCCACATTAACTTCGACTATTTCAGGGGAAGTTTGACTACCATTATTATTGCTTTCCGTGCCGTCATCTACGAGGGTCTCTGGGTCGCTATTTGAACCACAAGCATTTAAAAACATTAAAGAAGAAAGAAGAAGAGCTGGAGTTATGCGCATAAATACTCCGTTAGCACACTCACGTTGGTATACTGGTGCTGACGACTACTCTTTTCTGTTTTACTCATAAGATCATCCATTCTAATATTCTCCTAAGGTTTTTAAATCGCGGCTATGAATTTACCTATTAACTTTTCAATAGCGAGTGTCATAATTTTTTTTCATATTTTACGCAAAGCACGATATAGCCACAAAACGAAGATACTCAATACTATGACTAAAGCATAGTCAAACATGTAATTGGTTAATGTCATCAAGCTTCCGGTAATGATAAATGACGCAACGTGCCCGAGAAAAATAGAACCTGTAGATGTGAGCGCTAGAGCTGAAAAGCTAGCAAAACTTAATTTAGATGCTTGGTATATGAGAAACGGAAGGTAGATGACTGTAAGCGCCGAATAAGATACAGCCGTAAAGCTGAAGGAGTTTATCGCTAATCCCGAAAAGTTGTAAATCAACGTACCGGTAAGATACTGAGTAACCGCGAGCATGCAGCAAAATAAGGCTAATTTTCTATTCATTTTAACGATTCCTTTCAATAACATAACACCAAATTAAGCGGCGTTGCCCGCTCTTGGGAATGTTTGCTTAAATTTCCTTGTTAACTTTCATCTTCAATATCAAATTCCAACCTAACCTTCATATCTTTTTGAACTACTGCAACTCCGTCTACAATCTTAGGTTTATACTTCCATTTTCCTAGAGCTCTTATAGCTGCTTTATCCAACATTCCCTGATGAGTAGATTTTATTACCTTAATATTAGCGACATCACCAAGCTCAGTGATGTCAAAAGATAGATCCACCCACCTTTCAGATGTCGGCGCTTCCAATAAATCTGCTTTTTTTGATTCATCTAAACTATCTGCGGTACATATCCCTACAGACATTAATAAAGCAAAGAAAATGACAACCTTAAACATGAATAACCCTCCTTGAAAGTTAACTTTTAAATAAGGGGCGATGGAACGTAGGGTATAATAGCGAAGCGACCCTGCGTGTTAGCGTCTCAACGAGCGACAGCGAGTGACTTTATTTTTTGTTAGGCGGCATGCAGATCTATTGGCTGCACATTATCCAAATTAATGTTTTGTTTCGCTTGCCAAAGTTCATAATTGTCTTGCATGCTAAGCCAACTTTCTGGGCTACGTCCCAATACTTTTGATAGCCTTAAGGCCATTTCTGGCGTTACTGCACTTTTACCCTTTACGACACGATTTAATGTTGAAGCTGCAACACCAAGATGGGTAGCGAGTGTTCTGCAGCTTATACCATGTGGCTCCATGTAAATAGACTCAATAAATTCACCTGGATGTGGTGGGTTATGCATATTCATTAGTGATAATCCTCGTAATTTAAGATGTAAGCATTACCATCCGTGAACTCAAAAGTTACTCTCCAATTACCGTTAACTGATATTGACCAAATGTTAGATCTTTCTCCCTTGAGTTGATGGAGAGAAAAGCCAGGTAGATTAATGTCATCAATATTTTGTGCGGTATGAATTGCTGCTAACTGCATACGAAGTTTTTTCGCATGCTTAGTTTGTATGCCTGAGGTTTTCCCTTTTTCGAAAAAGAGCTTCAGGCCTTTATGTTTAAATGACTTAATCATGATACGAGTGTAGCGCATTGCGCAACGCGGTGCAACTTGACGCCTAACAATTTAGTAGTGCGCAAATTGCGCGTTTTTCTTCCGAGCATGTGCTCGTTTTTATCCATAGTGCCATCATTCAGAGTTTACTGAAAGTCAAAGAGTACAGAGGTTACGCTTAACGAGGGCTAATTACGTAAAGGACAAAAACGCGCGATTGGGTCGTTTTCCTGAATATAGGGGAAAGGCAGCTACAACCGTATACGGAGACAGGCATCTAACTCTCAACAATGACAATATTTTGGGCAGAAACTAGCTCATTGGGTCCTTTAACTAATAGATAACCAACGACCGGTTTACGTACTTTTTGGACAAGTTGAAACGTAGAATAATGACAGAACTGATAAAACCCTTTTTAGGCTACCAACCGCGAATCAATCATCGTGATTCGCTCTACTAATTATAAATAGAGAACCTGCGACCAATATCAACATTGGTAGTAAAAACCACAATTCCTGCATAATAAACTCCTTGTTGAGAACTTTTTCAGCATAGCTTAAAAAATCACCCGCAACCAAATTTTGATGCCAGTAATTACCTCTTAAAACCAGTAGCGGCATGGCAGTATTAATTAGGCGATACGAGCTTTAAAATACTACGTTCAGCCACGCTAATGGTTGAAAATCTCCACCTTGGTGCTACTCTGCGTGCTTTCGCAGAGATGGTTTGCAAAAACAGGCATGGTCGGTCTTTGCCTCTCTCAGCCGCTCTTACTCTAATAGCGCCGTTCTATTTGTGTTAAGTTGCAAAGCGAAGAAAAAGGGCCAGCAGCGCTCCAAAAACTTAAAGATGTCAGAGTGAATATGTCCGCTAATAATACGCAGTTAAAAAAAGAATATTTAGTTGTTGCTCAAAACGCATCAGGCCGTAACTTAAACGTGCCTGTGTATACCTTTTCAGGCAGCAAACCTGGGCCCACTGTTTACATTCAGTCTTCTATTCACGGCGCTGAAGTGCAAGGTAATGTGGTGATTTATCATCTGATCAAGGAACTAAAAAATACCGATATCAGAGGAAAGATCATTTTAGTACCCAACTGCAACCCTGTAGGCACTAATATCAAGTCGGGCGAATACACATTGGGTCGTTTTGACCCTGTCAACGGTACTAATTGGAATCGTGGCTATTTTTACGACCAAGCCGCGGTAGAGCAGTTTGCGAAAACCGTGACACCTGAAGAGCCTGTTGATGTAATTAAACAGCGTTTTCGCGCTCACTTGTTAGCATCAATTGGGAAGAAGCTTGCAGCGCCTTGGGGACTTGGGCTGGCTCAACAACTAAACTTAAAGCTGCAGCAACTTGCGGTAAATGCAGACTTCGTACTCGATTTACATAACGGTCCGGTATCAACGCGGCATATCTATATTCCTGAATACGCAAAAGACAGTGCGTTGCTCTTCAATATTCCTCACAATATTTTTATACCAAATGTGTTTGCCGGTGCACTTGATGAAGCGACATTTTGCCCTTGGTGGACATTACAAGACTCTGTTAGGCAAAATCTAGGGCGAAACATACAGTGTAACGTAGAAGCATTTACTCTTGAGATGGGAAGCCAAGAAGTGATTAACTTTGGCGAGGGCAGTGTGGATGCCCACAGTATATTGAGTTATCTCAATGGCAAAGGCGTATTGGTGGATAGTGATTTTACACCCGCTGAAATGACGAGATTAGGTGTGTATCTGCAAGATTACAAAACCTTATATTCTGATTTTGGCGGCATGGTGGAGTACATTGCCAAGCCTGGGCAAAAAGTGCAAAAAGGTGAGCCGTTAGCACAAATACTCGACATTGATGAATTGGACAATAGCCAAGGCAGCAGGATGTTGCACGCTCCGTGCGATCTTATCCCTATGTTGAATTTTCCTTCAGCCTCAGTATTAAGCGGTACCCAGCTGTTCAAATGTTTCACTAACTACTTTGAGTTGTAAGCTCTTGTTAGCAACCACTACTGTAAGTTCATGCTGATAGCTCAATCTATAGGAGCTGCGCGGTTTGTAACACACCACCAATTCATATTGGTGGTTTTGCTTGCTCATTAACACGGTTGCGTATTTGATTTAGCCCCCACTGCTTTGGCGTTACGCCGTAAAGACGTTTGAAGTCTCTGCTAAATTGTGACGAGCTAACATACCCTACGTCCTCAGCCGCGACGCTTACGTTTGTGCCCTCGGCTATTCTCATTGCCGCATTGTTCAATCTCATCGATTTTATAAACTGAATTGGAGATAGGTTAGTTGCCTGCTTAAATTTGCGATGAAACACCGCTCTGCTCATGCCCACATGACAGGCAAGGTCGTCGATAGTAACGTTATGCTGTATATTTGATGACAAAAAGTCGATGGCACGAGGTATGGCGTTTCCAACTCCAAATGCCCGTCTAGCCGACTCACCCGCTTCACCTTTTAATATGGCGTAATACAGCTCTCTTAAACGGCTCTTGCCCAATATGGGTATATCTTCCGGTTTATCGTCTAACGCTAATAATCGGATGAGTGCGTCGGTAAAGTCTTCATCCCACGCTGCGATGGAAAGCCCTCGGGCATGGCTATTTTCGTTTGTTTTATATCGAGCTGTAGATGTACTTTCCATTTCAATGGCAAGCTCTGTCATCATTCGAGTATCTAACGTGATATAGACACCAATGAGCGGATTGTCGGGTGACGCGCTTGGGGTTCCTGCCTCAACAGGAAGCGGTACGGTGCAACTTATGTAGGCATTGCTATCATAAAAATGCTTTTTGCCATCTAATATAGCTTCTTTATCTCCACTCACAATTGCTGTTATCGACGGTTCATAAACCGCAGGCGCACAGCGAACAGACTCTGTTATCTTAAACAATTTCACGCCGTGAATACCCGTATCTATCAGGCCGTTTTCATTCGCTTTGCTATTTATGATTTGTTTAATTAAGACTTTGCTCATACTTAAAAACTTAATGTTACTTTTTTTATAGAAATACTGGCCAATCTGTAAAGAGTAGGCTGAGTTTATTTCTGTTGATACAAATAGACAATTTTTAAAGAGAATTTGGCCTATTTAGTAATGTGTATAGTCACTATAGTGTCACTTGCTCGGTTTGGTGTCTATGGCGTTTCTTTATCGTTAAGGCACACCAAAGAATTAATGTGATAAAACTTTTTTAAACAAAGGTAAGCGATGACTTCAGATACACAGTTTGGTAAACAAGGGTGGACCCCAGAGCGCTTGAGCTCACTTGAAGGTAAAACCTTTCTCATTACGGGTGCTAATACAGGGGCTGGGTTTCAGGCTACTCGTATACTGCTCTCAAAAGGCGCTAGGGTGGTGATGCTAAACCGAAATGCACAAAAATCTAGTGCTGCAGTCGCAAAATTAAAAAGTGAATTTGGTAACAGTGCAGATGTTGATTTTGTGTGCATGGATTTGGCCGATATGGCGTCCATAAGGCGGGCATCTGAAGACGTACTTAAATTAGTTACGAAGATAGATGCGCTAATTTGTAATGGTGCTATTGCGCAGGTAGCTACACAGCAATTGACTGCTGATGGTTTTGAAAGTCAGCTAGGAGTAAACCATTACGGCCATTTTTTACTGTGCGGTTTACTGTTCAATAGGATTGATGCCTCGCACGGACGGATAGTTGTGGTATCGAGCGAAGGCCATAAGATGGGTTTACGAACTATTCAGTTTGACGATATGAATTGGGATAAAAACTATCACCCCAATAAGGTATACAGTCAAAGTAAACTTGCGCAAATGATGTTTGCTTACCAACTACAAAACAAAGTTCAAGCTGCGGGGAAAAATGTAAAGGTGTATGTGTGTCACCCCGGTGCTTCAAACACCTCGTTAATACGAGAAAGTGCAACTAAGATAACCCGAATGTCTTGGGCCATCATTGTGAAGCTAGGTTTAGCACAAAGCGCAGAAAAAGGCGCATACCCCGAGGTAATGTGCGCAACGGAAGAAAACCTTAAAGAGCGAGCATATTATGGCCCTACAGGTTTTATGAATTTTGGTGGGCCGGTGGGCGAGGGTAAGCTGGAGCCATTTGTTCTAGATAAACATGTAATGACTAAGCTTTGGATGCTGTCTGAGCACGAAACCTCTATGCATTGGGCCATTTAGGCAGCATTGCTTGTCAATGCTCATGGTCAATCAAGACATTGGGCCTGTAAAGCTTGTAAAGCGACTAGATGCTTTTAGAGTGTCTGGCAACGAGCGAGAGTTGGTAAATGCTGTTTATTATAAGTCGCCGACTGTATCACAGCGGGCGACTGCGTTTATCTACTTCAATAATCCTAGAATAACGTTATTGATAAAACAGACAACCCTTATTTGTATGTTGTTATTAGAGAGTATCCGTCCGAGGTAAAGCGACATAATGAACTACATAGTCGCCACCCTCGAATTGTGTTTGCCAATCAGTGCTAGACGCGGCAGTTAATCGAACATTCTCAAGCCGTGCTAACAATAAACTTAATCGTGGGCATTGAATCATTAATATTAGGAAAATCTGTAATGACAATGCTAGAAGCGTGCTACGGCATTCGTGGTGTGTTTGAATCAATCGAATCTGAAGCAGCACTACTTTAAAAGTTAAATCAACTTGATGCTTGCCGTGGCGAGCCTGAAATTAAAAATGGTTTTCTACAGTTTTTACACGAACACTATTTTATTCCCACCGCCTGGAATAAGTTTGATGATGCTCACGTTGTTGAGCTAAACACGCGTTTAACGCAATAATATACTCTTAAAAAGCGTTGTAGCACATCATTGATTTGTATCCCTGTTCTCTAAAAGATAAATCGCTCTCAAACAAGACGAGGAGGATTTATTTAGTTGTAATAAGCTCGCATTTTAATGAGTGTTAACGGCTTGGTTTTTAGAAACTTAGGCTGTTTCATATAAACTTTATATGAATGCGTGATGACAAGCTTTGTCATCTAGAAAAAACTCGGTTGTCGTTCATTTGACATATATTGGCTAGGCTAACTGATGAAAACAATCGATTGTGGTCTGTTGTATAGTTGATGCCGCAATGAGTGATTTGTCGGAGACTACCTTGCTTTTGAACGACGGTCCAAGACAAACTGCGGATGTTGGGCTTGGTGAAGTTGTGATATCAGATCGAATGACGTTAACTGTCAGTAAAAAAGGCATCAGAGCAACTCAAATGCCGCTATTCAGGTAGTTTATAAAGGGCTAAACTTGGTTGCTCGCCCGAAATTTAACACCATAATTCCTAATATAATAATTGCCAAAGGTTGAGGCTCAGGTACATTCACTGTGCGAACAAGAGCTACACCTCGAGAATAAGCCCTGTCAGTATTTATATCGATTATATCTTCTGACATTTCTGCGAGGCTTCCCCAGTCTTGGAAATTTCCTTCACCGATAAATTGGACATCATCGTAAACCCGAGCTAGTTTGTATTGACCATCATTATCGTTATCGCTACCAAAATAAGCTGCCGACATTTGCAAGCAATCAGCAGCACCACAAGTCCCTTCGAAAGGCCATGCTTGGGCTGTGTCAGAAAATAGGCTCACAAATTTTAGTTCAGGATCATTTTCCCAGTCTTCTATTGCAATACCATCAGTTGAACCGTCGTAGGTTTGTGGTGCATTCTCCTCAGAAGTCCAAATAAATTGACCGTAGGAAAGTTCAAAGGCATTAAATAATTCAGCAATTTGACTGTTTGTTGCCAATACCCAATTTTGACCTTTAAATGCAGTTAAAGCTTCAGAGATAGACATTCCCGTTGTTTGGTCCCATTGAAGCCACTCTAGGGCGCCATTGGATACAATTTTTTTATTTGTATCTAAAGTGTAACCGTTATGGGTTATTAGAGTTGCATTAGCGAGACCGCAAGGCAGAATTAAACTCAAAGCAATCAAAAAGGACTTCATTTTAGTCATTCCATAATAAAAAATTTCTCTTACTCAAAAAGTAAAGCAAATTTCAAGCCGTTCAAGTACCGCCGTTTATTTATCTAATAGTATTTAATTTCTAGTTTAGAAAATACTAACATTGTAAAAAAAATCGACAGTATTTGGGAGTACTGTGAAGTTCCGGTTCACGGTACCCCTCAGTTGCTTAATCAAGAACAACTGTAAGTCAGCTTGGCCTGACCCTCATTTTAAAAAGAATAGCGTTATCGAGTATATGTTCTTATTGTCTTGAGATTCGGCGATGCGATCATTCTTATCTAACACTGCGTATAACGTTTTTATGAACACCTTTTCCAAATATCTTTATTGCAAGCAGCACTGCACCTCGTCTGTTTGCAAAAAGAGCGAAAAGAACAACGCATTCAAATTTTTAGTTTGTTCTGCCACTAGGGCAGTAGAAACAGTTTGTTTAGATTAGGAGATAAAGCATTGACTACATCGTCAGAAAGCTCAATACCACAACAAGAGGAAAATACTTCTTCAGCAATTCAAAGCGTTCTTGAGAGGCGTTTTGAGGCAGCATTAAAAAATGCGTTTATTGGTGATGCCTTGGCTATGCCGGTTCACTGGTATTACAACCCGGGTGATATCTTCAAAGCGTTTAACGGCGGCATTGTAAAGTTTGAAGATGCACCTTCATATCATCCCTCGTCAATAATGTCTCTGCACTCTACCAGTGAAGGGGGCAGGGCAAGGGCGTCGCGTCAGGCTAAAAAAGAGATTGTTGGTGATGTGATTTTGAAAGGTAAACGGCAATATTGGACTGGCGCGAATCAACATTACCATCAAGGTATGAAGGCCGGTGAGAATACGTTAAATGCCCATTGCGCCAGAGTAATGTTGAGGTGTTTATCAAAGGGCTATCAGCGCGACGAATTTCTAGACGAATATATAAAAATGCTAACCGCTAGCCAGCCGCAACACCCTGACACCTACGCTGAGTCTTATCATCGCGGTTTTTTTGCCAATTTAGAGGCTGGAAAGCCTGCACATCAATGCGGTGCAGTAACCCATGATACTGCCTCAATAGGTGGGTTTGTTACCATTGCGCCACTTGCGCTCAGCGCGGCTGTGCGTGGTGACGAACTGAACGCGACACAAAGAGTATGCAGAGAACACTTAATGCTAACTCACCCTAGTGATGATTTAGCCATGGTGTGCGATTTCTATGTTGAACTGATATTTCGACTATTGCACCAAGAAGGCGAATCGGCGCAGGAGATACTCGAAGATATTGCTACACGCTCAATGGGGTTATCTTTGCCTAAATTAGTTGCGAAAAAGAAAAGTGACATGGAAGTGGTGGGGCATACCTATTCACCAGCGTGCTATATCTCAGGTGCGTGGCCGAGTATTCTTTACTTCGCTTATCGCTATAGTGATGACAGCAAAAAAGCACTGCTCGCTAATACTAATGTGGGCGGAGACAATGTGCACAGAGGCTTTGTGCTAGGCAGTATCGTAGGGCTTATCGATGGAGAGCCAATTGACAGTCTTTACAGTGAACTAAGCGATGCAGAGCAATTGAGTACTGAAATTAGCCATGCGGGCAAGCCCCTTTGATAAATGCGTGTCTTTTTGATTAGTCTTTTTGACTTGGCTTTTAAACAGGCTTTTCGATAGATAATTTCTAATAGAGCAATGCCAACTTCAAGCGCCTTGAGTAGATACTTCGCTCAGGGCGCCTTTGTTTATGAACCCCATAAGAACACACTATTCCTTGGCTTTTGCGGTAAGTAAGTTACATAAAAGTTTAGTGCGAAAAAGCGACAAAATTGTCAGCGTTGACACATTTTGCAACATTTTCAACGGTCTATTGGCAGCAAAACGCGATAGTTTACAAAACAACCTTTTTGATATGTTCCATACTAGGTCTTAACGCTTCAGTTAGTAAAAAAATGAATTCTAATAAAGTAGTGCGCAAAGCCTACATCGTAACGATAAAAAATAGTTAGACAGGAAACTCTATGAAATTCAATAAAATAAACCAAGCGCTGATAATCGCTTTATTGAGCACGTCTGCAATAAACCATAATGTCTATGCTCAAGACGAAAATAAAGAGTCGATTTCAGAGGCCAAAGAAGAAATCAAAAAAGAAATTAAGGAAGAAATTAAAGACGAGAGCGCTGAAGAACAAACCCTTGCTCAAAGCCTAGAAGATAAAATTGCTTACGATGGCTATCTGCCTGTGTATCAAGACAGCGAAGACGGCACTGCGCTGATGATTATCGATGAAGCTAAACTGAATAAGCCATTTTTATACTTTGCCAATACTGTTGAAGGTGTGGTGGATGCAGGGCATTTTCGCGGCGGCTTTCGCCAACATCGCCTCATTGAAATGCGTCGCGTGTTCGACCGTATTGAAATTGTGGCAATGACACCTCGCTATTATTTCGACCCTGACAACGCCATAAGCAAAGCCGCCAATGCTAATACCAGCGAGGCCGTGCTGGTATCCACTAAAATTGTGAATGAGGAAGACGGTCGCATAGCCATAAAGCTAGAAGACGTGGTGAAAAATCAAAAGCTTCACCGCGTAGCGCCAATGCCGTCATCAAGACCAGAAGCAGAGAAAAAACGCTTTAAGTTAGGTAAGCTTAGCGATGACAAAACTAAAATTGCTGCCATCGATAATTTCCCCGCAAACACCCACATCGTAGTGGATTACGTTTTTGAAAATGACACCCCAAAGGTACGTGGCGGCAATTATATTACCGACCCTCGCTACACCACAATTAGTTTGCAACATGCTTTTATTGAACTGCCTGATAACAATTTTGCATCCCGTAGAGACGACCCAAGAATTGGTTATTTTGGTAAGCAATTTGACGATTTAACTACCGATCAAACCTTTATCGGTCGCGATGTAATAAACCGCTGGCATTTAGAAAAGAAAGACCCGAGCGCAGCTGTATCAGACCCCGTTGAGCCCATAGTATGGTGGATTGAAAATACAACCCCAGTAGAGTGGCGAGACACTATCCGTAATGCAACATTAAGTTGGAATTCGGCGTTTGAGAAAGCCGGTATAAGTAATGCTATCGAAGTGCGTATTCAACCTGATGATGCGGATTGGAAAGCAGAAGATGTTCGTTACAACGTGCTGCGCTGGACCTCATCGCCAAGACCCCCATTTGGCGGTTACGGTCCAAGCGTTGCAAACCCGTTAACGGGACAAATTATTGCCTCGGATATCATGCTGGAATACAGCTTTATGAAAGGTCGCTGGATTGCAGGAGAAATGTTTACCGACGGCGCTAGCTCTCTTTCATCGCAAATGCCCTCGTCGTTAGGTGATGATGCCGCGCAATACTGTTCATTAGGTCACGAACTCAATGCTGGACTGCTTTTCGGTGAATATGCGTCACTGGCAAAAGGGATGGGCGATATTGAAAAAGACAAGCTTCTTAGGCAAGCCATGCACTACCTAATTTTGCATGAAGTGGGTCATACCCTAGGGCTTAATCACAACATGAAAGCGTCTCAGCTACATGGGCATGATGAAGCCCATGACGCGTCGGTTACACAAGGTATTTTGGCAGGCTCAGTGATGGATTACCCTTCTGTTAACTTTGCGCCTGATGGCGTTACGCAAGGCGACTTTTACACAGAAAAGCCCGGGCCTTATGATGATTGGGCAATTGAATACGGTTATTCTACTGCGCTAGCAGACCCAGAAGCCGAAGAGAAGCGACTGCAGGCTATTTTGTCACGCAGCGCAGAACCAGAGCTGGCGTTCGGTAACGATGCTGATGACATGCGAGCACCAGGACGTCATCTCGACCCACGAATCAATATCTTTGATATGTCGGGCGATGCAGTTGAATACGCGCGAGACCGATTTGGTCTTATTAAATCAACCGCCACAGAAATTAAAGACAAAACCCTCGCTGACAACCGTTCGCACAACGACCTCGCGGTGGGTGTTAACGCCGTATTTGGTGAGTTTGCACGCCAGGCTAGTGTTGTTTCTCGTTATGTAGGCGGTGTCTATGTAGACCGCACGTTTGTGGGGCAAGAAGGGTATGAACAGCCCTTTACGCCAGTCCCTAAGGCGTTACAGCAGCGCGCTATGCAAACGCTAAACGAGTTTGTGTTTGCGCCTAATGCTATCGAAACCATGGAGCCGCTATTTGCTTACATCCAGCGTCAGCGTCGCGGTTTCGACAATATGGGGAAAAACGAAGATCCTAAGCCACACAAAATGCTGTTAGGGGCACAAAAGAATGTGCTTACCCATTTACTTCACCCTGCTGTTCAAATGCGTATGAGTGATACTGCGCTTTATGGCAACGAGTACAGTCTTGAGCAAATGATGGGAGAGCTCACAAAAGGAATTTTTGAGGCTGATATTAAGCGTGACGTAAATAGCTACCGCCGAAACCTGCAAACGGAATATGTAGAGCAATTGATTAAAATTAGTGGTTTAGAAAAAGCCAGCAACTACGATCATTTAGCCAAAGCAGCTGCGCTCTACGAGCTAAATAGGATTAGTGATTTAGTCGATAACTCACGGGGTGATAGAGCGAGTAAGGTTCATAAATTCTACCTTACCGATCGCATTGAAAGAGCATTTCATAAGAGTAGATCGTAGCCTTACTTAAGGTTACCGACGCTTTTAAAATAGTTTTTTACAAGCTAACCAAAGCCGTCACTATCATTTGTTAGTGCCGGCTTTTTAGTATCTTGGGATACAGCAATCTTCTACACATGTTAGTTAATGATGTGGTTTAGCTGATTTGTACTTCACTTTTTGTGAAACTTCGCGATCTTTTTTTCTGAAGATAGTGATGTGCCAGCCCCAATGTAGCGAGCCCAACCTAAGAGAAATGGTTGTAATAAGAGAACCTAAAATACACCATATGTAGCTTATGTCTTGGCTAAATAAGGCGGCATAGACTAGACCGCCCGCCAAACACGCTGACGCGTAAGGTTCGTTTCGCATTACCGATGGCACTTCCCGACATATAACATCACGGATCAGGCTGCCAAATATTCCGGTAGTAATACCCATTGTAATGGCAACCACCAGCCCCGAACCGCTAATGAGTGCTTTTTCGATACCCATAATATTAAAGATGGCCATGCCGATAGCATCTACCACCAAAAAATAGTAATTGTTGACGGAGGGGAGGTAGCGGATAAGCAAAACCGTAGCAATAATGGCAGCGTAGGTTGAGTATAAATAATCCGGCGTTTCAATCCAAAATATAGGCTTGCTCAGCAAAATATCTCGTAGTGTGCCGCCACCCAGTGCGGTAACAGTGGCAACCACTACAACGCCAAAGCCACTGATATTTTTTTCGTAGCCAAGCAATGCGCCTGCTACTGCAAAAAATGCCACACCAATTAAGCCAAGCACTAAAAAATATTCTGCTGTCATTTAACATCCTTTTATAAGTGTGTTTCGATGAGCAGCTAATGCAATTTCTATGCTCTACTTGGCGTGAGCGGGTCCGCAAACGTCACATTCTGTCGTATCGGGTAGCTGCCAGCGTTGCCACTCGTGCTCTAGGGCGTCAAACGTCATTAAAGTGTTAAATGGTATTGTGTCAAATTGCATGAGTACCTGCATAGCAAGTAAAGACTGGTAGGTGCCCACAATATTCGCGACGGGTGAAAATATTCCCGACTCTACACAGCTCAAATCTGGCGCCGTAAATAGCTGGCGTAAACATCCATAGCAGCGGCTCTTGCCGGGAATGGCAACAAATAGCTGTCCTTCAAAGCGAATAGCAGCGCCTGATACTAAGGGCGTACCTTCGGAATAGCAAAGCTTGTTAATTAGGTCTCTAGCTGTGGCGTTGTCGGTACAATCAAGTACCACATCACAGGAGGTCACTAGGCTTTTATGATCTTCGCCAAACGCTTCATTAATGGCATGAATTTCACAGTCGGTATTCATTTGCATAAGTTGCTGTTGCGCGGCGTGTACCTTACTTTTTGAGACATCAACTTCAGAAAAGAGCGTTTGGCGATGAAGGTTGGTTAATTCTACGCTGTCGAAATCAATAAGGGTGAGGGTGCCAACACCACTTGCACAGAGATTCATGGCTGCGGCGTTACCAAGGCCGCCCATACCCACAATAAGCACTTTTGCATTTAACAGCGCCTCTTGCCCGTCTAAATCCACACTTGGCAGTACAATATGGCGGTTGTAGCGCATCGCTTGTTGGTCAGTCAGGTCTCTGAGTCGTGTTTTACGCATAGGTTAAGTCAACTTAAGTATTGAATTCATGGGGTACACCCTTATACAGTGTCTACTCACAAAAATTTGTGCTGGTTTCACGGAAGTTTATACTTTATCAAAGCCAGACACGATGTCGCATAGCAAATTAGGAATTTATATGTCTGCTGTCAGCCAGCCGCTCAATATTGCCGTACTCACTATTTCAGATACCCGATCTCTTGATAACGACAAGTCTGGAGATTATTTAACTCAGGCATTGACTGATGCAGGGCACAACCTTGCTGCTAGAGAGCTAGTAAAAGACGATATTTACCAGCAAAGAGCCGTAGTGTCCTCTTGGATTGCAAATAGTAACATTCATAGCATACTCATAACTGGCGGTACCGGCTTTACCCACAGAGACTCCACGCCAGAGGCGATTAGCGTATTGTTCGACAAAGAGGTTGATGGTTTTGGAGAGTTATTCCGCCAGCTAAGCTATGAAGAAATTGGCACATCGACTATTCAATCTAGAGCTGTCGCTGGCTTTGCTAACAACACGGTGATTTTTTGTTTGCCAGGCTCTACAGGTGCATGTAGAACTGGGTGGGAGCGAATTATTGCTAGCCAGTTAGATGTGGATTTTAAACCATGTAACTTCGTTAAACACTTGGTGAACCTGTGAATACGGGAACAGGCTTGGGCGGGAAAACAGCCCTGAGCGGGAAAACAGCATGAGCGAATTTTCGGGTAAATTCAGCCACATCGATGCCGGTGGTCAGGCAAACATGGTTGATGTAAGTGATAAAAGCGTAACAAAAAGAGAAGCAACTGCAGAGGGCTTTCTCTATGTTAGCGACAGTGTTATCCAGCAAATAAGCGAAGCCAAAATAGCGAAAGGTGATGTATTTGCAGTGGCAAGAATTGCCGGTATTCAAGGCGCGAAACGGTGCAGCGATTTGATCCCCCTTTGCCATCCACTGGCGTTATCTAAAGTAGACGTGAATTTTGAGGTTCAGCCCGAAGAAAAGCGTATACGAGCTACCTGTTACTGCAAGCTAAGCGGTAAAACAGGTGTGGAAATGGAAGCGTTGACCGGCGTGAATGTGGCGCTACTCACCTTATTTGATATGTGCAAGGCCATCGACCCTTCAATGCATATGGAAGGAGTGCGTGTGCTTGAAAAGAAAGGCGGAAAAACGGGCCACTGGACTAACAGCGAAGTGAGCAGTGAATTGAGCAGTGAAGTAAGTCAACAGTGACACATGCCGATAACGTCACAATAGGCGTCAGTAAAGCGCGCATACATTCATTTAGCATAGGAACAGCATGCAGATAACGGTGAAAACATTCGCACAAACCCGTGAAATTTCTAAAACGCCCACCTTGAGTATCGATGTTGTTGTCGATAGCGATACGGAGGCGACAATTGCCCACGTTATAGCGCAGTTAAGAGAGTTAGACAGAAACTGGGCTCTTGCATTGGAAGGCAGCATTTTAACGGCTAAAAACCAGCAGTTGTGTGACATCAGTACCGTGTTGAGCCCGGGCGATGAAGTTGCTTTTTTTCCTCCTGTTACCGGGGGCTGAAGATGTTTGCCTACATTCAAGAGCAAGACTTCGACCAGGGCGAATTATATGCTCAGTTGCAATCACAGGCTTCTGCTAAAACGATAGGTAATACGGGCGCTATCGTCACATTTACCGGCTTAGTGAGAGACTTTAACAACGGTGGTGATATTGACGGTATTGAGCTAGAGCATTATCCAGGCATGACTGAAAAAGCGCTGTCTACTTTGATAGGTAAAGCGATAGAGCGCTTTTCACTTACCAATGCCGGTGCGGTGCATCGAGTAGGCCGTATTTATAATAACGAGCAAATTGTTTGGGTGGGCTGCGCCGCTGCGCACAGGCAGGCAGCATTTGATGGCGCATGCTTTTTAATGGACATGCTCAAACAATCGGTTCCCTTGTGGAAAAAAGAGTTTAAAGGCGACAATTCCACGTGGGTTGAAGCAAAGGGTTCGGATGACGCTGCTGCGCTAAAGTGGATGTCTGAGCGTTGAGGGCAGTAACGCGTTTACTCACATTATTGATAACAGCACTTTTGTTACTTTCAAGCTCCGTAATGGCCACCATGAAAAGTGCGCAAAATTTTTCAAATGTTTTTCACGATCATTATGCAAAGTCACCACGGCTTAACATTGCGGTTGCGGCAAATTTCGCGAAGCCTTTAGCGGCAATTGCATCTGATTTCACTGCTACTACCGGCATCGAAGTATCCATAACAACGTCATCAAGCGGAACCCTTTACGCGCAAATTTTTCACGGCGCGAGCTTTGACGTTTTTCTCTCTGCAGACACAGCAAGACCCGCCATGCTAGCGAAGAACAACCTTATTCATCCCGATAACGTGACAGCCTTTGCCCGGGGCCGACTGGCCCTAATTACACCCAATGCCAGTACAGAGACGAAAATAGCGCTTGAACGTTTTATCGCAGAAACCAGCGGTAAGTTTGCTATTGCCAACCCTAAATTAGCGCCTTATGGGCTGGCTGCACAGCAAGTTTTACGCAACACGTCATTGTGGAATGCCTTTAAAGATAGGCTAGTAAAAGGGAAGAATGTGCTGCAAGCGTATCAGTACGTGATTACAGGCAATGTAAAAGGTGCGTTAGTCGCATACTCTACAGTGCTTGCCGAAGGTGAGGGTAATAGTGGCAGTCACAGTGAGAATGAGAGCCTTGAGAGTGTATCAGCGCCAACATCAGGTACAATTTTCAAAAAAACAGCTGACTTCGATAGAACAGGTAGCTCTTATAGATCAACTGGCTCGCATCAAACAATGTACTGGTCTCTTATTGATGAAAGCCTACACGCTCCCATAGTGCAATCGTTAGCCATTAACGACAACGATGCCGCTGCCTTAAGCCCAAATATTTTTGATTCGATAAATGGCGTGGATGAGGTAATAAATACTGAATCGTTAGCCCACATCAAACCGGCGAGTCTTTTTGTGCAGTATTTACTGTCTTCGTCAGTGCAATCATCACTGAGTGATTGGGGGTATGAAGGTGTAATGAGTCATCATCACACTCATGCTCGCGCTACACATCACATTGGCAAAATGGTTGCTAATTCATGGGGTATGTAGATGCCGATATGGTGAATGCTGAAATGTTAAATACTGTCATACTCACGTTTAAGCTAGCGTTAGTCACCAGTGTCTTATTGTTGATTATAGTTATGCCCCTTGCCTGGTTTTTGGCGAACTGGCAACACAAGGCAAAATCATTGGTTCTGTCTGTGTTGGCATTGCCGCTGGTACTGCCACCCACCGTGCTTGGCTTCTATTTGCTCATCGCGTTCTCACCCCAAAGTGCGCTGGGGCAGTGGTGGTTGGCATTAACAGGCAGTACATTGGTATTTAGCTTTCAGGGGCTTGTGCTTGGCTCGTTAATATATTCACTGCCCTTTGCCCTTCAGCCTTTATACAGTGGGTTCGTGCAGCTAGATAAACGGTATCTTGAGGTAGCGAGCTCTCTTGGTTTTTCACGGCTAGAAAGTTTTTATCGTATCGTGCTGCCTCTTTGCAAAGCACCAATCATGGTGGCATTTGGGCTTAGCTTTGCTCATACCGTAGGTGAATTTGGGGTGGTACTCATGATTGGTGGCAACATACCGGGTGAAACCCAGGTACTTTCCATTGCACTTTATGAGCACGTTGAAGCACTAGAGTATGAGCGTGCCCATGTGATGTCCTTTGTACTACTTGTGTTTTCCTTTATTGTGTTAGCGATACTCTATCGCTTCAATAGTGGCGTAGACCCCTCAAGTGGTACTAGAAATATAGACCTGGAGCGTAAACGATGAGTGTGGCGTTTGAGGTATTGCTTCCAAGCAGAATAGAAGGCCGGGTTGAACTGCGTGCTTCCTCGTCATTTATCGGCATCACTGGTCCATCCGGTGCGGGTAAAAGCAGCTTGTTGCGCTGCATAGCAGGTTTTGAAAAAGGCGCGTTAACCCAGGCTAAATGGAGCAATGTTTCGCCAAAAATTGGTATTGTATTCCAACAGCCCTTATTGTTCCCTCATGTGAATGTGGAGGGCAATTTACAGCTTGCAACCCGTCATGCCAGTGAGCATGCTATTTCCATTAATGAGGCGATAAAAGGGTGTCACTGCGAGCACCTACTGTCAAAACCCATTGCGACCTTGTCTGGCGGTGAAGCCCAGCGGGTGGCTATTGCAAGGGCATTAGTCAACGGGCCTCAGATTCTGCTGCTCGACGAATCACTCAGCGCGATAGATGCTGTAACCAGACGGCACATTTACGTTTTTTTACGCCAATTGTGCGCGGTATCGAAACTTATATGCTTTGTTGTTTCCCATGACATTGATGAGCTTTTGTTATTGAGTGACGAGATAATTTACATTTCTGATGGGAAAATAAAAGCCGTAGGCAATGTAGATAGCGTTGTTCCCTATATGCACCAAGGCGGGGCTATACATGCCCCTTCGTCCATACTCAATGGCGTTGTTGAATGTAAGGCTGAAGCAGCGTTAGACAGCCACTCTGAAGAGAGTACTCACACAAACGCTGGAAAGACTACCCGTCCTGAGCAAGAGATGCTTAATGAAAACGCCGCTGATGTTGAAGAAAAAGATCAGAATACGGTGTATCAAGTCATTGTTAGCGGGCAGCGGCTGTACGTCTCCCAAAAATCGCTCATTGCAGCAAGATGCAGTGTAGCAAGGGCTAATGTCGCAAGGGCTTATGTCGCAAGCTTCAGTGAGTGTGAACCTAATCAAGCAGATAAAAACGAGATTGATAATTCGCTATCCGCTGGCGGCCAGGTGCGATTAGCGGTAAAAGCAAGTGAAGTCAGTATCGATACAAATACGGCAGCAATGACTGAAAATTCCACATCAAGCATATTGAATTCGCTTAACTGTGTGATAGAAGATATTACCCATTTCGACAATTATAAGAGCGGTCGAGTGTTGCTTAATCTTCGTATTATCAACCAGAATGACATGAGCGAGAACGAGCAAACAGTACTGTATGCGGTTATCAGTACGCTATCAGCAAGTCGCCTTCAACTCGCTAAAAATATGCCCGTAATTGCGCGCTTCAAATTGCTTTAGAAAAGCGGGTCATATTTTTAGTCGAGTCTACATAAGCATCGAAGGTTGCACAAATGGCACGAATAAAGATTCTTGCACTTTCTGGCACCACTATTCCTTTATTCATATGCAGCACAAGGCCATCTTTTTGCAGCGGTCGCAGCGCGTCGAGCTCGATGGCAAAATAGTCGTCAAAAGTAATGCCGTATTTACCCTCAATAGCGTCTTTCGTCAGCGATAGATTGCACATAAGGCTTGATATTACATCTCTTCGAATAAGGTCATCGTTAGAAAGTGACAACCCGATAACGGCAGCGGGCCTGTGGTTATTAAGTTGCTCGTAATAGTCTTTTAATTGCTTTGGGTTTTGTGCAAAGGCGTTCCCTACAGTGCTAATAGCAGACACGCCAAAGCCTACTAAATCTGCATCTCCTTTTGTGGTGTAGCCTTGAAAGTTGCGATGCAGTTGGCCTGCGTTTTTTGCCTTAGCGAGTGGGTCTGCTTTTTTAGCGAAATGATCAAGGCCAATCATTTCATAGCCAATTTTTTCAAATTCAGTTACCGCAATATTGTAAAGCACTGCTTTTTGTTCTGCATTTGGCAAACTGTTTTCACCGAATTTACG
The DNA here is from genome assembly GCF_036864455.1 of Alteromonas sp. P256. Taxonomy (NCBI): domain Bacteria; kingdom Pseudomonadati; phylum Pseudomonadota; class Gammaproteobacteria; order Alteromonadales; family Alteromonadaceae; genus Alteromonas; species Alteromonas sp. P256. The sequence goes on from NZ_JAZETM010000003.1 coordinate 50,209, forward strand.
CTGCGCGGCAAACCGTTCTGGCAGATGCGCATAGCTAAACAGCGAGATTCTGTCGGGTGACATGGCTTTCGTGGCTGCTATTGTGGTTCTAAACGTGTCTTCGCTTTGATGAGGTAGGCCATAGATAAGGTCTAAGTTAATAGAGCTAAAACCTAAATTTCTTGCCTCAAATACTAAGTTGGCGATGTGAAGCGTGCTTTGAACTCGATTTATTGTTTGCTGAACTTGGTAATCGGTATCCTGTAATCCAAAGCTTAAGCGGTTATAGCCGAGCTCTCTCAAATTCTTTAAGTAGGGAACGTCCACGTTTCGCGGGTCTAGTTCAATGGCTATTTCTGCTTGAGCATCAAAGGTAATGTACTTTTTTAACATTGTCATTAAAGTGGCTTGCTGTTGCTCACTTAAAAAACTAGGAGAGCCGCCGCCTAGGTGAAGCGACACAGCCTGTCGTTCTGCTAACAGATGTGACTTGCTTAATAGCTCTTTTTCGATGTAGTCGAGATATTCGTCTGCTTTGCTGTTGTGCCTAGTCACAATTTTATTGCATCCGCAGTAGTAGCAAAGTGTCTGACAAAATGGGATGTGCACATAAATACTTAAAGCTTCAGCCTGTGTGTTTTTATTTGCAATATGAAGTATGTCATTGTTTACTGGAGCGAAGTTAAGCGCAGTGGGGTAAGACGTATAGCGCGGTGCATGTTTTGCGTATTTTGCTATTGTAGTTAGGTCTACCTCGCTTGCTGGCCCTATAATTTGATTTATATTTTGGTTTTTATTCGGGCTTAGGGCTTGCGGGCTTACAACTTGGCTTACATCATTTGCGGCCATGACATTTCTTCTTTTACCGATGAGAGAAAACTAACAGTATGTTATCAATACAAGGAAGGCGGTGAGTTGATCTGGTTCAATGTTTTGGCGCTTAATATTGGCTTGCTAGTCATTTTGCCAATTATCATATTTCAGGCTATATGGGTTCGTAAGAAAACCCTTCGCTTACCAGAGCCATCGGGTGCGCGAGAGCTTAAAAGCGAACCTTCAGACCACAAGCCCAAAGGTAAGCAAATACCCTTTAACGTACTGGTGATAGGTGACTCAGCAGCAGCTGGCGTTGGCGTAAGTACGCAATCTGATGCGCTAACTGGTAAGCTGTACCATGCGCTATCGCAATCACTCGGCGAGTCTTTCGCAGTGTCTATCACCCTTCATGCCCGCACGGGGCTAGCGAGTAGCGATCTCATTACATTGCTTAAGCATGAGCAAAGCTGCCGGTATCAGGTGGTTGTCGTTTCCATTGGGGTGAATGATGTAACAAGATTCACAAATTTAACAACATGGCGCAATAATCTTCGACAAATTCATCGTTTTTTGCTGCACAAATTTTTATGTAAGCAATCTCAACAAGCCCTAGTTATTTATTCTGCGGTTCCACCCATGCATGCGTTTCCCGCCATCCCTCAACCATTGCGCTTTATGCTGGGACAAAGAGCGTCATTGCTCAATCGCGTATTAGCAAGTTCCATAGGCATATTGCCCTTTAGTAGGCTACTTCAGCTTAATGTATTTAATGTGAAGGGCGAAGCGATAGCTGAACTGATGGCTGAAGACGGTTTCCATCCTTCGAGTGATGGGTATGCATTGTGGGCTGACCAGATTGTTACGCTTGTTAAAAAAGAGCAAAACAGGGTTGTTGAGGGCGAAAACAGGCGAGCTCACTAAAAGGCCGAATGAGTAAAGTGATCTACACGTCTTGGTCTACATAGCAATAATTATTCTATTTACACATCTATGACGTGTAAATAGCGCTGTGCACTTGCAGGAGGGTTATCACATGCCGTACCTTGAATTATTGAAGTGTCGTGAATTTTAAGGGAGGAAAAATGCAAACAATTACAATTGATATGGTGTCTGACGTTGTGTGCCCTTGGTGTATTGTGGGCTACAAGCGGTTGCAACAGGCAATAAAACAACTCGATAACATCAATGTAGAGGTGAAGTTTCATCCCTTCGAGCTTAATCCCGCGATGCCTGAAGAAGGGCAGAACTTGCGTGAGCACGTTATAGAAAAGTACGGTATTACTCCAGCACAAAGCAGTGAAAACAGGCAGCGCCTCATCGATGTTGGTAAAACAATTGGTTTTGAGTTTAATCTTGCCGATGACGCTACCATGCAAAATACCTTCAAGGCCCATCAGATTATTCATTATGCCGACGAGATGGGCTTAGCGGTTCCCATGAAAATGCGTTTGTTTGAAGCCTATTTTACGGAAGGAAAAGATATCAATAATACAGATATTCTTATTCAGGAGGGCAGCAGCATTGGTCTTGATGTTCAAACCATTAAAGACGTACTTGCCGACGAGCGTTACAGCGATTCGGTGAGGCAACTAGAAACGGCATGGATGCAACGCGGAATTCAAAGCGTTCCGACGTTTGTCATTGGCAATCAGGGCGTAGCAGGCGCACAAGACCCCGAAACCCTAGCCGCTTTCATCAAAGAGGCGGCCGGCGCGAGTCAATAGCGAATGAGGGTTTAAGCCTTATCACCCTTTTCCTGAGAGTGTGGCTGAGCAAAAATAAGATAGTCATCTGGCGCCGCTATTTTATTTTGCTTAGCGTTGTACATCGCGATATCCGCAAGCTTTATTAGTGTATTGATATCTCGGCTCATACGGGGGTAAAACGCAACGCCAACGCTCATAGTTATAACGGTAGGTGTAATTTCGCTATTAAAGTAAAACGGCTTCTTAATGGCATCATTCACTTTTGATATGGCCGTTCTCACAGACTCTTCGTCTTCGGCTTGCAACAGCAAAACAAACTCATCCCCCCCCCAGCGAATTGCCATGTCATTTTTGCGGATCTTATCCCTAAGTTGCTCAGATACAAAAATAAGCACTTTATCGCCTGCGTCGTGCCCATAAATATCGTTCACCGCTTTAAATCCGTTCAAATCTATTAACGCAAGTGCAAAGTGATGGTCCTTATTGATCAGCTTTGAAATCAGCTTTTCACCGCCATTACGATTGTAAATTCCGGTCAGTGAGTCAAAGTCGGCTTGCAGAGCCAGCATCTGTAATTCATGTTTTCGGCTTGATATATCGTTCAAGGTCAATTGATAAAAACGCTCGCCATCTTCAGTGATCAATGGGCTGGCAATTAATTGAACCCAAATGACATTCTTATTCGCCGACTTCAGTTTGAATTCGCCCGTTGCAAACTCATTGCGAGAAAATGACTCCAGTAGCGTTCCTTTCATGGCGGAAGGATTTTCAAACAGCTCGCCCAACAACTCGCCGTAATCCGACTTTGCCTCTATACCTATTCTCTCAACTAAATCGGTAAACGCCTTATTGTTAAGTTCAATGGTGCCAGTTTCAGTCATTAGCACCGTTGCCGATTTTGCATTTTCAAACAGCATCCTAAAACGCTTTTCTAAAAACTCAATTTCTTCTCTTAATTGCCTTTCTTGTGAAAACTGCTCTTCAACCTTTCTTAACAATTGGTTGGTGTCGTTCACCAACGTACCAATTTCACTGCGAGAGTGGTAGTCAGGTACATCAATGCGCTGTGCGGTGCCAGGTGTAATCTCATGAAGCGAACGCCCCACGCGAAGCATGGGAGCAATAATTATGTAGTAAGCGATAAACAAGGCAACAATACAGACCACCAAAGCTTCAGCGTAAAGCGCATAGCTATTATCGGTACTTATTTTTTTGGCTTGTTGGATAATGTGGTCAAAGTTTGGGTATACATTGACTTCAGCAACGGATTCTTCCGAAATAAAGGGGTTTCGCACTGCAAACACACGGGGCTCTGTGTCTCGGTTTATGGCTTCATTTACGTTTTGCTGATAATACAAAGCGTCGCTTTTAATAGAGGCAGCAAGAATCTTTTCACTTTTTACCAAACCATTAATCGCTTCTTTGGCGAGGTCTTCATCTTCCAAAAAAGCGGCTATGGAAGCGGTTGCACTTACGGTACGGTAGAGCTCTTCGATGTCATGGTTCGCCTCACTTATTTCATTCTCGTAAGTCACGCGATAAAAAAACTCGGCCGTGGTTAACACTACCACCATAGCCGCAGCAATTAAAATTAATGACAGTCGAAAGCCCAATCCATGAATATTAATCAAAGCGATACACAACCTTCATTTTGTCAGTCACATTCGACTCATAAATATAAGCTAAGGCAGACTCATCGTCTTCTAAACGTCTTTTAACATCATTAACGGTTTGTTCTATTGCCGGTGGCTTCACACGTCCTGAAAACTTTAACCTAGACCAGTAGGCGTTTACCCGCGCAAGGGGCAAACCCACTAATGCTTGATAAAATTGCGATTTAAGTTTTTCATCTAATTCAACATCGATAGGCGTTGCTTGTTCACCATTTGGAAACGCAGAATATTTACCCATAAACAAATTAATTAGACCTTTTTTATCCAACACGTGAATATCATTATTGTGATTTGTGACAACCACTATCTTACTTGGCACATTCTCAGCGACATAAGCAAAACAATGAACACTCTTAAGTGCGAGAATCGTTGCAATCGCAATAAAGCGGAGGCGATATAGATTCATCTGTTTGCCCCCTAATAACTAAAACTTAACGCGAGTAGCAGGGTATGAGCAACGCCATCTTCACTATTTACAACTAAACCCTCTCTTGCCCTAAGACCGCCACCTCTTGCTTCGATATCGGTTCGCTCGACTTGTACTTTAAAGGCGAGGTTTTCTTTTAAATCCCAGCGCCACCCTATGGAAAATGATTGCTGATTGTGTGCCAGCGTACTTCCCACTTCTTCAATGAAAACGGCTAACTCAGCAGTATTGGGGTTAATAGGAAAATCTGGCTGCGCCTCATTTAAAAAATAAGTGTCTGACTGTGCGAATGAATACAAACCATAAAACGTGTGCGCACCATAGAAATAGCTAACATTTAAAAAGCCGTTTAAGGAATGTCTCAATGCAAGTGAATCAGAATCGATATGGGAGAGCTCGCCTGATAATTCCCAATCACCCAGGTACCTATTCATATATAACGATGTGTATTGGATGGTTGCACCGCGCAAACTTAATGAGTTAGCAAAATCGGTGGCGCCACTCCAAAAAGGTTGTAATTGGGCAACCGTTGTCGCAATAAACGCCGAGTCTGAATTATCATTTTTCGCCTCAGTTAACGTGTGTTTTAATGCGACGCTCCAATCAAAAGCCACGAACTCAACACCAATAGAGCGCAAGTCATTAAACGTAATTGGGTCGTATTCGTCGCTAGTGAAGTCACTCTCACCTTGGCCCCAAAACGCTTTTACCAATAGGTTGAAATCTGTGTAAGGCCTTGAATAGCTAATGTCAGCGCCATCAAAACTTCTGGCAGGTACGATCCCATAAACCTCGGTAGGTACTTTTACCCAAGGGTAGGCAATTGAAACGTCTCTGGTGTCGCTGAAGTGAAATATATCAGCTGCAAGTCTTCCGGCCCTTAATTGCCACGACGGCGTGATATCGTATCTAAGAAAGGCCATTTGTGTCACTGAGTCTAAATTCTGTTCATCTTGCGCTCGATAAACAAATTGCCCAACAAAATCGAGGTTATTTGAAACACTGTAGTCAAGCTGTACGCCAATCAAACTTAGTGGTTTGAAAGCTAAACCATCCTTTTTAGCAATCTCTGCTTGAGAACGGTCGTTGCGAAATTGATAAGTGCGAGTGTCAGCCGTTGCTGTGGCCAGCGCACCAAACCCGCTAACTTCAAGTTTTCCTTGCTCTGCTAAAACGCTGCGAGTCGCCAGTAAACTCATTAGAAACGCAAAAACGAAAAACTGCTTATTTAACATTTATGTGTCCCCATTTCTAAGCCCATCCTTACTGACGTGAATACCTGCTCAAATTTTATAATGTAAAGTTTAGTAAGCATAGTAGAGAAACAAAGAAAGCTAAATAATCGGCGTCTGTTGCAGCATAACCTCATCGGTAAGATAACCGCAGAATTGCCATAGTTTAAAAAATTGTTTTTTATTATTTATTTCAGTAAACCGCTAAAGCCAATTTCAGTTATGTCTGAATAGCTTCACATGATGAACTCCCATTCAAAATATCAATTAAACTTATGCAACTAGTTTTCTTAGTATGGTTAACATATTGGTAACATAAGAGCGTGTAATGACAGATATCTATTTAGTTCGTCACGGACAGGCGTCTTTCGGTAAGGCGAATTACGACAAGCTAAGCGAACTAGGCGCACAGCAAGCCGTGTGGTTAGGTGACTATTTCCACCATCGCGACATTCAGTTCGACAGCGTCTTTATGGGAGACATGGTAAGACACCGTGAAACTCACGAGGGTATTGCACAAGGGTTATCCGCTGGAGGGAAGTATTTGCCAGAGGCTACACGAGACTGTGCACTTAACGAGTTTAACTTTCAGGCGGTAGCTGCTGCGTATCTTAGTCGTTTCCCTGAAGATAAAGTACCTGAGGGAGCATCACCCGCTGAATTCTATCGCTTATTGAAAAAAGCCATGCTTGCGTGGTCACAAGATGAATTAGAGCACGGGTTGCTCGATGAAACATGGGCGCAATTTGAAGGGCGTGTAGGTTCAATGCTCACACGTTTGCAAAATAGCGATGCAAAACGCGTACTTGTGGTCAGTTCTGGCGGCGCTATCGCGATGATGCTGAAACATATTTTAGGCTACAACTCTGCAACGGTTATCAACATGAATTTGCAAATACGCAATGCCAGCTTTTCACAATGCTTTGCTAATAAGCGAGGCGTTCACTTAAACAACTTCAATAGCGTACCTCACCTGGATGTGACTGACAGGTTACACGCCATTACCTATAGCTAAACGGGACAGCGATGAATTTTGAATATAACGAAAAAACACAGGCGCTTTTAGAAAAACTAAGAGCGTTCATGAAAGAAGAAGTGTATCCAATTGAGCAAGAGTACATTCATGCCGTAGAGAATGGAAAAGACCGTTGGAAAACCCCAGCGATGATGCAGGCATTAAAGCAAAAAGCGCGCGAGGCAGGGTTGTGGAATTTATTTCTACCCGAAGAGTACAAGCCTTACGGAGCCGGGCTGACTAACGCCGAATATGCACCACTTTGTGAAGAAATGGGGCGCGTGTTGTTCAGTTCTGAAATATTCAACTGTAGCGCGCCAGACACAGGCAATATGGAAGTATTAGCCAAATACGGCAACGAAGCGCAAAAAGAAGAATGGTTAGTGCCTTTGTTAAACGGAGAGATTCGCTCTGCGTTTGCGATGACTGAGCCTGCGGTGGCGTCGAGCGATGCAACAAATATTGAAACGTCAATTACGCGCGATGGCGATGAGTATGTTATCAATGGTAAAAAATGGTACACCAGTGGCGCAATGAACGAGAATTGCAAAATTATGGTGGTGATGGGCAAAACTGACTTTGATGCACCTCGCCATCAGCAACAATCGCAAATACTCGTGCCCATGAATACCAAGGGCGTCACCATTGTTAGGCCTATGGCAGCAATGGGATTTTATGATGAACCGATTGGTCATGCCGAAGTCTTGTTTGAAAACGTACGTGTGCCTGCTGAAAATCTACTCGTGGGTGAGGGTAAAGGGTTTGAAATTGCTCAAGGCCGCCTTGGGCCAGGTAGAATTCACCACTGTATGCGTTTAATCGGTTGTGCACAGCGCGCATTAGATATGGCTTGTGAACGAGTAGAATCTCGAATTGCCTTTGGCAAGCCATTAGCAAAACAGCAGTCTATTCGTGAAACCATTGCCAAGATGCACTGCGATATTGAGCAGGCGCGTTTATTAACGCTAAAGGCAGCCGATAAGATGGACAGATACGGTAATAAAGTATCTCGTGATCTTATTGCGGCAATTAAAATTGTTGCGCCAACCATGGCGTGCAACGTGATAGACGACGCCATTCAAATGCACGGTGCGGCGGGAACAAGTCAAGACTTTGTATTGTCTGCAATGTATGCATATGCACGCACCATTAAGCTTGCCGATGGCCCAGACCAAGTGCACATGATGCAGTTAGGTCGTAATTTAATTGCTGATAAAAACGCATAAGGAGCTGTTTTGACTGCACAAAACACAACTGCGCCTCATATGTTAGATTTAGCGGTATTAAACACTTACCTGACTACCGCGTGCCCAGAAATAGGGCACGTTCAGGAGGCTGAAAAGTTTTCTGGCGGCCAGTCGAACCCGACTTTCAAGCTACTTACTGACAATGGCACCTTTGTTTTACGGCGCCAGCCTCCGGGAAAGCTGCTTAAATCAGCGCATGCGGTAGACCGCGAATTCAGAGTGATTAATGCGCTGCAAAATTCTGAAGTACCGGTTCCGAAGGCATATCACCTGTGCGAAGACCCAGATATTATCGGCAGTATGTTTTATATCATGGCTCATGTTGACGGTGATATTTTTTGGAATAGTGCGCTGCCTGAGATTGCTACGTCCAGCACTCGTGAGGCGATGTATGATGAAATGAACAGAGTGCTTGCGTCATTGCACAGCGTCGATGTTCAATCTGCTGGGCTGAGCGATTATGGAAAGCCCGGCAGTTATTTTGAACGCCAGTTAAGTCGCTGGACTAAACAATACCGAGCGTCAGAGCTAGAGCATATTAAAGAAATTGAAGAGCTAATTAGTTATTTAGAAGCTAATTTGCCTGATGATGATGGACAGGTCTCGCTGGTCCATGGCGACTTTAGACTCGACAACATGATGTTTGATATGTCTGATACCAAGCAACCTAGGGTAATAGCTGTGCTTGATTGGGAGCTGTCTACATTGGGACACCCTTATTCAGACTTAGCGTATCAGTGCATGCAGCTGCGCCTTCCCTCAGATATTGCTCACGCAGCAGGGTTGGGAGGGCTAGATCGCAAGGCCCTGGGTATCCCTTCAGAAAAAGCGTATATAGATGCTTACTGTAAACGACGGAATATGGGAAAAATTGATAATTGGACGTTCTATCTCGCGTTCAGTTTCTTCCGACTCGCCGCTATTTTGCAAGGCGTAGTGAAGCGCGCTCACGATGGTAATGCATCTAGCGAGAAAGCGATGCAGTTGGGGGCGATGGTACGTCCTCTAGCGCAAATAGCGAATCAAACCATACACCAAGACAGTGAATAACAGACACACTTGTTTTCTATGATTTAACCCTCGGGTTAATGCGTTTTGGGTTTTTCGCCGAACACATAGAGAAAACAGAATACGGAGAAAAGATGAAAGCCATTGTATGTGAAGCCTTTGGGCCAGTAGATGATTTACGTGTAAAAGACGTTGCCGATCCTGTAGCAAAACCTGGGCATGTTGTTGTTGATGTTCAGGCGGCAGGGGTCAACTTTCCAGATGGGCTCTTGGTACAAGGCCTGTATCAAATGCAACCTGACTTTCCGTTTATTCCTGGCAACGAGGTGGCTGGCATTGTCTGTGAAGTGGGTGAGGGAGTCAGTCACTTCAAAAAAGGACAGCGGGTTATCGCGCTCTCTAATCTGGGCGGTTATGCAGAAAAAGTAGCTGTAAAAGCAAGCCACGTTATGCCGTTACCAGACCCTATTCATGTGAATGAAGGTGCGGCGCTTGTTACTGCTCATGCCACTGCTCACCATGCCTTAAAACAGCGCGCTAAGTTACAACCTGGCGAGACGCTGGTTGTGACAGGGGCAGCTGGTGGCACCGGTCTAGCGGCCGTTCAAATTGGTAAAACTATGGGGGCTAAGGTCATTGCAGTATGTTCTACAGAAGAAAAGCTTGCCCTAGCAAAAGAGTATGGCGCAGATGTACTCATCAATTATAAAGACAAGGATCTCAAAGAAACGCTGAAAGAAGTGACGGGCGGTAAAGGTGCCGACGTTATTTATGAATGTGTCGGCGGTGATACTTTTCATGCTTGTAGTAGAAGTATGGCGTGGGAAGGCAGATTGCTTGTTGTCGGGTTTGCTGGCGGAGAGATACCTAAGTTCCCAGTAAATTTAGCCTTGGTAAAAGGATACTCTGTAATGGGCGTATTTTGGGGCTCGTTTACTCAGCACGATCCCAAAGGGTTTGCCGAAAATATGCAAGAGCTCCTGACGTGGTATGTACAGGGAAAGGTAAAAGTAGTTGTTGATGAAGCCTTGCCTCTAGAGCAAGCAACTAAAGCGATGACTAAGGTTATGAATAGGGAAGTAAAAGGGAAAATGGTTATTACTCCTTAATGAAAGCATTCTTGAGTAATCGTCGCTCGTAATGCCAATGTTTGCGGTTTCATATACTGAGACAGGTCTAGCGACGTTCGATTGATAAGAACGTCGCAATTCCAATGTAACTCACACTAAGACTAATTGATTGTAGGCTGAAACTCAGAAGGTTCAATGAACGCGGTGAAGTAGCCTGACCCGCTCGCATTGCCCGTTCCATAGAAAGCAATTTTGTAAAAGCCGCTGAAGGAACTAGCGTCAACATCTATTCGCTCAATAGAAAATGACATACTTTGTGCAACATTGCCGATGCCCATCCAGTTACAATAAGTAGAGGGAAATTCGAGCTTTGCGTAGCTGTCAGAAAATGTGAGTACGCCGTCAACGTTGCCGCATGTTGATGATATTTTATTTACGGGTGCATCAACTGTTGACGTCAACTCAATTGTATTTCCTTTGGCGACCATCGCCGACTTCACATCTACGCCAATTAAATCCAGCTTCAGAGGCAGAAAAAAACCGCCTAAGCCAGTTGCGCTGGGTTTATCGTTTTCAATGCAGCTTGAGGTTGCTCGTTGCGCCTCGCAGAACGCAATTCGGTAAGGTTGATTACCTCTCAAAAAAATCGCGCTTAAAGATGGCTCGATATCCTCGCTTTGTTCAATGCTATTTTTGATGTTAAGTGTGTGCTCTTCTGTAAATCTGCCGGTGCCGCTACAACCGGTGATCAACGACACAGAAATTAGAACACACAGTGAATTTAAATACGATTTTCCAAAATACTGTTTTGATGTTTTCATATTGCCTCCAAACGCAATCATAATAATTCAACGCTTTAACGTGCATATGCACTATACGGATGATGAAATAAATGTAATAGCCAACTTTTCTTATTAAATTGCGTGTAGAAATATCACAAGGAGCCTTGACATGGTGCGTATGCACGTTATGCTTCGTAGTATGAAAGAAGAAGCACTCACCTCCGTTCACCACTGCGCTTGCTGGCGTTTAAAAGCGGCTGCCCGTAAAATTACTCGTCAATACGACGAAGCACTCAAGCCTGTCGGTTTAAAGGCGACTCAATTCTCGTTACTGTCTATGATAATGGGCATTGAACCTAATTCATTCACGCGCTTGGCGGATGAAATAGGTATGGACAGAACCGCACTTAATCGAGCGCTTAACATTATGGTAAAACACGATTGGGTGCGTATAAGCAGCAGTTCAGATACGCTGGAAAAGAAAATACGCATTACGGAGAATGGAAAGTCTAAACTCGACGAGGCAATCCCCTTGTGGCGTAAAGCTCAGAAACAGTTCATCGAATCGACGGGTCCTGAGAGCTGGGAGGCCAGCAGAGACTGGCTTATTAATGTTGCCGGCGGAAACACATACGACAGCGTGTAAGTTTTTTTTGATCTCAAACGTGCATATGCACCATATAAGCAAAGTATTTATTACCTTCATCAAGAGGACAGCACGATGAAACTGAAACAGGAAAGTGGCAGAAAGGGTCTGGTAAATGTTGTGTTAGTTACAACAGGGTTTGTTATTTCTATCGTTGCGCTGCTTTTGGTGAGTAGTCAAAAACCTTTTGGTGTGTCTTTAAATGAGAGCGAGCTCAGTATTGCGCAATCGGTTAATATCGAGACTGTAAAATACCAGGAAAACTATATTCTTTCTCGTGACTTCATTGGTCAAGTTGAGGCTGCTCAAACGAGTCACATCGGGTTTGAAATTTTCGGCACTGTGGCTCAGATTAAAGTAGATGAAGGTGATGCAGTCAACAAAGGGGATATCATCGCTACGCTAAATATTGACAGGCTCAACACCCAAAAAATCGAAGCTCAAGCAATGCTAATTCAAGCTAAAGCTAATGCAAAGCTTGCGAATGATACGTACCGCAGAATATCAGAAGCTTATCAACGTGACGCTTTCTCCGTGCAGGAAAAAGACGAAGCTTTACAAGCGAAAAACGGCGCAGTTGCCAACGTTGACGCTGTCAAAGCACGTTTAAATACTATTGAAGTAAATATCAATAAATCGTTACTGCGCGCGCCGTTCGACGGGATTGTGGTTGCACGAAACGTCGATGAAGGCTCGGTATTAAACGTGGGGCAGACGCTTCTAACACTTGAAAAAACAGGTGACAATCAGGCTCGGTTTGGATTGCCATCATCTATGCTCGACCAAATTAGTGTGAACCAGCAACTTACTGCTTATCGACGAAATGTACCTATAGACGTGGTGGTTAAGTCGATATTGCCTGCAACAAACAGTGCACGTAGTTTCGATGTGATTGCCTCAATTATACAAACTCAGACACCGCTTCGCTCTGGAGATGTTTTAAAGCTTCCTCTTGAAGAGCGCATTCAAGCTCGCGGTTTTTGGGTGAATAATACGGCATTGCGAGAGGGGCGAAGAGGTCTTTGGACGCTATACATAGCAAACGATATCGATGCTGGAGTTTCGGGTAACGACGTCGTGAAAAATGCACTTAAAGCTACGCACTCTGTTTCACAACGTCATGTCGAAATTATTGATGCACAATCTGGTTATTCTTATGTACGAGGAAGTGTTGATGATGGAGAAAAGCTTGTTACAGAGGGCAGTCACAAGCTGGTATCTGAACAGGTAGTGAGGCTTGCCTCCGGTAAAGAAGAAGGAACAATACAATGAGTAAGTCGTCAAGACACTTATCGTCATTGTACTACCGCAATGGTTATTTATTAGTGATGACTATCATTGTTTTACTGGTAGCAGGGCTATCTGCAATAAGCAATTTGCCCCGTATTGAGGATCCGCGTATCACGCAGCGAGGTGCAACGGTGCTAACATTTCTGCCAGGCGCATCGGCCGAGAGGATAGAGGCTCTTATCAACAAAAAAATTGAAGATGCGCTAGAAGAAATTTCTGATATAAAAAAAGTTGAATCGACTGCGCGTTCAAACGTGTCTAGCATCAGCATCACATTACAAGATTCGATTACCAGTGACACCAACGAAGAAGTTTTTTCTAAAATTCGAAGTCGATTACAGGATATTCAAAACGACTTACCCCAAGACGCCACAATCCCATTTTTAGACGATGAGCGCGGAGCAGTAGCTTATTCGTATATCGTAGGCATCAATTGGGACAATGAGAGCTCACCACCAATGAATATTCTCCAACGTGTGGCGCTGGATTTGAAAGATCAGATGCTTGGTCTATCCGGTACCGAACTCGTCAGGATTTTTGGTGGTGTAAACGAGGAAATTGTGGTGACACCAAGTCAATCAGAACTTATTGCACTTGGAATGAGTGCAACAGAACTCTCGCAGATTATTCGCAATTCAGACAGTAAGGTGTCAGCAGGACAAGTACGCGGTGAAATGCAAAATCTGCGCATTGAGCTAAATGGATCATTTGCTAGTCTGGAGCGCATTAGAAACATCCCCATTCAATCTTCACCGCAGGGTTCTGCTCTAAAAATTGGCGATATCGCCACTGTCTCTCGCGGTTATGAAAACCCGCCTGCACAGATAGGCCTAAAAGACGGAAAACGCACACTATATGTAGCGGTTCGGACAGAAGAAAACTTACGCCTGGACATTTGGAACAATGATGCTGAGGCACTGCTAGAAAGGTTCAGATCTGAATATAACGAACGCATTAATATTGAAAATGTTTTTGTTCAAAACGATTACACAGAGGCACGTTTGGCTGACTTGGTCGGTAACTTACTTGCAGGTGCGCTTATCGTCATAGTGATTGTATTTTTGACGATGGGTTGGAAGTCAGGTTTGATCGTTGGGACAGCGCTGCCGCTGTCCATCGCAGGTGCGCTCTTTTCTCTCAGTTTTTACAATCAAGGTATTCACCAGATGTCTATCTTTGGGATGATTGTCGCTATAGGCTTACTCATTGATAACGCCATTGTGATGTCTGACGAGGTGCGCAAAGAATTGAAAAAAGGTGTATCTAGACTTGAAGCAATGGAAAACGCGGTCAGGCACCTCTTCATACCACTGCTAGCCTCTACTTTAACCACAGTATTAGGTTTTATGCCCATTTTTTTACTACCCGGCAGTGCCGGTGACTTTGTCAGTCCTATTGCGATTAGTGTAGTGATGGCACTCGTATTTTCTTTTTTTATAGCAGTTACTGTGATCCCCGCGTTATCCGCGAAATTCGTGTCGCCTGGCACAGGTGAAAACGAATCCCATCGCTGGTGGCAGAGTGGTGTACCTACGCCAAAAATAACAACCGACTTTTTTCATTTTTTACTGCGCGCTATGAACAAGCCAAAACGCTTTGCTTTAATTGCGATTGTACCGGCAGTCTTCGGTTTCGCAATGATGAGCACCATGGATATGGAATTTTTTCCAGCAGGCGATCGAGATATGTTCGAAATCCAAGTTTGGAAAAATAGCGACAGTGCCATTAACAGTACAGAAAAAACCATCGCCGACATCGACAGCGCGCTAAAAGCGCTGGATGGGGTAAAGCAAACACATTGGTTAATCGGTGCCTCTACGCCACCCGTTTATTACAATCAGGTACCCACTGAAGACAATAATAGTGCTTACGCTCAAGCAGTTGTAGTGGCAGAATCAGAGCAACGTGCTATTACGATGATTGAAGACGCACAAGAACTGATCAACGGCCAATTTCCACAAGTTAGAGCGGTGGTGCGCAGCTTTTCACAAGGCCCACCGTCAACGGCCCCCGTTGCTTTTCGCATTTTAGGTCCTAATTTGGATACACTGCGAACGTTAGGAGAGGATCTCAGACGTTTAATGCATCAGCACAGCAAAATAGTGCATACACGAGCGTCAATTTCAGGCGGTGAGGGAAAGCTTTGGCTACAGGCCGACGAAGCAGAAGCAGAACTTGCTGGCTTGAGCTTACGGGACATTGCTTTGCAGTATCAGGCTAATTTAGAAGGGGTGTTGGGTGGTTCAATTCTTGAGGATGTCGAGGAATTGCCCGTGCGCGTGAGGTTGTCTGAAGATGATCGCAATACCATAGCTGATATTGCTAATTTACCTTTAAATCTGCCAGAACAGGATCGCTGGCTACCAGCCAGTGCGCTAGGATATGTTGAACTAAAGCCAGAGATTCCATCTATCACTCGTTTTAACGGCCAGCGGGTAAATACCATATACGCCTACATTACGCAGGACGCGGCGGCAATATCGGTTGCTGGTGAAATTGCCCAGATAATTGATGCAAATATGGATATTCCTCGCGGATACAGCGTCAATGTGGCTGGAGACACGGAAGAACAAAGCGATGCAATAGGTAACTTACTGACTTACGCGCCCATTTTGGTAGTGATGATTATTACTACCATTATTCTAACGTTCAAAAGCGGCGCATTGGCTTTAATCGTCGGCCTTGTGGCTCTTTGTTCCGTAGGCTTGGGAATGCTTGCGCTCAAAATATCGGGTTATCCTTTAGGGTTTAATCCTTTGATTGGTAGCATAGGACTTGCTGGTGTTGCTATTAATGGCACCATCGTTGTCATTGCCGCCATACTCGCTAACGAAAAAGCGAAGCTCGGCAACATTGAAGCAATTGTCAAAGAAACATTTGGTTGTGGTCGTCACTTAATTTCTACTACGCTCACCACCATTGGTGGATTTATTCCTTTGCTGGTGCTATCGGGTGGAAGTTTTTGGCCACCTCTTTCTGTGGTGATTGCAGGTGGCATCGGCTTTTCATTGATTCTGGCAATGTTTTTTACGCCCTTGGCTTATAAGGTATTTGCGGATTTTCATTATCGTGACTCCTCGTTGACGCTACGTCACGCAAAAAGTGCGTAAAGTCAATTTGCATTGCAGCCATCTATTCTTCAGCCTGAAGACTTTTGCTCTCATTGACTTGCTAGCATCAGTGGAGCAATGCACTTAGGAAATTGAGCGCTTCGAATGTACTATTACGACCAGTTCCCATATTTAAAAGCTTTTGTTAATGCCGAAACGTTATCAGGACATTTATCCAGAACAACCGCTGATTAATAGTCAGCAGTTGCTGCGCCCTGGCGCCAGTGACTTACTCACTCTTGAGTTTTTTGAGGCAGAGCCGGGCGAAATGCCGCACGATGTGTTTAGTCAGCATCATATTCTCATTAATCTGAAGGAAAAACCCCATCGCGTTGAAAACTGGCGTAATGATGAGCATCGAGACTTCGTTTACCATCAGTATGAGATTATTGTTACACCCGCTGGTATGCGTTCTGGTTGGAGGTGGCATGAAAAAAGTGAAGTAATTGTGGTGACACTAGAACCCAACAAGCTTAAAAAATTTGCTCACTCTGAAGTGGGTATTCTATTGGGTCACGCGCAGCTGAAAAGCGTCCCTCAATTTATAGATAAAGACATTTGCGATGCTGCGCTAATGCTTAGAGAGGCGATGAATCAGGACATTGGGTCTAACGTGATGTTTGAAAGTTTTGCGCGCGTGTTTTTAATCAAGCTGATTCAAAAATATGGTATTGAACACAGTGAAAATATTGAGTTTAATCCGAAGTTTAGCTCTAAACATTATCAGCGAGTGCTAGACCACATTGCGCAAAATTATGCTAAGAATATCGGGGTTGAGACACTTGCAAGTTGCGCAGGTTTGAGCACAGCACACTTTTCCAGGCTATTCAAAAAAACCATAGGCCAAACACCCCATCAGTTTGTCATGTCTTATCGCATAGAGCAGGCTAAAAAAATGCTTGGTGACCTGTCTCGGCCGTTAATCGATATTGCGTTAAGCTGCGGTTTCAGCGACCAAGCTCACTTTTCACGCGTGTTTAAACAATTCACACACATTAACCCTAAGGAATTTCGGTCTGAGCAGAAATCTTCAAAAAGTTAGCAGTCTGCAACAATTCTTTATTTTTAAAATGCGTATTCTTATCACTGTCAACTAGAGATATTTTTTAAGACGGAGAAAGATTATGCAAAACCTTACGAATAATATTTTAGGCGTATCCGCTCTACTTAGTATTGCGGTCGTATCTGCCATTAATCCCGTGTCAGCGGCAATTAAAAAAGAGGTGTCTTTTGAGAGCCAGGGACAAGTCTTGGTGGGTGATTTATACTTTCCTGATTCATACAAATCTGGTGATAGGCTGCCCGCTGTTATTGTTTCAGGGTCGTGGACCAGTGTAAAAGAGCAAATGCCAGCTGGCTATGCTCAGAAACTCGCTGATAAAGGCTACGCTGCATTAGCATTCGACTTCAGAGGCTGGGGAGAGTCTGCTCAGGGCAGTCCAGTACCATTAAAATATGCAGAGAATCCACAGGCAAAAACGCAGGATATTCTAGCTGCTGCTGAGTTTTTATCAGCCCAAGCGAACATCCGCAGTGAACACATTGCTACCCTAGGTATTTGCGCATCAGCTGGCTATGCAATTGATGCAGCCCATCAAAGTGCAATAATTTCTAGCGTTGCTGTCGTTGCGCCTTGGTTGCATGATAAAGCGATAGTAAACGAAGTGTATGGCGAAAATATACCTGCGCTATTGCAGGCGACCGTAAATGCTGAAGAAAGTGGAGAAGCTCTGATCCTTGAGGCAGCAAGCGATACTAATGAACAATCGGTGATGTATAAAGCCTCTTACTATACATCACCTACACGTGGCGCTATTGTTGAATACGATAACAAATTTAGCACTTTCTCTTGGAAACCATGGTTGAGCTATGACGCTATTCAAACTGCCTCGCTCATTAAAGACCCAGTATTGCTAGTCCATTCGCCTGCCGCTGCAATCCCTATGGGGGCAGAAAGGTTTGCGGCACAAGGCGGCAACAACGTCGAGCTGATAATGTTAGATGACATTACACAGTTTGATTTTTATGACTCTCCAGAGGTAATAACTGAAGCTTTGAGTTTGGTTGATGCGCATTTCAAGATATCTATGCGATAGGGCGCGTTATGAAATGCTAACCTTTAGACTACTGCACTAATGTCGCGATTGACGCCAAGGTGCATAAGTTAAAAGCATCTGAAGTTTATGGTTATTCAGGCTGCGGCAGTGAGTATGGCAAAGCTGAATGAAGAAGATGGGCTTGCTGTAGCGGTGTATTACTATTTCGCGGAGTGATAATGCCTTGTGGTAAACGGTTAGATAGGTCATTAGAGCTGCGGCGAATTTTTTTAAAAATCGGTTTCGCTTGCTCTGAACTATTGAGGTTTGGCTGGTGTTTAGCATCTTCTGCTGCAGCCAAATTGTGAGAAATAAGTACAGCCGCTAAACAAGCACTAATCAACATCATGCTGGTAAGTGTTTTCATCATTGGCTCTCTTTTAATGTTTAGTTCAGTTTCCGGTTTATTGCAGCATTTTTTTGCAGTATTTCATTGCAGTACTGAGTGCACTAACCGAGAGAGAAAAGACGTCAGAGGCGGTTGCACTCGCCTCTTTCGTCAGACTTTGTTTGTTCATCTCCATTACAACTAAAGTCGATTTAAAACAAAATAGAGTAGCTCATACCATGGTATGAAAATTTATACTGTATGCTGTGCAATGCAGCGACTTTTCTGTCTTTCGGTGATGCTTCTCTTTATTGACGGTGAAGCCTCTCTATTGGCGGTGAAGCCTCCTACCAAGCGGTGACGCCGCCATCAACTGCTATAGTTTGGCCGTTCATATAGCTGTTTCCAGGAGACAGCATTAGCATCATAGTGTTAACTATTTCCTGTGGCTCTCCTAGGCGCTTCATTGGGCTGCCCTGACCCAATTGAGCTTGGGCTTCTGGGGTATTATATCCATCCACATTTAGAATATTGGTTGGGCTGTAAAATGGGCATATTGCATTTACACGCACATTCTTTCTTCCATACTCTACTGCTGCGGTGCGAGTGATGCCGGCAACGGCATGCTTTGCTGCTGCGTAGGCTGCGCCTTTTGGAGCGCCGCCAAGACCAGCAAGAGAACTCACGTTTAACACATGGCCCTTTTTTTGAGCGAGCATGGCAGGAATTTGGTATTTCATGCCAAACATCACGCCTTTAACATTAACCCCAAACTGACTATCCATGATGGCCTCAGTCATTTCATGAACGGGCGCTGGCGTGTGAGCAATGCCTGCGTTATTGACGGCAATATCCAAGTGACCAAATTTCTCTAACGCCGCGTCTACCAGCGCTTTATTGAGACTTTCATCTGCAATGTTGCCTGCGATGCTCACCACATCGGTAACACTTTCAAGTTCATTTTTTACCGAGTTGAGCGACGCTTCATTTATGTCGCTGAGCACGAGTTTTGCGCCGCGATGTGCAAGCCCTGTCGCCAAAAGCCGGCCAAACCCGCTGCCTGCGCCAGTAATCAGCACAACGTGGTCGGTAAAGTTAAGTAGTGAATCCATGATGTTTCCTTTATATGTTCTGAAATACCTAGGTCAATACGCCCTAGTAATTGTGAATAAATGAAATAAGAACCTGAGCTAATTCTTCACCCTTGTCCTCTTGTAAAAAGTGACCACCAGATTTAATTGTGGTGTGTGCTATTCCCTTGCAGCCTAAAATGGTGTGCTGCATAAATTTGTCACCGCCTGCCGTCACAGGATCGCTATCGCTAAAGGCGGTCATAAAGGGTTTGTTGAACTGCTTAAGCGACTGCCAAGCGTTTCGATTGGCTTGAGAGTCTGTGCTGTCGGGCTGTGTAGGAACCAATAGGGGAAACATTCTTGCGCCTACTTTATAAGTCTCATCAGGGAATGGTGCGTCGTAAGCCGCTTTAACACTATCTGATAAGTCGGTTACTGTGCCTTTATCAATGATATCTGAGGTTGGAAATTCCGGTACGTCTTGAGAAAAGCGACGCCATGCCGTAAACGCCTTACTAGGCTTTTGATCGCCCGTGGGTAGACCGGTATTTGCAGCCACCACACCACAAAATCGCTCAGGCATATCTGCTACAAGTCGAAGACCTAATAGGCCTCCCCAATCCTGACAGAACAGCGTAGCGGGTTGTTTCACAACTTGGTTAAACCATTCTCGTACCCAAATTAAGTGCCTTGCATAGGTATAGTCACTGCTGCGTGTAGGTTTGTCAGAACGACCAAACCCTATAAGGTCGGGTGCAAGCACGTTGAAGCCCGCATCAGCTAAAATGGGGATCATCTTTCGATAGAGATAAGCCCAGGTTGGTTCACCGTGTAGTAAAACAACGGGATGACCGTCAGTCGGACCTGCTTGGTAATAGGCCATGGACAGTTCGCTACTGACGGTATCGGTTACTTGAACAAACTGTGGTTCGTACGGAAAATCAGAGATATTCGAAAAGGCGCTTTCAGGTGTTTTCAGTATCTGCATAGCTTACTTGCCCCTGTAAATTAAATGTAAAATAATTAACGGTATGATAACAAAAACACCCTTATCTCATTCTGTCAATTAATCTGTAACTCCTGTATTACTTAGCGTGAAAGCGGATCCGATGAAAAAACAGGGTTTCGTTGCCGTATTAAATATTGTGATAAATGTCTATAACACCAATAAACTTGGATGATTGGCAACACTGCAATAACATCCGATTAACGTGATAAACAGGATATGGTTATGACTCAGACGGAAAACAAAGCAGTATCGTATGATGTGCAGCAGGGTGTTGCCACGCTTACTATGCAGAGTGCACCAGTTAACGCACTCTCTCGAGCACTTCGCGTAGGCCTAATAGACTGCATTGAACAAGCGATAAACGACAGTAGTGTGAAAGCTATCGTGGTGACATCCGCTCTGCCAATATTTTCAGGTGGCGCCGATATCAGTGAATTTGCAGGCGGTGATTTATCACCAAACTTACCTGAAGTACTAGAGAAGATTGAAAACGCGTCAAAGCCGGTCGTAGCCGTTTTACCGGGGCCAGCGTTTGGCGGCGGTTTAGAAGTTGCCTTAGCATGTCATCACCGCATCACGTTTGCCGACAATAAAGTGGGTCTTCCAGAAGTTAATCTAGGTATTTTACCCGGCGCTGGCGGAACGCAGCGTTTACCTCGCTTGGCAGACGCGCAAACAGCCTTAACAATGATAGTGACAGGTAAGCCCACTTCTGTACTCAAATTACCAGGCGTATTTGACAAGATATCAGATAAGCCTGAGCACCTCTTAGAAGATACCAAAGCGTATTTAGCGTCTTTAGGTGGTGCAACGGCTATTAAGCGTACCTGTGATATTTCCTTAACAATGTCTGATGAAACACAAGCCGTTTTTGACGCTGTAGTCGCTCAAACGAAAAAAGCATCAAAAGGTTTTTTCGCACCGCTTAAATGTATCGAAGCGGTTCGCGGCGCTTACATATTAGCTTTTGAAGATGGCCTTAAAAATGAAGGCAAGCTGTTTATGGAGTGCATGAACACGCCACAAGCGCGAGCGCAGCAGCACTTTTTCTTTGCAGAGCGCGCGGCGGGTCATGTCAGTGACTTCGATAAATCAACACCTGAGCGCGCTATTGAGAAGGTAGCCATTATAGGCGCTGGGACCATGGGCGGCGGTATTGCGATGAACTTCGCCAATGCCGGTATCCCAGTAACGATGCTTGAGCTTAAAGAAGAAGCCTTACAGAAAGGGCTCGCTCTTATTCGCAAAAATTACGAAAACAGCGCTAAAAAAGGCAAGCTAACGCAAGAACAAGTTGAATCTCGCATGGCACTGCTGAGTGGCACAACCACGTATGATGACTTAAGTGACGTAGATTTAGTGATTGAAGCTGTGTTTGAAAAGATGGAAGTGAAGAAGACGGTATTCTCAACGCTAGATAGAGTATGTAAACCAGGCGCTATTTTAGCTTCTAATACATCTACACTTGATATCGATGAGATTGCTACGTCGACTTCTCGTCCACAAGACGTCATTGGGCTTCACTTCTTCTCTCCTGCTAATGTGATGCGTTTGCTTGAAGTCGTCAAAGCTGAGAAGACATCGCCTGAAGTTATTAAAACCTGCATGAAGATGGCTAAGCGCATCAAAAAGGTCGCGGTGCTAGTGGGTGTTTGCTTTGGTTTTGTTGGCAATAGAATGATTGAGCCATACGGACGAGAAGCAAACCGCTTATTGTTAGAAGGCGCTTCACCAGAGCAAGTTGACAAGGTACTTACCGATTTCGGCATGCCTATGGGGCCATTTACAATGGGCGATATGGCTGGGCTTGATATTGGTTACTACGTTCGCCAGTCTCGCCAAGAACATATTGCGCACGACCCGGCTTACGGCGCTGTTGCCGACCGCTTGGTAGAAATGGATCGCAATGGCCTTAAAACCGGTCGCGGAACCTATAACTATGAACCGGGCAGTCGCGTTCCTATTCCAGACCCTGAAGTACTCGATATTGCGAAGAAAGAAGCACAGAGACTTGGCGTAGAGCAGCGTTCTGACATCAGCGATGATGAGATTTTGGTGCGAGTCATGTTTTCTCTTATCAATGAAGGTGCCTGTATTCTAGAAGAAGGTATTGCTGCTAAGTCTAGCGATATTGATGTGATTTACGTCTACGGCTATGGCTTCCCTGTGTTCCGTGGTGGTCCTATGCAGTATGCAGATGAAGTAGGGCTTCAGACTATTCTCGATAAGTTAACTACATACCGTGACCGACTTGGCGACTACGGAAAGATGTGGCTAGAGCCTAGCGATTTACTTATAAAATTGGCCCGTGAAGGCGGCAGTTTTAAGCACTATAAAAAATAAGGAACAATACTATGCGTGATGCAGTAATTGTTAGTACCGCAAGAACACCTATTGGCCGTGCCTACAAAGGCGCGCTCAATAATCTACCTGCGCCTTCACTTGGCGGGCACGCAATAAAGCATGCAGTGTCTCGCGCCGGTATTGACCCAGCCAGCATAGATGATGTTGTGATGGGTGCAGCCCTTACACAAGGCAGTGGCGGAATGAATATTGGCCGCTTAGCAGCGCTTGCTGGCGACCTACCTACGTCTGTTGCTGGTATGACATTAGACAGACAGTGTAGCTCTGGCATGTATGCTATCGCAACGGCGGCGAATGCGATTCGCACTGGCGATACCAACATCATGGTTGCTGGCGGTTTAGATTCTATTTCACTAGTGCAAAACAAAAGCATGAACATGCATCGTGCGGTAGACCCAGCATTAGTAGCGAAGCATAAAAATATTTATATGCCTATGCTGCAAACCGCTGAAGTGGTTGCTAAGCGATACAACATCAGTCGTGATGTGCAGGACGAGTACGGCTATCAAAGTCAAATGCGAACAGCCGCGGCTCAGTCAGCAGGCAAGTTTGATGACGAAATCGTACCGATTACTGCAACGCAGACACTCTTTAATAAAGAGACCGGTGAAACAAGCGAACGGGAAGTCACGCTGTCTAAAGATGAAGGCAACCGTCCAGAAACATCACTAGAAGGTTTACAAAGCTTAAACCCGGTGATTGAAGGCGGGTGTATTACCGCAGGTAATGCAAGTCAACTATCTGACGGTGCAAGCGCCACTGTTATTATGGATGAGCACTCTGCGGCAAAAGGAAAAGGGCAACCCCTTGGTATTTATCGCGGGATTGCGGTTGCAGGATGTGAACCAGATGAAATGGGAATTGGCCCTGTATTTGCCATTCCTAAGCTATTAAAGCAGCATGGATTAACCATGGACGACATTGGTCTGTGGGAGCTTAATGAAGCATTTGCAGTACAGGTATTGTATTGCCGTGACAAGTTGGGCATTCCAGACGAATTATTAAACGTTAACGGCGGTGCCATTTCTATTGGTCACCCCTATGGCATGAGCGGTGCTCGTATGGTGGGTCATTCACTCATCGAAGGTAAAAGACGTGGTGCGAAATTTGTAGTTTGCACTATGTGTATCGGTGGCGGCATGGGCGCTGCTGGTTTATTTGAAGTTCTATAGGTAATTAGTATGGAAGGTTATAAAGCTCCACAACGCGACGCCATGTTTGTAACACATGAGCTACTCGACTTTCAAAGTCACTATCAAAAGCTAGGCTTCGATGAAGCCTCTGAAGACTTGGTATCAGCCATTTTTTCTGAAGCAGCGAAGTTTTCAGAAAACACGCTAGCACCAATTAATCAGTCGGGCGATGAAGAAGGCTGTAAATGGGAAGACGGTGTGGTAACGACACCTAAAGGCTTTAAAGAAGCTTATCAGACCTACGTAGAAGGCGGTTGGCCGAGTATGGCGCATCCGGAAGAGTTTGGCGGACAAAATCTTCCTTACTCCCTGGCTTCAATTATTGCTGAATGGTTCTCCGGTGCTAACCACTCGTGGGCAATGTACCCAGGCCTAAGTCAAGGCTGTATGGAAACATTAAAAGCGCACGGTACTAAAGAGCAGCAAGAGAAGTTCCTTCACAAGCTTATCAGCGGTGAATGGACGGGTACCATGTGTCTTACAGAAGCGCACTGCGGTTCTGACCTTGGTATGCTGAAGTGTCGCGCTGAGCCACAAGAAGATGGAAGTTATAGCCTTACCGGCACTAAGATTTTCATCTCTGCTGGTGAGCACGATATGTCTGAAAATATCGTACACATTGTGCTTGCGCGCCTACCGGATGCGCCAGAAGGCACAAAAGGTATTTCGTTATTCGTTGTTCCTAAATTCAACGTGTCTGACGACGGCGAGAAGCAAGATAGAAACGCAGTAAGCTGCGGCAGTATCGAACATAAAATGGGCATTAAAGCGAGCGCGACGTGCGTAATCAACTTTGATGGCGCGAAAGGGTTCCTAATTGGTCCTCCTAACCGCGGCTTAAACTGTATGTTTACCTTTATGAACACTGCACGTATCGGCACTGGCCTTGAAGGTTTGGCGGCATCGGAAGCGTCTTTCCAAGGTGCGCTTAAGTATGCCAAAGACAGAGTGCAATTTCGCTCAATGACAGGACGCAAGAACCCAGATGGTCCTGCGGATCCTATTATTGTGCACCCAGACGTGCGTCGTATGCTGCTAACGCAAAAAGCATTTGCCGAAGGCAACCGTGCTTTAGCTGCGTACTGTATGCAAATGGTAGACGTAACGCTTTACGGCGACGATGAAGTTGCCAAGCAAACAGCAGAAGCAAAACTTGCATTCTTGACGCCGATTGTTAAAGCGTTTTTGACTGAAACTGCACAGGAAACCACAAGCTACGGTATGCAGGTTTACGGCGGCCATGGTTTCATTAAAGAGTGGGGCATGGAGCAGCTCGCACGTGATACGCGTATTTGTACTATGTATGAAGGGACCACGGGTATTCAGGCAGTGGATCTACTTGGCCGCAAGGTGATGGGTTCTAACGGTGAATTGCTCAATGTGTTTGTTCAGGAAGTTCGCGATTACTGCAACTCTCTTCGTGACAATGCACAGTTTAGTGCGTGGACAAACGCCCTTAATTCTCACCTTGATGAGTGGCAGCAAGTAACCATGGATATCGGTAAAGTTGCGGCGTCTAACCCAGATGAAATTGGCGCGGCGTCAGTTGATTATCTTATGTATTCTGGTTATGTCACAGTTGCTTACTTCTGGCTTCGTATGGCAGTGAAAGCGCAAGAGCAGCTTGATGCCGGAAGCACAGAAACTGAATACTATAAGAGTAAAATACTGACTACAGGCTTCTACTTTGACCGTTTGCTTACTCGCACGCGTTCACTAGTCTCAGCAATGCAGTCAGGTGCAGACAACCTAATGTCTATGCCTGAAAGCATGTTTGCCGTTGAGTAATTAACGCTTACAACATCTTGTGGTAAAAGCCGGGTGAGGGTGAATGCGCTTAATACGTATTTCACGCTTCCCGGCTTTTTTATTTCCTGCCTATGGGGGAGTGTTATGTTGCAATCGCAATACGTGACAATTGATGGAAAACGCATTCATTATTTGAGTAGAGAGCCCTCGGCGGGTTTAGGTAAAAAGCCCTCAGCAGAGCTAGGTAAAGAGCCCTCAGCGGAGCTAGTTAAAGAACCCTCAGCGGAGCTAGGCCAAGAACTCACCAGCGATAATACATTGTTTGTATTATTTCATGGCTTTCCTGAAAACGCTCATGCATGGGAAGCGTTCATTGGTACCTTACCTTTGCACTACGATATTGTTGCGCCAGACTTACCCGGTTATCACCTTTCCGATCCCTTAAGTGAAGAACGGCAGTATGAAGTTCCTGCGTTGATAAAACGTATGGCCACCTTTATTAAGAATGTCAAAAAAGGCAGAAAGGTGATTTTGGTTGCTCACGACTGGGGAGGTGCTATTGCTTGGCCGCTCACTGCTTTTCATCCCGACTTAATTCATAAACTGGTTATACTAAATGCTGCGCATCCATCCACATTCACTCAATCTTTAATCGTAAGCAAACAACAACGGGTGAAGAGCCAGTATATTTTTTCGCTACGTGATAAAAACGCAGTGTCGAGTTTGATATCTACAGATTTCAAGTTACTTAAAGACATGCTTGGGGAAGCGTTTTTTGAGCAGCAGTGGGATTATGCCTCTACGTTGTTGAATGATTGGAGTCAAGAGGCACGCCTTAGCGCAATGCTTAATTACTACAGATGCATGCCTCAAGATATCCCTCCTGTTGATGCGTCGGACGAAGAGCTACAGACTATTCATGTTCCCAATATTCATATTGGGGTACCTACGCTAGTGCTGTGGGGAAGAAACGATTTAGCATTTGATAATGCAGTGCTGCGCGGGATTGAAAAGTATGTACCTCATTGTGAAGTTATTTATCACGAGACAGCAACACATTGGATCCACCGAGAGTTTCCAAACTGGGCGTCTGATAGAGTGTTAGCGTTTATTTAGCGCCTAATTAACGTTTATTTATCGGTGATAGGAGCTGGACTGGACTACCTCAATTTTGAGGTTATATAGCCTGTTAGTCTGTCATTTAACTAAAAAAGCGCCTTATGAGGCGCTTTTTCCGGTTTAGCTATGTGTGAGTCTTAAATTCTGCTGTTTAGCTCTTCGGAAATTGGCGAGGACTGCAATCCCTGTTCTGCTATCCATGCTTGCAGTGTTTTACCGTCTGCTTCAGGCGATTGCAAATCTTTGCTTGGCATTTTTTTAACAAGTAGCGTACCGACTTCAACTGCGTTGCTAGAAAGTGCTGTTCTAATCAAGCTTTGGCCACCGCATGATACGCCTGAATAATAATCACGTAACTTTAATCTGTAATCTGACTGCACACGACGCATTTTTTTACGTAGTTCGCCTTTGTCGTCTGCTTCCACAATAGTGCAGATGTTAGCAAGGGCATCATTAATGTCGTCCGCCTGAGCAACGTTTGAAAAGGCGATAGTAGACGCGGCGATTAGTAGAGAAGATTTAACTATTTTCAACATGGTTAAAATTCCTATTCGATATGGGTGGTCGTTTTGTGTACGACTTAATTAAACGCAATGTCGGGGAAAGCAAAAACATACAAACAGATAACTAAGTATGGGCATTCATACCCTATACTAAAGTCCATGCTACTTTAGTGTTGCTTTTAACTTTTAGTATTAATGATTTGCGTGTTTTATATGCGCTTTATCGCCAATGATTGAAAATCACAATTTTGTTAGAAAAGGATGTTGCTAGTATCAAGCTGACATTGAAAAAAGCCCCAATGAGCTTTTAATCTCATTGGGGCTTAATATGGGGTGTTTAACAATTGATATCTAAAAGGCTCAGTGAGGCTTAAAGGTGCTCGCCACTTCCATAATTTGCTCTCGCATCCACATATGAGCATAATCATGATCAGCACTGACATGCCAATATAAAAAATATTCTACTGGCGGTAAATCAAAAGGTACTTCATAAATAGCTAGGTCGTAGTGCTTGGCCAAATGGAATGGCAAACACGCAATCAAATCGGTCTTAACAATGGTACTAGGCACGGTTAAAAAGTGCTGACCGCGCATAACTTCTTTCCGGCGCTTACCCATTTTATCCAGTGCAATATCGATAGGGCCTGCTCCCGACTTTCTTTGAGATACGTTGATATGGCCTAAGCGCAAAAACGTTTCTAAATCTAGGCCGTTCTTAAGCGCCGGATGATTTTTTCTCGCTAATACCACAAACCTGTCTTGAGCAATTTTATCTTTGCACAAGTGGGGGTCGGTAAAGGTAGACGCATCGGCAAAAAAATCTAATGTGCCGCTTGCCATTGCTGACACCACCTGGCTTCGGGGTATTTCATAATTGGTTATACCGATATTAGGTGCTAAATTTTGAAGGCGAGACACTAGACGGGGCATGATACTCGCTTCTAACAAGTCTCGACTCGCAAAATTAAATGATTTTTCAGCCGTAAGCGGGTCGAAAGTGTGGCTTTCTTGCACACTTTTTCGCAATAGAGCGAGTGCTTGTCTAGCTGGAACGATGATATTTTGCGCCACGGGCGTTGGCGTCATGCTGTGGCCTGTGCGCACGAATAAGGGATCGTTTAACATCTCTCTTAATCTTGCTAATGAGTTACTCACGGCAGGTTGCGTTATACAGAGGACATCGGCTGCTTTTGTTAAGCTGCCAGCTGTGTATATCGCATCGAACACAGCAAAAAGGTTCAAGTCGACTCTATTGAGATTCATAAGTAATCCTTCAGTGGGGCGAGTGCCCTGAAAAAGCCAATAGATAAAACGGTAGCTATGATGACGTAATTAAATGTCACAATTATGTTCACAGCAACCACTAATTGTTTACGAGAGTGTAACAAGAATATTTATAAATACCTATTATTAAAAGTTAATTGAAACATTCATCTTAGTAATAGTAGTTTAGTAACATTACAAATAGGACAGGATACAAACCAATGAAAACACTCATCGATTTATCAGTAGGTGATACATTTGAACAGTCAGAATGGCTTGTCGTGTCACAAGACATGATAACTCAGTTTGCCAATGCCACTGGCGACCACCAATGGATCCATCTAGATGAAGCACGCTGCGCTAAAGAAAGCCCATTTAAAACGACGATTGCCCACGGCTTTCTATCTGCATCCTTAATGCCTAATGCATTTTCACAAGTTGTAGGGCACAGCGATAAAATTGCTTCAACCATAAACTATGGCATGGATAAGCTACGTTTCTTAGAGCCTGTGAGACGTGATGATGCTATTCGATATCAATTTAAAGTCACTGATATTTCAGATAAACCTCAAGGGAAATTGTACAAGGTCGAAGCTAGCTGTATGCTAAAATCAAGCGGGAAACCCGCACTGGTAGGGACTTTTTTAATGCTTGCTGTATTGGCCTAACGCCAACCTTTACGTTTATTCAAAGCTCGTTTTGAGGGTAGGGCGACGAGCATTCGAGTATATCAGCCGGTACTGTACGCCCATGTACATGATACACAGACGTACAGTCCCGACTTAGCTTTTTTGTTAGTCCATTGATGTTTGAACTAATACGCTTATCTGTACTAGCTTATGATGCGTCGTCAGCGGCATCTTCAATGGCGTCGCCAGCACTTTCAATATCTTCTCCAGCGCCTTCAACCGTGGCACAGCCACCAATGCTTGCACCCATTACTAGTGCAAAAAACGCAGTTCTTAAAATCTTTGACTCTATTAACTTATTCATAGTGTATCTCCGTTTTATGATTTGAATAGTCATTCTATCCATTAGTTGTCGCACATCAGTGTTCACTGAATTTCTTCTTTGTCCTTGAGCATAGTGTCAAGGTTATCGCTCCCTTTTGAATTAAA
Organism: Alteromonas sp. P256; assembly: GCF_036864455.1. NCBI lineage: Bacteria > Pseudomonadati > Pseudomonadota > Gammaproteobacteria > Alteromonadales > Alteromonadaceae > Alteromonas > Alteromonas sp. P256. The sequence continues at coordinate 80,025 of NZ_JAZETM010000003.1, forward strand.
ATCCAAAGTACGAATTGGAAACGGAATTAGAATATCGTTTTCTTCCAGAACGGTTTTAACCGTACATACTGCATCGTGGCGTACGCCCATAAAGCCATGTTCACCGGGGTAGCTTATCCAAAACCACAGCACTAAATTAATACTAGAGTCGCCAAAGGATTCGGCATATACCGCAGTTTCATCTTTAATGATGACGTACTCTTTATCTTTCATCGCCTCGACAATGACCTTGACTGCTTTTTCAATATCATCGGCATAGGATATGCCAACAGGAACTTCTAATCGCCTTTTTCCAAGAGTGGAGTAATTAGTAAGAATATTTCTAAACAAAATCTTGTTCGGTATAACTTCTACCTGACCGTAAAATGTTTCTACCAATGTATTGCGCAAGTTAATACTTTTTACGTTACCAAATACGCCTTCTGCTTTTATTACATCACCAATTTCAAACGGCTTGCGGATGCCCATTGCAACACCGGCGATAAAGTTCTCTGTCATATCTTGAAACGCAAAACCGATGGCTAGACCAATAATACCTGCGCCAGCCAATAGCGATGTTACCGTGCCCTTTAAACCCACGAAATCAAGAGCAATAAAAATACCGGCTATCAAAACAAGCGATTTAACAATAGATGTTAATAACCCCGCTATCTGGCGAGATTCAAACGTACGACGCATCACAGTACCGGCGATATTTCCTACAACCCTTGCTATAAAGCCAAATGCGATAGCAATGAGTAGTGCAACCACTATGTTAGGGAGGATAGTTATTGCGCTTTCCATCCAAGTTTCTAACTTTCCGGTGAGCAATTTATACACGTCGTCGATGCGAGGTATTTCCATAAGCGTGTTGTTTTCTTCTATTTGAAATTAATGGAGAGGAGGTAACAAGAACCGTTCCGCTTTTTCAAATCTTTTAAGGTTATGAATTTGTTGAGGTTTATATTTCATCCATAACAAGGGGGTTGCAGGTTGTGAACTAATTTCACGCCTTATCCGCAATTTCTACTCATTATTATCGATACTCATCGCAAAACTTATTCTAAAGTATATCTGGTCAGACCATGTGTAAAATTAATGTAAACATATTATTCACAATAAATTTACAAAATTAGGAATCAGGCATAGTATCAATTTGAGGACATAGGTTGTTTATGCCCTTATAAAAATAACAGAAAATCGAATAGCAGGTCGCTAGCGGAACGCGAGATTATATTTGCCGGTAGTGAAACGCCCAGATTTGGAATCACACTATGAAATTGAATACGCGTAAAACTGCAGTTGCTGCTTATGTTGGCGCTGCATTACTTTGCTCTCCCATGATCGCAACAGCCCAAGAAACTGACACCGAAAATGAGAAAGAAGCAAAACGGGAGGTTGAACTTATTCTTGTTACCGGTAGTTTCGTTCGTCGCAGCGAAAACTTTGAATCTCCTTCTCCTCTAGCAGTGGTAGACAGCGTCGCAATCGACTCGATTGGTGCAAAAAATATCGCAGATATCACACAAACACTTACTATTAATTCAGGCGCCGAGAATAACCCGGACGCATTCACTCAGAATGCGACGGCGGGAACCTCAAACATTAATTTAAGAGGTTTGGGTGTTGCCTCAACTTTGGTTATGCTCAACAGTCGACGTCAAGTGGTCAACTCTCAACAAACTAATGAAGGTTTAAACTTCGTTGATACAAGCTCTTTAGTACCGATGATAGCTATCGATCGTGTTGAAATTATTAAAGATGGTGCGTCTGCTCTTTACGGTTCAGATGCTGTTGCCGGTGTAGTCAACTTCATAACAAAACGTAATTATGAGGGGGCTAAGATTACAGCAGATTATCAAGATGGTGCGCATGGAGATAATTCTGAGTATGTACTGCAAGGATTGTGGGGGGCCAGCTCTGATAATGGAAATGTGATGGCTGCTGTAAGTTATACAAGTCGCGACCCATTGTTCTTGTCAGACAGACGTCTTTCTCGTCCACAAGACGATAGTAGTAATCTAGGTAATCCAGGTTCGTATTTTGGCGTTCCCGGAATTCCTCCAGGCGTTCCCGTTATTGATCCTACTGGTTGTGCAGAATTTGGTGGTAATGCAAATATTGCAGCGACCGTTCCTTATCCTGGTTTCGGCTCGCTTGATTTAGGAACTTGCCAATATGACTTTGGTCCCGGTTATTCTTACGTTCCCGAAGAGAGTCGTCTAAATATATTCGTGAAATCTGATTACGAATTGTCAGACACCCTCATGTGGGCCACGGAATTTGGAATGGCTCGTAATCGTGCTGAACGTGGTGGAGCACCAAGTTTTCCAAATTTACGCGGGCCTGTAGTGCCAGCTACTCATCCGGATAATCCGTTTGGTACAGCGGTCCAGTTTTTAGGACGAGCGGAAGGTAATGGTTTTGATGCAGATCCTGCAAACACGGAATCAGAAACATTTCGATTTAATACTAGCCTTAAAGGTGAGCTGGACAACGGCTTCTGGGAAATTAGTTACACCAACGCAAAAAATGAGTTTTTATTTAGCGTTGAAGATGTATTAAACACGGAGTTCAATCTAGCATTATCGGGTTTCGGTGGAGCAAATTGTGATCCAAGCAGCCCATCTTCAGTCCCAGGTCAAGGATCTTGTGAATACTTCAATCCTTTCGCTACGTCATTTACTACCTCACCAAATTCGCAATACGTTATAGACTCGTTTTCAGCGGATCAAGTCATTGATTCTGAGTCAAAACTGCAAGTGTTGGAAGGTTTCGCTTCATTCGATGTTTTTGAAATGGGCGGCGGATTTGCTGGTCTTGCCGTTGGAATGCAGTACCGTGAAGAAGAGCTAAGCCAAGACTATGATCAATTATCAAATCAGGACAGCTTTTCATTTGTTATTGGTAACCCTGATTTCAGTGGTGAATTGGATGTTTGGGCGGCCTTCGCTGAAATGGCCTTGCCTGTAAATGATCAATTAGATATTCAATTGGCCCTGCGTTATGAAGATTATGGCGGTAGTATTGGCGATACTATAGATCCTAAAGTTGCATTCAATTATCGGTTTTCTGATGACCTCTCGTTAAGGGGATCTATTTCTACCTCATTTAGAGCACCATCAATATTTATGCGGAACGGCGGTGCAACAAGCTTACAACAGTTGACAGACTCAGTGGTACAAGGTAACGCATTCGCGGCGGTTCGCACCTTAGGTAATGAAGATCTCACACCAGAAGAATCTACGGCGTACAATTTTGGCGTGTCCTTTGAACCTTTCAAAGACTTATCGATAGAGTTAGATTACTGGAATTTTGAGTTTGAAGATTTGATTATTCAGGAAAGTGCACAGGCTCTTTTAGACCTTAACCCTACCGACACGTCACGCATAGTGCGTGCGGGTGACCCATTGACGGGTCCAGTTTTGCAAGTTAACAATACTTTTGTGAATGCGAGTTCTTTAGAAACAAACGGAATTGACTTTGTAACAAGCTACAAAATTGAATCTGAATTGGGTACTTTTGTACCAAATTTATCAGCGACTTACGTGCTGGGCTATGACTTGGATGACCCGCAAGCAGGCCAAATTGATGGTGTTGGTCGAAGAAACTTTACGAATATTGGAGTATCTTCACCAGAGTTGCGAGCAAACCTTGGCTTAACTTGGAGGAAAGAAGCTTACAGCGCCAATCTATTCGTGCGTTACACAAGCAGCTACGATGATGACCAAAACTGCGCGGACGGAACTATAATATCACAGGGCTGCGGCAATGCTGGTCTGAAAGAGATTGAAAGTCACGTAACTTTTGATGCTCAATTTAATGTAGACCTCAGTGCCCTGATTGACACTCAAACTTCTTACCTACTAACAGTGGGGGGCATTAATTTAACTGATGAAAATCCTCCTCAGGTTTTCACAAACAGTGGTTTCGATTCTAAGGTTCACGATCCAAGAGGTCGTCAAATATATGCGAGGCTTGCTGTTGAGTTTTAATAGTTAGCTTTTTATATAAAAATAGCAAAGCCGGCTTCGATGCCGGCTTTTTTGTAAACATTTTACACCACTGATACTTGAAACTCGGCATGTCAATATTAGCGGTTACTTGTCAATTTAACGCTGAGTTCTTTAGAGTATCTAAAACAATAGGAGATAGTGCAATGACAACAAAACTAGATGACGCCGCCATTGAGTCAAAATTAATCACACTCAACGAATTGGTCGTTGATGGTGACAAATGGTTGAGAGACGGTGATGCAATAACAAAGACGTTTTCATTTAAAAGTTTTATTCGAGCGTTTGGCTGGATGTCACAAATTGCTATTTGGGCAGAAAAGCTTAAGCATCATCCCGAATGGTTTAATGTTTATAACAAAGTGGAAGTAAAATTAACCACTCATGATGTTGATGGATTGAGTGATCTCGACTTTTCACTGGCTGAAAAAATGGAAAAGTTTAAATAGATAGAGACGTAAAAGCGGGTAAAGCACATTATTTTGTATTATGTTTGCACACATTGTTCAATAAACCTGCGAACAGTCAGAAAAATGCAATATTTTGATGTTAGACGCTTGTGTTAGAAAAGTCCCTATGTATAATACGCTCCACGTTGAGGCGAGGAAGAAAAGCCAAGCAATCTCAACCGATATCTTCTGGCGCGGGATGGAGCAGTCTGGTAGCTCGTCGGGCTCATAACCCGAAGGTCGTAGGTTCAAATCCTGCTCCCGCAACCACTGAAAATATACCAGAATTTTTAAAATGTGAATATCACATTTTACCGTACAGACGCGGGATGGAGCAGTCTGGTAGCTCGTCGGGCTCATAACCCGAAGGTCGTAGGTTCAAATCCTGCTCCCGCAACCACATTTAAAAGCCTCAGCATTTGTTGGGGCTTTTTTGTATTTGAAACACTGTAATATCTCCTGAATTAGCATTCTTTACTAACCGCCATAAAACACCATCAGTCTCAATAAACTGTGCTGCTTCTGCAATGTAACCAAAGCATAGGGGCTTAGCCTTGCTCGTTACTATTATTTATTAACCATACTATAATTTATTAACTATGTTTCATTTGCGCAGATGAGGCTCTACTCTATATTTACGGTTAACTATTTAAATCACGTCTAAACCATCGAAGAAGTTCAAGAAACGCTCTATTTGAAATATCAATTAGTCTAGTTTTCATTAATACGCGTCGCTAGAATTATATTGTGTGCTAATTTGCGCACGTATTGGCTGCAATTTTTTGGTTTTATTGTTTAATGACTCTCTTAGAACTTTTCACTTTTGACACAAATGCCTCTTTTCTTGAGGGTTCCTATAACTTTCCTCTCATACTTCTATCTCTGCTTATCGCGGTCTTTGCGTCTTTCATGGCTTTTAATGTAGCCAATCAGGCATCTGTAACTAAACATAAAGTAAGAAAAAGTGTTCTGCTCATCACTGGAAGCTTTGCCTTAGGAGGCGGCGTTTGGTCCATGCATTTCCTAGGTATGCTAGCTTTGGAGCTTTGTACACCAGTAAGTTACTACATCTCAGAAACAATGCTGTCTGCTTTACCCGGAGTAGCGGCTTCTTGGGTTGCACTACACCTATTAACAAAGAGGAAAGTGTCTGTTTCTGAAATTGTGCAAGGCGGAGTTTTGATGGGGTCTGGCATTGGTTGTATGCATTACATTGGCATGGCTGCGATGGATATGGCGCCGTTGTTACGTTACGACCTGCCTATGTTTCTTTTATCTGTTGCTGTTGCAGTCGTTTTGGCCGTGCTCTCTCTATGGATAAAGTTTGGCATCAAGGTTGGCGCCAAATCAAAACGAGCGCTCACTCGGCACATTATTTTGGCCAGTGTTGTTATGGGGTTTGCGATTGCGGGTATGCATTACACTGGTATGGCTGCAGCACGGTTTGTACTCCCACCTGGGTTTGAGCTTACTTCTCAGCCACCGAATATCACAGCATATTTGGCTGTCGCAACCGCGGTAGTGACTACTGTGCTCATTGCATCGGCGTTAGGCGTGAGTCTATTGTTTAAATATCGAGATACAATGACGCGAGCTATTAAAAGTGAGCGAGTGCAGCGTGCTCTCACTAATACTGCTGTAGATGCCATTATTACCTTTGGTGATGACGGTATAATCCGCACCGCCAATCCTGCCGCTGGCGATGTCTATGGTTACACGGTTTCTGAACTCGTTGGCATGCATGCCAATGAGCTGGTTGTGCCGGAACGTCGACATCTTTACGGTCCAGATTTTTACAAAAAGACCTCCTTTGAAGAAGAACGGACAATTGGCAGAGGGCTTGAAGCCGAGGTCGTTAGGAAAGGTGGAGAGAGGATCCCGGTAAGAGCGGGGATTGGCCATACCCGAATTAATGGGAGAGGCATCTTTGTTTCGTTTGCTTCAGACATGAGAAAGCGAAAAGCGATAGAAAACAAATTAAGAGAGAGTGAGGCTAAATTTAGAAGTTTAATCGCCAACATACCCGGTATGGCCTATCGCAAGCTGGCGAATGCAAAACAGGAGATGACTTTTCTAAGCGACGCGGTAAAAGAGTTAACGGGTTATGAGTCGGATGATTTTACGCTACCTGACCCCAAGCGATGTTTCGCTTCTCTATATCATCCAGACGATAGTGAATACATTAAAGAAAAGTCAGCAGGCGAGGGGACTTTCATTCTTGAGTATCGAATAATTACGAAAGATGGTGAGGTCAAATGGGTTATTGAGCAGGGAGCAATCGTTAACAATGAGCATGGCGAAGCAGAATATATTGATGGCTTTATTTCAGATATAACGCCAAGAAAAAATATGGAGAATGCGCTTAAAGCTGCTCGAGACAAAGCGCAGGAGGCCGCTGCCGCCAGAGCGGCTTTCCTTGCTAACATGAGCCATGAAATTCGTACGCCCATGAATGCCATAATCGGTTTTAGTGACCTGATGTTAATTGAGGCTACAAGCCAAGACCAGAAGGGGCATCTTACTACTATTAATCGCTCTGCTCGGTCTCTGTTGCATTTACTCAACGACATTCTTGATAGTGCCAAACTCGATAAAGGAAAGCTCGATATTGAGCTCAGAGAGTTTTCTTTACGAGAGGAGCTAGACTTGGTTATTTCCACGTTTTGGTTAGAAGCGAAGCGAAAACACGTTGACTTGCGTTTATCGCTAAATGCCCAGCTAGTAGACACGTTTGTCGGTGCACCAGAGCGAATTAGGCAAGTGCTTAACAACCTCATTGGCAACGCAGTTAAATTTACCCACGAAGGTGAAGTCGTTGTTTCAGTGTATCAGCACAGTGACGATATTTACTTTGAAGTGGCCGATACCGGCATTGGTATGACAAAAGAACAAGTAGAGCGAGTGTTCGACCCTTTTTCTCAAGCAGATGCCTCAATGAGCAGAAAATATGGAGGTACTGGACTTGGCACAACAATCTCAAAACAGCTTGTTGAGTTAATGGGAGGTTCGATATCCGTTTCTAGCGAGAAGAATAAAGGTTCATCTTTTACTTTTTCTTTGCCTCTTGAGCCTGTTGAAGCTCATGTAAAAACAAAATCTTCACGCACATCTCATTCGAATATCAGACGGTCTCTAAAAGTCTTAGTTGCCGATGATGTCCGACAAAATACTGAGCTTCTTACTTTGTTCCTTACCCGCGCTGGTCATGAGGTTACGTCAGCCGAAGACGGAGAAGAAGCGTTGAAAATGATGAAGGAGCAGGATTTCGATATTGTGCTTATGGACTTACAAATGCCTAAGTTAGACGGACTTAGCGCAGCAAAACAGCGTCGTCAATTCGAAAAGGACAACCAATTAGTCCATGTGCCTATGATAGCACTTACCGCTAGCGTACTCGTTGAGGATAGATTGGCGGCAAAACAAGCTGGCATGGAAGGATTTGCGAACAAACCTGTCGACTTTGCCGTACTAATGCAAGAGGTTGCGAGAGTTCTGGAGGAAGACACTAACGATGTACTTTCACTAGAATTTGATAAAGCAAAGTCGCCAGATGGAAAAGAGCTATTGGTAAGTAAAGGTATCTCTAGTCAAACTACGGGCGTGTCTCATAATCAAGACATTATTGATTTAGCACGAGCTACCTTAATGTGGGGTGACGAAAAGACGGTGCTCTTAGAGTTATCCAAATTTCTCAATCTTGCTCGCGATAAGTTAACTGCGCTTGGCCGCGCCGTGTCAAACAGTCACTCAAACGATGCAATTGCTGCTTTGCATACGTTAAAGGGAACCTCCGGAAATCTATGTCTAACTTCGTTCTATCGGCATGTTAAAACTATCGAGTCGCAAACACTTAAGCATCAGCAAATAGATAACCACCAATTAGCGTTGTTGAAGCACGATTTGGACGATATAGCTTCTTGCATAGCGACCTTAAATAATGCTGATAAAAATGTGCACACTTATTCTGAAGGCTCAAGCAGTAGCACTGGGGCAAATAGTCTTACGGGAAAAAGCACAGAGAGCATTTTGGCAGACAATGCAGTGTTGACTGAGCATCTTGTTAAATTAAAGCAAAGCCTGCTTCAAAACATGATAGATGAGAGTGAGTTAGTTTTTCTGCGTAACGAGGCCGCCTCTTCACACGAAGACGCGGTAGTTCAAATACTGTTCCATATTGATAACTTCGACTTCAAATCGGCGTTAAAATACGTCGATGAACTGCTTACAAATTTAGAATCATAGTAGAGGCTGACTATGCTTGAGACAAAAATAGCTAATCCGGTATTGTTACTTGTTGACGATGAGCCCGCAAATTTGCGAGTTCTCAAACAACTTCTTTCGCAGCAGTACCAGTTAGTGTTTGCTCGCGATGGGTATGAGGCGCTGGAAATAGCTTCAGTGCGTAAACCAGACCTTATCTTACTAGATGTAATGATGCCTGGAATGACAGGCTTTGAAGTGTGTGAGTCTCTTAAAAGCAATGAAGTCACAATGCACATTCCGGTTATTTTTGTAACAGCGCTAACTGAAGATATGGATGAAGCAAAAGGCTTCGAGGTGGGGGCTGTTGATTTTATTACCAAACCTATATCACCGGCGGTGGTTAAAGCGCGAGTAAAAACGCACTTAAGTCTAGTTCGCGCTGAAGCGCTTATGGAAAGTCGTCTGCACGTAGTTCAGCGGCTAGGACGCGCCGCTGAGTATAAAGATAATGAGACCGGAATGCATGTGATGCGTATGAGCCATTTTTCAAGAGAGTTGGCATTGGCGTATGGTTTATCTGAGGAGCAAGCCACGACGCTCCTTCACGCTGCCCCGATGCATGACATCGGAAAAATAGGTATTGCTGACAGTATTATGCTGAAACCAGGGAAGCTGACGGATGAGGAGTTTAAGGATATGCAGCGCCACCCTGAGATTGGCGCAGAAATAATTGGTGATTGCGGCGATTCTTTATTACTAAAGGTTGCCAAATCCGTCTCGATGACACACCACGAAAAATGGGATGGAACGGGCTACCCTAAAGGTTTGAAAGGGGAGGAGATTCCTATAGAAGGTCGCATCTGTGCACTTGCCGATGTTTTTGACGCGCTAACAAGTAAGCGGCCTTATAAAGAAGCATGGAGTATCGAAAAGGCGGTAGAATTTATTCAGAGTCAGAAAGGTAAACACTTTGAACCCAAGCTAGTAGATCTACTTGTGGCAATGCTGCCAAAGATAGTGGAAATTAAAGAGGCGTTTAAAGAAATAGAGTAAATTTTGTATCGCTGTTGCTTAATGCAGTACCTGTACGTATAATGCAGTGATTAAGTAATGAGAGCGGGCTCCCTCAAGTTTTTAGGAAAGTAACGCACTTATTAATAGCAAGCTATCACCTGACGGTGTTTTTACCCACATAGATGTCGCTTTCTAAACGCGATGGTATAGGGTTCAGAATTACAACAAAAAGCCCCGCTAGTCCGGGGCTTTTTGTTGTATTAAAACCTAGTGAAGTAACGTTTCTCTAGGTGATGACAGGTGGGCTTATGGCCCTTTTTTCGTTTTTGGAGGTTTGGATTGGCAAGACTTGAAGATAAACTAACCGAAATGCTAAATCCTGGTGTTGAAGCACTTGGATTTGAGTTGGTTGGTGTCGAGTTTGTACGTGCGGGGAAACATTCTATTCTTCGCGTTTTTATTGATCACGAGAATGGTATTTCCGTTGATAATTGTGCAGATGTTAGTCATCAAGTAAGCGCAATATTAGACGTAGAAGATCCGATCAGTACCGAATACAACTTGGAAGTGTCATCACCGGGAATGGATAGACCGCTTTTCAATGAAAAGCATTACAAGGCTTCTGTAGGTGAAGTGGTTCAAGTTCGTTTGTCTATGCCGATGGACGACAGACGTAATTTCAAAGGCGAAGTACTTTCTTGCGAAGACGGCATGGTAAGTATTGAAGTGGATGGCCAACAGTTCCAGTTAGCTGTGGCGAATATCGAAAAAGGTAACGTTGTTCCCACGTTCGATTAACGGAACAGCTCTGCTTTCATCGACGAAGGCAAAAGAGAGGCGAAAATGAATAAAGAAATTTTGTTAGTGGCGGAAGCCGTTTCAAATGAAAAACAAGTGCCTAGAGAAAAGATTTTTGAAGCGTTAGAGTTTGCGATTGCAAGCGCGACGAAAAAGAAAAATGAAGGCGAAATAGAAGTTCGTGTAAGTATCGACAGAACGTCTGGCGACTTTGACACATTCCGTCGCTGGTTAGTTACACCGGATGACCAAGAACAAGAAAACCCATACGCTGAAATTACAATTTCAGCAGCTCAGGTTGATGAGCCAGAGATAGAATTGGGTGACTATGTTGAAGAACAGATTGAATCCATCAAGTTCGACCGCATAACTACGCAGACGGCAAAACAAGTTATCGTACAAAAAGTTCGAGAAGCAGAACGCCAGCAAATGATTGCTGAGTATGAAGACAGAGTTGGCGAGTTAGTGACTGGTACGGTTAAGAAAGTTAACCGCGACAACATCATTATTGATTTAGGTAATAACGCAGAAGGTGTTATTTACCGCGACGATATGCTCCCAAGAGAGACATTCCGTCCAGGTGATAGAGTACGTGGTCTACTTTATGTTATTCGTCCAGAAGCCCGTGGTGCACAGCTATTTATTAGCCGTACTCACCCAGACATGCTGGTTGAATTATTCCGCCTTGAAGTACCAGAAATCGCGGAAGAGACATTAGAAATAAAATCTGCAGCACGGGATCCAGGTTCACGAGCAAAAATTGCCGTTAAAACTAACGACAAACGCTTAGACCCAGTAGGTGCGTGTGTTGGTATGCGTGGTTCACGCGTACAGGCAGTATCTGGAGAGCTAGGCGGTGAGCGTGTCGATATCGTATTGTGGGATGAGAATCCAGCGCAATTTGTTATCAACGCCATGGCGCCTGCAGAGGTAGCATCGATTGTTGTTGATGAAGATAACAACACGATGGACGTAGCAGTTGAAGCAGATAATCTTGCGCAAGCAATTGGTAGAAGCGGTCAAAACGTACGTCTAGCCAGCCAACTAAGTGGCTGGGAACTTAACGTGATGACGGTTGACGATCTCAACAAGAAGCACGAAGAAGAAAACGCGAAGGTACTAAACTTATTCACAGCTGGTCTTGATATTGATGAAGATTTTGCATCAGTACTAGTAGATGAAGGCTTTACCACTTTAGAAGAGGTAGCCTACGTTCCTGTAAGTGAACTTTTAGCGGTTGAAGGATTAGATGAAGATACCGTTGAAGAACTGCGTACAAGAGCGCGTGCCTTTCTAACTACGCGAGCACTAGCGGATGAAGAGTCCCTTGAAGGTGCAGAACCGACAGAAGCCTTATTAAATCTTGAAGGTATGAGTAAACACGTGGCTTATGTGTTGGCCAGCCGCGGTATTACCGACCTAGAAGAATTAGCAGAACAAGGCACCGATGATATCAATGATATCGATGAACTTAACGACGAAACTGCAGGTACATTAATAATGGCTGCTCGTAATATCGTTTGGTTCAGTGAAGAAGAGTAAGGTCAACAGGGGGATAATTACGTAATGGCAGATGTATCTATAGAAAAGCTCGCCAGCGACATTGGTACGACCGTTGACCGATTGGTTGGCCAATTTAAAGACGCGGGTATTGTAAAGAATGCCGGCGGTCAAGTTAACGAAGAAGAGAAACAAAAACTGTTGGATCATTTAAGTAAGCAACACGGTAGCTCAGCAGAGCCCACGCGCATGACATTAAAGCGCAAGACGACCAGTACACTAAGCGTTGGAAAGTCGAAAGAAGTAAAAGTTGAAGTACGCAAAAAACGTACTTACGTTAAACGTACTGACGTTGAAGAAGAAGCGAAGCGTCAGGAAGAAGAGCGTATTAAGCGCGAAGCTGAAGAAAAAGCGGCAGCAGAAGCTAAGCAAGCAGCCCAAGAAAAAGCACGTAAAGCAGCAGAAGCGAAGAAAGCGGCTGACGAAGAGCGTGCCCGCCGTGCAGAGCAAGCTAAGAAAGACGCTGAAGCGCGCAAGAAAAACGAGCCGGAGCTTTCTGAAGCTGAAAAAGCGAAGCAAGAAGAAGCCCGCCAAGAAGAAGAACGTTTACGTAAGGCTCAAGAAGAAGAGTCTCAGAAGAAGCTTGAAGAAGATGCCAAAAAGGCAGCTGAAGAAGCGCGTAAACTAGCTGAAGAAAATGAACGTCGCTGGAAAGAAGAAGAAGAGCGCCGTAAAAAAGCGGAAGCTGAAGAAGTTCACTTGCACTCAAATCGCTATGCTCAAGAAGCAGAAGACGAAGAAGACATGCAGGTTGAGCGTTCATCACGCCGTCGTCGCAAGTCGAAAAAACATGCTGGTGAACACCTTAAGCAAGGCTTTAACAAGCCTGCACAACCTGTAGAGCGAGTAGTTAAACTTGGCGCTACTATCACGGTTGGTGAATTAGCAAGCAAGTTAGCGATTAAGTCTAATGAAGTTATCAAAGCCATGATGAAAATGGGTGAGATGGCAACCATTAACCAAGTGCTTGACCAAGACACAGCCGTTTTAGTGGTTGAAGAAATGGGTCATAAGTTTGAGTTAGTGAACGACAATGCGCTAGAAGATGAATTACTCGCTGAAGGCATGGACGGTGTTAAAACAACTCGTGCTCCAGTAGTAACTATCATGGGTCACGTGGACCATGGTAAGACATCACTACTCGATTTCATTCGTCGCGCTAAAGTAGCAGACGGAGAAGCCGGTGGTATTACTCAGCATATCGGTGCCTACAAAGTAGAAACTGATAACGGCGAGATTACTTTCCTAGATACACCGGGACACGCGGCATTTACCGCAATGCGTGCACGTGGTGCAACGGCGACTGATATTGTTATCTTGGTTGTTGCTGCCGATGATGGTGTTATGCCACAAACTAAAGAAGCGGTTCAGCATGCTAAAGCGGCTGGCGTTCCTTTGATTGTTGCTGTAAACAAAATGGATAAAGAGTCTGCGGACCCTGATCGCGTTAAGAGCGAGCTACTTCAACTTGAAGTTATTCCAGAAGAATACGGCGGTGAGCACCAGTTCTGTAACGTATCAGCGAAAACTGGTATGGGTGTTGAAGAGTTACTAGAAGCTATCGTACTTCAAGCTGAATTGCTTGACTTAAAAGCGGTACCTGAAGGTCCATGTCGCGGTATCGTTATTGAATCACGTCTTGATAAAGGCCGTGGTCCTGTAGCGTCTGTATTGGTTCAAGAAGGACAACTTCGCCCGGGTGACATCCTGTTATGTGGTGAAGAGTATGGTCGTGTTCGTGCAATGCGCGATGAAAATGCACAAGAGATGAAGTTTGCTGGTCCATCAACGCCTGTTGAAGTACTTGGTTTATCTGGTGTACCGGTTGCCGGTGAAGATGCGGCAGTGGTGCAAGATGAGCGTAAAGCTCGTGAAGTAGCTGCGAAGCGTCATCAGAAGAAACGTGAGCTTAAATTAGCACGTCAGCAAAAAGCGAAACTTGAAAACATGTTTGCGAACATGGCATCAGGCGACGTGAGCGAATTGAACATCGTACTTAAAGCCGATGTGCAGGGCTCTGTTGAAGCGATTGCTGAATCACTCACTAAACTTTCTACATCAGAAGTAAAAGTTAACATCGTTGGTAGCGGTGTGGGTGGAATTACTGAAACTGACGCTACACTTGCAGCGGCATCTGGTGCAATTGTTGTTGGCTTTAACGTTCGTGCCGACGCATCTGCGCGTAAAGTGCTTGAAGCGGAAGAAATTGATTTGCGCTACTACAGCGTAATCTACAGCCTGATCGACGAAGTGAAAGCGGCCATGAGCGGTATGCTTGCACCTGAGTTCAAACAAGAAATTATTGGTTTGGCTGAAGTGCGTGACGTATTCAAATCGCCTAAGCTTGGAGCGATTGCAGGTTGTATGGTTACCGAAGGTAACATTAAACGCAGTAACCCAATCCGTGTACTTCGTGAAAACGTTGTTATATACGAAGGCGAACTAGAGTCGCTACGTCGCTTTAAAGACGACGTGCAAGAGGTTCGTAACGGTATGGAATGTGGTATCGGCGTGAAGAACTACAACGATGTGAAAGTAGGTGACCAAATTGAGGTCTTCGAAATCGTTGAGGTTAAGCGCGAAATTTAATTGCCTGTTTTAATTGGCATTTAAAAAGCGGGGGCCGAGTGCTCCCGCTTTTGTCTATACGCTTATTATAAATAGGGTAAGGAGTTTACAATGGCTCGTGAATTTTCACGTACCGATAGGGTCGCTCAGCAAGTTCATAAAGAAGTAGCGAGTATCCTTCAAAACGAATACAAGCACAGAGTAGGCGACATGCCGCTAATCACTGTGTCTGAAGTTGAGGTATCACGAGATTTAGCACACGCGAAAATCTACGTCACTATCTACAACAGCACTGAAGAAGAAGGCAAAGTGCAGCTTAAGCAGCTTAAAGAGCTTAAAGGCTTTGTTCGCAGCATACTAGCGAAGCGTTTACGCATGCGTTCGGTACCTGATCTTCATTTCTTCGAAGACCGGTCGATTATTGAAGGTATGCGTATCTCAAACTTGGTGTCTCAAACCATTGCTTCTGATGAGTCAAAGCGCGACCTTGATGACGAACAAGAGTCGGAGTAAATGGCAAGACGACGTAAAGGCCGTGATATTAACGGCATAGTACTACTTGATAAGCCGCTTGGCGGGTCATCTAACCAGCTGCTTCAAAAGGTTCGATGGTTGTATAAGGCTGTAAAGGCTGGACACACAGGTGCACTAGACCCTTTAGCCAGCGGCATGTTGCCATTGTGTTTAGGTGAGGCAACTAAGTTTTCTCAGTTCTTGCTCGATGCCGAAAAGACCTATGAAGTTACCGCTCAATTAGGTGTTCGTACCACCACTTCAGATGCTGATGGCGAAGTAGTTGAAGAGAAGCCCGTTGATGTTACTGATGCACAGGTTAACGAAGCTTGTCTGGCATTTTTAGGTAAAAGCAAGCAGATACCCTCTATGTTTTCCGCGCTCAAACATCAAGGCAAGCCTTTGTATTTCTACGCCCGTCAAGGTATTGAAATAGAGAGAGAGCCTCGCGATATTGAGGTTTTTGAGCTTGATGTTTTGCGCATCGAATTGCCTTACGTGGATATGCGAATAAAGTGCAGCAAAGGAACTTACATACGCTCAATTGTTGACGACTTAGGTCAAAATCTAGGTTGTGGCGCCTATGTAACACGTTTGCATCGCACTGAAGTTGCAGATTATCCAACGGATAAAATGGTGTCATTAGATATCCTTACCAGCACGCAAGAATCACTCGATGAGGGTGAATTTGGCGCATTAGATGCCTTTCTTATCCCCATGGATACAGCTGTAAGTCGCTTGTCTCGTGTTACTATTAATGATGAAGAACGCAGTCGCTTCGACCATGGTCAAAGTGTTAAGGGTGTCTGCGAAGCAGAACTTATCGCTGGTGTTTCCTACCGTGTTTATCATCAGCAGGCAGACGATTTGTTGTTTTTAGGCGTAGGTGAGGGGGTAAAAGACCCGCGAGATCAGGGACAGCCCAAAAACGAAATCTTCGTTAATCCAAAACGACGGGTGGTATATCCTTCTTAAAAGATAGTAGCGAAGAAATAATAAAAAGAAAGTGCCTTTGTGGCTTGCTAACTGGGCAAGCGTCATTATAATACGCGCTTCATTCCGTTCTGCTGAATTAGTGATCGGCGGAACATAATTTAGGAGAATGTTATGTCACTAACTAAAGAACAAACTGCAAAAATCATTGCTGAGTACGGCGTTAAAGAAGGCGACACTGGTTCACCAGAAGTTCAAGTAGCTTTGCTTACTCACAACATCAACAAGCTTCAAGGTCACTTTGCTGATCATAAGAAAGATCACCATTCACGTCGTGGTCTTCTTCGTATGGTTAGCCAGCGTCGTAAGCTACTAGATTACCTTAAAGGCAAGAACGCTCAGCGTTACCTTGACCTTATCAAGCGTCTAGGCCTTCGTCGATAAGACTTGGGTTATACAAAAAAAGCGTCCATTGGACGCTTTTTTTGTGCCTTGAATCTAGTGCTATCTTTTTACTGCTATCTTAGTTGGGGTTTACAGACGTTTTATAACTGTTTTATGAGCACGTTTACACGTGCTTTCACGATTACCGGTGAGCACTCTTCTTTAAAACACCTACACCGTCTCACTTTTCTTGCGATGTCTTAGTTGAGTGTTTTACCGCATTATTCAAAGTAGCTAGTTCCCGAGTGGTGAGTTCTCGCCATTGTCCTGGACGAAGGTTACTTAACGCTAAATGCATAATTCTTGTGCGCTTTAACTTAGTCACTTCATACCCTAAAAATTCACACATTCTACGAATCTGCCTGTTAAGGCCCTGGGTTAAAATAATAGTAAATTTATTTCTGCCTGTTTGCTTAACTGTACATGGCTTGGTCACCGTCCCTAAAATAGGTACGCCGCGGGACATTTTAGTTAAAAACCTCTCACTTACTGGTTGATCTACCGTGACTTCGTACTCTTTGTCGTGGGCGTTCTCTGCACGCAATATTTTGTTTACGATGTCACCATCGCTAGTTAAGATAATAAGTCCCTCTGAAGGCTTGTCGAGGCGTCCTACGGGAAAAATTCGCTCTTTGTGACCAATGGCATCAATAATATTGCCTTTCACATGATGCTCTGTGGTACAGGTGATCCCAATGGGCTTATTATAAACAAGATAGACGCGATCTGATTTGTCCTTGGCAACAGCGCCAATACGCTTTTTATCAACTTCCACAGTGTCGTTAGGGCCTACTTTAGTGCCTAACTCTGGTATTTTGCCGTTAATGGTAACGCGATTTTGCTCAATAAGTTTATCGGCCTCACGGCGAGAGCATAATCCGGTATCACTAATGTATTTATTCAAGCGTTTAAGCGTCTGCTCGCTCATTGAACACGGTTTCCTCTGTTGTTAAGGGCTGTGTGTTGGTAAGTCACCACGACTCGTTAAATAGAAAATAGCGGCTGCAACACGAATAAAGGGGCAGTGAGCCCCTTTATTCATACCGTGTTGGTACATCGCTTTGCTTTTTAGCCGGCATTTGGCGATGCAGCAGGGCTTGCTCCTGCTGCAGGGGCACCGTTTGAATTACTCGCGCTTGTACCTGATACCACCTTGGTAGCAATTTCCCTAATTTCGTTTTCTAAGCTGTTCAGTCTGCCAGATAAGGTTGCGTTGCGCTTTTCAAGCACTGATAGGGTGTCAGCTAAGTTTTTAACGTCTTGTTGTGTACCTGCCTTGTCATCCGCAGTTTGCTCAAGACGAACGTTCACTGCCAAAAGCTCATCAGCGACTGAGGCTAGCTGATTTTTCAACGAGCCCATGGTTGCTGATTGTGCATCTACATCTTCAGACACCGCATTTATGTCTTTATTTGCGGCACTTTGAACCTTACTGACGCGCTCACCTAAATCTGCAATTTCTTTTTGGTTTCTGCGCCATGCAGAAGCCCAAAGCTTATCCATTTGTTCCCATAATTCACTGGTTTTATCATTCAGTTCATTGACTTTTACTTGCAGAGCAACGGTCGATTCGCCCATTTCTTCACCAGTAGCAGAGAGTTTATTTTCCAGTAACATGATGCGCTCTTCTGCTCGCTCAGCAATGGCTTTTTGCTGTTCAAGTAATGTGAATAAATAATAACAACCACCGCACGCAGATAGGGCAATAAGGGCAATCAACGCTACCCAAATACCGTTACCACCGGATGATGATGAGGTGCTTGTTGCTGGAGAGGGCGAGGAAGTGCTACCAGGTGACGTTTGGCGCTTGGTTTGATAATCGCGACGGTCTTCGTCATCTAACCTAATAGTTGGAAATTCATCATTTTTTGAGTTGTTAGGCATAATATCGTTACATTCTCATTCTGGTTGTTTCTTCACCGATTAAACCTTACTTTACAAAGCCTAAGGCACAGGTTTACCGCAAGAAACGCTAATTCTTTGCTCACTACATCATGGTATCGCTTATTTTAATTAAATGCCACGGCTTATCAGTTTAACGCCTTCGCACGAGGAGATAGTAAAAAGGCGAACACTTCACGCTGTTGTGTTCGCCTTTGAAGGGTGTTTAATCGCCCATCCACTCAACTCGGTAAAGGTCGCGACGCCTATCTAAATAATTTCTCACCGAACCTTCGTTTTGCAGTTTAGTCAGCTTGTCTAAATCTAAATCAACAATGAGCGTCATTTCTGTGTTTGGCGTTGTTTCAGACACAATAGCATCGTGAGGGAAAGCAAAGTCACTAGGTGAAAATACCGCAGTTTGTCCGTATTGAATATCAACGTTGTCTACTTTCGGTAAGTTACCTACGCTGCCAGCAATCGCCACATAGCACTCATTTTCAATGGCTCTTGCTTGCGCACAGCGTCTAACGCGTAAGTAGCCATTTTTTGTGTCTGTCCAAAACGGTACGAAGAGAATTTGCATTTCCTGATCTGCAAGAATGCGCGCCAGCTCTGGAAACTCAACGTCGTAACAAATAAGCACGCCTATTTTGCCGAAGTCGGTATCAAAGGTTTTCAGGCTATTTCCGCCTTTCATGATCCAGTCTTCTTTTTCATGAGGGGTAGGGTGCAGCTTATACTGACTTTCTATGGTGCCATCACGCTTACAGATATAGCTTACGTTATAAAGCAAATCATCTTCTACCACAGGCATAGAACCCGCAATAATAGTGATGTTATAAGACACGGCTAAATGAGACACCGACGTAAGGATTTCATCGGTATAGGTAGCAAGGTGCCATATTGCGTCTATGGACGACTCTGTCGGACATAGCCCCATAAGAGGTGCATTGAAAAACTCAGGGAACAGAGCGACATCACAGGAGTAATCTGACAACGCATCGACAAAGTATTCAACCTGCTGTAAAAGCTCTTCTACGTTGTTGAAGTAGCGCATCTGCCATTGAATACAGCCTATCCTGGCACTCAGTTTTCGACTTGCAATTAACGACGGTGTGCCTGGCTCGTAATAAATATTATGCCATTGTAAAAGCGTGGCATACCCTTGTGACGCCTCATCTTCGGGGAGGTAGGCAGTCATTACTTGCTTTACTTCAAACCCATTTGACAATTGAAAGGTAAGGATAGGATCGTAAATATCCTTCAGTTTTACTTGCTCAATGTATTCATATGGGGTCAATTCCTGGGCATGGTTGCGATAATTGGGAATTCGACCACCGGCCATAATCGACTTCAGATTAAGATTTCGGCACAACTCTTTTCTTGCTTCGTACAACCTTCTGCCAAGTCTTAGCCCTCTGTATTCAGGGCTAACGATAACTTCAACGCCGTAAAGTACATCACCATTTGGATCGTGAGTAGTAAGGTAGGCATCGCCAGTGATTTCATCGTAGCTATGTTTGTCACCAAATTGATCATAATCAACAATGACTGATATAGCGAAAGCAACCACTTTGCCCTTATCTTCTATACAAATTTGACCATCAGAAAACGTGGTTACTTGTGCTTTGTAATTTGAATAGGGCCACGCGCCGCCAACATTGGCATAAACCTTATCCATAAGATCTTTGACATCGTTGTAGTCATCTAATCGTAAATTTCGTAAGTCGAGGTGATGCTCTGTCTCTTCTATCTGTGTTTGATCTTGACTCATTAACAACTCTCTTTTGCGTTACGTCTAGGCAGGGCCGTTCAAAGTGTGTTTACATTCAATCATACATTTAATTAAAAATAAGCAAAAACCATGCTTTTTATTGAGCGATAAGAAATTTTGTGGATCACAACAAAAAAAAAGCGGCTCGTAAGCAGTGATATATGTTGTGAATAAGGCTGATTAGCTCTATAACGCTGACAAATCATTTTTCGAATACATCATGCAAAGTCTTAACGTTACTCACCTTACCAATGTTAACCCTCTTCCTGTTTTTGATGAGGCCCTTTTCGAGTCAATCGTTAACGACTTAGTGAAGCAAGGGTTTAGTGTTCAGCACCGCGCGCTGCCTAGTTTTATTACTGGCGCATTGCTGTCCTGTCAGCGGGCTATGGCGGACAGTGAATATCAAAAAGCCGGTATTGGTAGAGCATCAAATTTTCAGCATGTAGATGCTATACGCACAGACGATATCAGCTGGATTACTGGCAATACGGTGGAAGGGGAAATCTGGCTATCGTGGTGTGAAGCTCTTAAAACCTATATTAATAAAACGCTGTTTATGGGACTGTTTTCATTTGAGAGTCACTTTGCTTGTTACGATGTAGGAGCATATTACAAACGCCACGTAGACGCCTTCATAGGGCAAAGTAACAGGGCGCTCTCACTGGTAGCCTATCTTAATGAGCAATGGCAAGAAAGTGATGGCGGTGAACTTGTTTTGTATACAAGTGAAGACGATGCGACGGGTTTTACAGTGCGACCAGAAAAGGGGACGTTTGTAATTTTTTTAAGTGAACAATTTCCCCATGAAGTCAAAACGTCAAACCGTCAGCGTCATTCAGTGGCGGGGTGGTTTAGAGTAAATGGTAGTATTAATGGACAAATAGACCCACCAAGATAACCATGACTAGCGCAATATGGGAGGTAAGTGCTAATATCTGTCCAGATGCAATACTATGCATACTTGTCCACAGCGTTGTTATTTCGTTACTGTAAGTCTTTTGCCCAAATTGAGGCACTTATAATCAACGCTGTGTTACTTAAGGAAAAGACGTAAGAAGTGGTTGTGAAATGTTGGAAAAAATCCCTGATCCCGTACCAAGAGAAGACCTTCATGTATTGGTTATTGATAATCAAGGATTAGTGCACGATGTAGTGGCCTCAGCACTGCACGAAGTTGGGATAAAGCATGTAAGTAGCGCTTTTAATGCCTTTCATGCGAAACGCTTATGCGAAACCAGACAGTTTGATTTTGTTTTACTTGCCTTTAATGTCAGTCACGATAAGGATGGCTTTCACTTATTTGAAGAGTTGAAACACCTTAATTATATCAACGATACCACCACGGTTATTTTCTTAAGCGCTGAAACGTCTACAGAGCTGGTAAACTGCATTGTCGAGCTGCAGCCCCATGATTTCTGGGTAAAACCATTACAGCGAACAAAAATAGTTTCTCGTCTTCAGTATCTTCTTCATATTCGATACAAACTGCATAAAATGCTGCACTGCATGCAAAATGGCGATTATTCCACGGCCATGTATTACGCAGAGCGACAATTAAAAGACAGCTCGTTAATAGAATATCACCCGAGAATAAAGCGCTTAATTGGCGATTGTCTGCTGCAATTGCGAGACTTTGAAACCGCTGAGAATTACTTTCGAGAGCTGCTGCAAAGTATGGATCACGCCTGGGTACACATTGGGCTCACGCGCGCGCTACTTCGACAAGACGAGCTAGAAGAGGCTCAACTAATTGTAGATGATTTGCTACAGCGGCCTGACACCCGCTTTCTTACGTTCGATTTACTCGCTCAGTATTTTATTGAAAAAGAGCAGTTCGATATTGCCTACGAACAAATGAAAGAGGCGAGTCGACTTGCACCGAGAAACATCGAACGAAATAAACGCTTATGGGATTTAGCACGGTTAAATCACGACAAGATTGGCCAGCTATCTGCTGTACAAAATATGGCGAAATTTGCTAAAAACTCTATTCATGACTCACCTCAGCTTTCTTTGAATGTAATACGCTCTACCATCGATTTAGCCACTAGCCTTGGCGGCACTGATGCTGAAAAGTATATTCAACGTGCGCAACACGACCTTGATAATGTCGCGCAGCAAAAAGGGGTACGCGCTGAACTGGGCGAGCAAGTGAACGTTATTAAAGCCAGAGTGCTTTGTCTAAAAGATGACAAGAAAGGCGCTGAGCAAGTGATGAAGCAAAGCTCAGCGAATACGGATGGTCTGTCTATGGAAGACAGTCTGGATAAGATGAAAGCTTTTCACGAGCTGGGTATGCGTGAGCACTGCATTAGTATTTTGGAAAAACTTCGAAAGCAAATTGAGGGCGATACGTTCACATCGCAAGTGGTAGATGAATATCTTAAGCAAGAGTCTATAGAACGAAACGAAATTCAATTTACGCCTAAAGAGCTCAAGCACATGGCGACGGTGAACTACAAAGAAAATCGCCTTGGTCCTGCTTACAACAACCTTCGACAGGCGCTAACAATTTCTCCCACTGACAAGCAAGTAGCCTTAAGCTTACTTAAAATTCTTACTAATATTCATGTGAGCGAAGACTTAACTGAAGATCAAATTTCGTCAGCTAAGGCAGCGGCAAAGGTATTGGTAGAGGGCAAGCTTTCTCCTACTCAAGCTGAAAAGCGAGATATATACATTCAGCAGTTAGGGCTTGAAGTTAATGAGGTGCATGCGTCAGACTTTATTGGCGTTTTGTCACAAGAGGTCAGCGCTTTGAACTCAAGCGCTTCAAACAGCAGCGCTTTAAACAGAAACAATAAGGACGGCGCTAAGGAAGGCGAAGCATCGTAACGAAAAGAGGCAGCTAAACGCTGCCTCTTTTTGTTGTCGTTTTATTTTCGACGTTTAGCTAGCGCGTTTTTTAGAAACAGCAGACCAACGGCGAAAGCCAACCATTGCAGCAAGCAATGTTAGAATTCCTCCCATTGAGCCACCAGAACTATCTTCGTCCTCATCGGGTATTGGAAGCGGAGCTGGCTCGTCAGCGACTAAATTGAACGTAGCAATAAACGGGTCGTGGTCAGAGCTTCTAAAAGGACCAATATCAGTAAACGCATAACCTTCTTCATCTGGGTAGAATCGAAGTGCCTGGTTATATTGAAGTTGATAGGCTTCAACAGAATTGATGTTCCAATGTGTGCCATCAACGGCGTCTTCTAGCATGGCATCGCTTGCTAATACGTGGTCTAGGCTACCCACTTGCTCGGTACCAAAGAACCAGTAAGAAAAACCATCTTCATCAAAGGTTTCTGCAAGATTATGATAACCATAGCTTGCGTCCACCTCGACAGATTCACCCTCATCCATTCCAGTGTTAATCGCAGTTTTAATCGTGTAACCGCGGTTTTCTGGCGTGTAGTCGGTAAGCACTGCAACAGGGTCTTCTGCGCTGTAAGCATTTAAATCGCCCAATATTATTTTGCGCTCAGGCAGTGTTTCCTCATTTAGCGCATTACCTAGCGTGATGGCAGCAGATACACGAAGTGCGTTACAGCTACCCTGAATGGTATCAATATCAGAAGGCGCTTCTGCAACATCTTCGGCACACTGCGAGCCCTTTGACTTGAAGTGGTTGACTGCAACGGCAAACGTTTCGCCGCTTTCAGTGTGCTCGAAGGTTTGCACTAGCGACGGACGCATTCTCGCTAGTCTATCTTCCGATACTTGTTGTTCAGGCATCGCCACTATTACTGCATCGCCTTGTGGCGTTACCACTGTGCCGCGATACAACAGCCCGACAGTAATTGCGTCAGTGCCAATTTGCGAGTTATCAGCAGTACTGATAAACGCGTATTGCTCTGCTTCGCCAAGCTGAGCATTAATGGCATTAAGTAAAGACTGAATGGCACTATCATCGCCAAAACCATCGTTCTCGATTTCCATGAGGCCGACCACGTCAGCATTTAAATCAACAATGGCTTCTACTATACGACCTTCTTGAAGTGCAAAAGCCGCTTCGCTTCCAGCGCCGCGATTATCGTCGTAGTCGAACGTCAGTTCACCGTTTGCATCTTCATCACCATTGAAATAGTTCAGGACGTTAAAGGTAGCTACTGACAGATTACCCTCGCTGACCACTGGGGTATCTTCGCGGGTAGAGGTAACCGCAATGACGTCCGTAGGATTGATGCGGTAAGTCCCAAAACTGAAATTCAGCGGGCCCGATGCAGACACAGTGTCGCCAATACGAATGGTATTTGCGTAGCTAAAGTTGGGGAAGAAGCTGATGGCATCTGGGTATTGTGAACCGCTGTTATCTTCAATAGTTAATAGGCTAGCTTCGCTCTCTGTCTGTGCAGCAGCAAAAGCATCAGAAAGGGGAGGGGCAATATCGCTTGGCTGACGTTTAACACTATCACTCACCACAATTTCACCGAAACGCCAAAGCGAATTGGTGCTGGTTACCGTGGCATCGGTGACGCTAACTAACATTCCTTCAATAGCTTCTAAATCTTCTTCGTAAGGCATTGAAATGCTAGTGGTCATGACATCATCGCTCGCACCGCAATCTTCAGCTACAACATCACTATCCATCTCTATGGTGGTCATGCCAAAGTTTTCAGTCACGCTTCCATATAAACGAATAACATTGCCAACTGTGATGTCCGTCTCGCCTTCGACAATTATCGCCTCAGATGTCGTTGCATCGCCATCGCTATCAGCGTTTTCTTCTTGAATAAAGAAGCCGCCTTGTCGTGTACCCGTAATTATGGCTTCAACAATATGACTATTTCCTGCTTCTTCAGAGGCAGCGTCAGAGCCTTGTATTACGCTGATGAGTGTTGCATCTTCGCCACAAACGCCTAGCGCAACTGGTGGCTCTACAGGTGGAGCTTCTACATCACCGCCGCCTTCTGTGGTAAAGGTACCTAAAGGAAATGGCGTAGATGCTTCTGCGTTAGTGTTAGCACCGTCAAGGGCATCAACACCGCTGTATGCCCAGTTTTCATCATTAAAAGTTCCTGCGTTTGCGGTTTGTCCATTGCTACGGTAGGCCCATCCATCTAGGTATTCCCAAGCAGTGCCGTTACCATCAACGTTTATGTCGCCAAAGGTATCAATAACGTTGCCGTCTTTGAAAAGCTCGACTGCATCATCACCATTAATACCCATTGCTGAGCTATCAAAGTCTGGAGCCATACCGAAAAAGCTAGTAAAGCCGTCTATTTCTGAGGCGATATACAGGTACGTTCCTGCTGACGCACTTTGAACTGGAAACGTAAATTCTTCACCATCGCTACCGCCACCGTTATTGGCACTTCCAATGCCATACTCGGATAGGTCAGAAACGTCATTTATCACATAAAGCTCAACTGCTTTTGGTACACCGCCCGATAAAGGGCCGTCAATCACACCGCTGATGACAATGTCGTTTGCCAATGCGACGTTAGTTGCTGCAGAAAGTGAGAGCGCAGATAGGATCCCTGCGCTAAGTAAAGATAGTGATGTTCTCACGTCATTTTCCCTTTTATAGTAGTGTTTTTTTATTTTTTTATGCCCGTGAGGGCAGGCAACATTATTGTTGCTTACACTACCGTATAGGGATTTTTTAAGCGTAAATATGACTTAAGTATATTCAAGCTGTTTTTTGATATTTCATTTATAAACAGTGACTTAAGTTGTATAGGTAAGTTTATTTATCACATTGGCTATCGCTAAGGAGCTCAGTAATAGCGTTAAGTAACAGTACTGCGTTGTTTTTAGTAACTAAAAACTCGGTGAAGTAATGCACTAGCGTAAGATACGCGCATACCTTCACAAAAAAGTGCATATCGAAGCGCACCCCTTACAAAAGCAGATCATGACAAAGCCAGCTCCTCGCAAAAGTATGCATAATCATCGAGCACTTTATTTGCATATTCATTCGAGGCGGTGACCATGTGTTCACGTGCGTCTGGCAATAATTTACAAGCAGCTGTGGCAAATCGCGTGCTGCGACGGTCTCCACGACAATGCGCCAGCGCCAATGAATAGCCACAAAGCTCTGCAAAGTAGTTAAAGCCGCCTTGGTTTGCTTTTTTGCCCATGACGACATCTTCAGGTGAAATGCCAACTTTTGCGTGATGTCGCGAACGGATGAGATAGTGCTTATTGTCAAAAATCGCTTCGTCGAGGATAAGGTCCGGATTACGCTGCATTCGTCGCTGGCTTCGCGCGGTTAAATGAGCAGGATTAAGCTGATTGACGGGGCAAAGGGATGCGAAGTGATGAAGCGGAGCAGCTTCACGCTGTTGTTTCACTTCTACGATATGACAATGGGAAAAACTCACCGAAGTATGTGGTTTTTTGGGACCGACTAAAAAATAGAAGCGGTCGAGGTTTACCGAGCCGGTTCCGGCATCCTCGCGGCGCACGATATCAACCACTGAGTCATCCATAAAGGGCGCAAAGGCGTTGTAGAGTGCAGAATATTCTTCGTTAGTTAGCGGAGTGAATTTTGCGCTGTTCGATTTAAATGACAAAGTCCCATCATTAAAGACTACCGCCCGTGCAAGGGCACTTCTTGTTGTAAAAGCGCTGCCGTTAGCGCTTCTCAATACTGCCTTATCGTAAAGCTTGGCCAATTTTGTGGCTACTTTATCAGGTCGCCAGTTAACCGCTTCGTTAATCACGGCTTCATCTTCGGTCACTCTACGGCAGGTTTCGATGTAAGCGCTTAAAAAAGCATGTTGTGCGTTTATCACGTCGGTTTTGCTAATGACGGGTTTTGTTGTGTCAACGTCGTTATCCACAAAGACCCCACTTACAATACCTTCACAATGTATCTGAGATAGAGTAAATGACGTGAGCAACCGCATTATGTCCCAGTGCGCTCTGCCAACGCAGGCATCGTCAAAATCGTTGGGTGAAAAGATAACGGTATCACCGTGGGAGCCCTCTTCGGTAAGAAACCCAAAATTAGACAAGTGGCAATCACCCACAATACTTGTCAGAGGAATGGCATTGAGGTTGTCTGGCAGGGATATGACCCCATTATATACGTCGGAGTAAAATAGCTGTGCAGTACCGCGGAAGAAAACAAAAGGGCTTGAAGCCATTTTTATATGTTTTCCGATCGTCCTTGACGGTGTCGAACCATCAATTCTGGCAATGTCTTGGGCAAGTCGCGAGTTTCGCATTAGACTACTCCGGTGTTATATCGCGTTGTTTTTAATCATATTTGATAAGTTTTAATCGTTCGATTCAATAACTTGATTAGACGATTCACATTTACCAATTAGTGTTTTATAAATTAGCGCGCTATTCTTTGCATCAAGTTGAAGGGCACTTGAATTTAGCGAAACAAAAATTGCAAAACCAAGTGGTCATAAAAAACGTAAAGATTACGCTCGTATGCTACTGGCTTACGAATCTAATTTAAAAACATTCTTTCTTAAACCATAACGGAGAATCTAAACATGGCAATGATCAATACTGCTATTAAGCCTTTTAAAGCAACAGCATTTAAAGACGGCGAATTTATTGACGTAAGTAGTGAAGACATTAAAGGCAAATGGTCAGTATTCGTATTTTACCCAGCTGACTTCACATTTGTATGCCCAACTGAGCTTGGTGACATCGCTGATAAGTACGAAGAGCTACAGTCTCGTGGTGTAGAAGTATTCTCAGTATCTACTGACACTCACTTCACTCACAAAGCATGGCACGATTCTTCAGATACAATCAACAAAATCAAATTTGCAATGATTGGCGACCCAACGGGCGAAATCACACGCAACTTCGATTGCATGCGTGAAACAATGGGCCTAGCTGACCGTGCAACGTTTGTTGTAGACCCAGAAGGTATTGTACAAGCAATGGAGATCACGTCTGAAGGCATCGGCCGTGACGCAGATGACCTAGTACGCAAAATCAAAGCGGCTCAGTACGTAGCGAACAACCCAGGTGAAGTATGTCCAGCAAAATGGAAAGAAGGCGAAGCAACACTAGCACCTTCACTTGACCTAGTTGGTAAAATCTAAGTACTGACGTAACTAATGCGTTTTTCCAAAAACGCAATTAGTTGATAGGGAGTGAATTCTCGCTCCCTCTATTCAATTTTTATTTAACTTTCCAGTTTCCGCTTATAAGTTGACCATCAAAAATGGTTGGCGGGGATCGGCATGTCGAAAATAAGGCAGGACAACCGTGTTAACTAAAGAAATTCTACAAGCATTGAAGGGTTATACCGAGAAAATGCAAAAAGACGTAACCTTTGTCGTACAGACCGGTGAACACAGCAAGCGTGAAGAGCTTGTTGGCTTTCTGTCCGACATTGCAGGTATAAGTGATAAACTTAGCGTTGAAGAACGCGACACAAACGGCGTACTTCGCAGCTCTGTAAGTTTTTTATTAGAAGCTGATGGCAAAGATACGGGGATCAGATTTTCAGGTATACCGGGCGGTCATGAGTTTAACTCACTGATTCTGGCCATGCTGCATGCTTCAGGAACCGAATTAAAGCTGGATGACAGCGTAGCGTCTATAGTAAAAGCAGTGAGCGAGCCACTCAATTTTGAAGTGTTTATCAGCCTAAGCTGCCACAACTGCCCAGAAGTCGTTCAAGCACTAAATCAGTTTGCGTTAATCAATCCAAACATTACGTCTGAGATGATAGACGGCGGTTTGTATCAAAACGTTATTGAAGAACGTGACATTCAGGGCGTACCAAGCGTTTACTTAAACGGCGAACTATTCGCTAACGGTAAAGTAGATGCTGCTGTACTTATTAATAAGCTTATTGAACAAAACCCAAGTTTAAAAGACGCCAACAAAGGCGAGTCAATGCCGTTACAAGACGTAACTGTTATTGGCGGTGGTCCAGCTGGTGTGGCATCTGCTATCTACAGCGCTCGTAAAGGCTTAAAGGTATCGGTTATCGCAGAAACATTTGGCGGCCAAGTTAAAGACACCATGGGCATTGAGAATTTAATTTCAGTGTCGAAAACCACAGGCCCAGAGCTTGTAGGTAACTTGATGGAACACGTGCGCGATTATGACATTACTCTTAAAGAGCATGTGCGTGTTGATAACATCGAAAAAGGCAATATCAAAACGATTACGCTTTCTTCTGGCGAGCAAATTCGTACTCGTAGCCTTATTGTTGCCACCGGCGCTCGTTGGAGAGAACTAGGTGTGCCTGGTGAGAGAGAGAACGTAGGTAACGGCGTGGCATATTGCCCACACTGTGACGGTCCATTCTTTAAAGGAAAAGATGTTGCTGTGATTGGTGGCGGTAACTCAGGTATTGAGGCAGCCCTTGATTTAGCCGGTATTGTGAAATCGGTGACTGTTTTTGAATTCATGCCTGAATTAAAAGCAGACCAAGTATTGATTGATCAAGCAAACAAGCGTGACAACATTACCATTATCAAGAATGCGGCAACGCGTCAGATTTTAGCTGAAAATGGCAAAGTAAATGCTATCGAGTACCAAGATCGCAGTACCAACGAGGTGCACACGAAAGAGTTAGTTGGTGTGTTTGTTCAAATTGGATTGGTACCGAATAGCCAATTTATGAAGGATACCGTTGAGCTTACTCAATACGGCGAAGTTGTTATTGACGGTAAATGTCATACTTCTGAGCCTGGCATATTCGCTGCCGGAGACGTGACAACAGTGCCTTATAAGCAAATCGTAATCTCGATGGGCGAGGGTGCTAAAGCGTCGCTAGCTGCTTTTGAATACTTGCTAAGTCATGAAGTAGCTGACACTGAAGAAACTAGCGAAAAAAATAGCGAAAAAGAAACGGAAGCTGCCTAACTAAACAGCGTCAGCAGATACCAAAACCGGATAAGTTTACTTATCCGGTTTTTTTATGGGCATGGTCCAGTCGAATTTAGGCACGACTTTGGAACTTGCGTTCTTCAGTGTTCACTTTAATCCATTCGCCAGTGCTGATGTATTCAGGAACTTGTACCACAAGGCCAGTAGATAAAGTAGCCGGCTTGGTACGCGAGGTTGCTGAAGCGCCTTTGATTGACGGGTCAGTTTCAACCACTTCTAGCTCTACGCTCATCGGCAAGTCGAGGGCAACGGGCACATCACTCACAATTAACACCTGAATAGACTCAGTTTTTTCATTGATGAACAAGGCTTCATCAGCAATACTTTCTTTGTTTAGATGATAAGGCGTGTAGTCTTCGTTATCTAGAAAGACAAATTCGTCGCCGTCCATGTATGAAAACATCACCGGGCGGCGCACTAAATCAGCCATCTCTAACATGTCTGAGTCTTTAAATGTTTCGTCGAATTTAGCGCCGCTGACGACATCGTACATACGCATACGATATATGCTTCCGCCAGCGCGGCCCTGAGGTACTGAACGATCAATATCTCTTACAATACATGTTTTTCCACCGTAAACGATGGTGTGATTTTTTTTAATTTCACTTGCCTTTGGCATGGTCTTACCCTGTTATTAATGGCTTTATCTACGCGTCGCCATGTTAAGTTTCCCTACTATCTTCCGCTATTTTGCACGAATGAGGAAGAGGATTGTAGCTAAAGTTAATTCTATAAATCATAGTTTAAAGAAATTGGCGTTCATGTTGTGGACGATTTGTGGGCGATGAGAGTTAGGTGAGCAGCACCCGTGCGGTTTTAATTACGCTTATTGCGTTTCCATGTACCGCCGTAAATATAATCACTACAAGCAGATGCCTCTAGCTGGCAAGTTTTACAGATTATATGCCACTCGCCCTTGTAACTAACGCGATACTGAACATCCGCTTCCACCTTGCAGTCGTCACATTGTCGTGGCGGCCTTTCTCTTGTCTTTTTTCCCACTTACGTTTTCCTTCCTACACTTTCCACCTGGTACTTTCCTACTTGTACTTTCCTACTAAGAAGCCCACCAACTCAATGGTTATCTATTTACGCTGACAAGCCCTAGATTTTCTTTGCCATCACAACGGCGATTGCCGAGCCTTTACCTACCATGTTACCCCATAATTTCATGGCACGCGTTGGGGGAGTAGTCATTGCATTGTACGCTTCGTCTCTGTGACTTTGCTCGTCTGACTGGCACTGTCTAAATTTTTCCAACACATCAAAGGGCGTAGGTTCAACGCTCTCAAGCAGGCCGCACTGTTCTTCGTAGTGCTCATCAACAAAATACTCAACGCAATAGATGGTATAAAAAAACCAGTTACGCCCCAAAACCCTTGGAAGAAAACCTGTCATAAAGCCTGCTACCATCCACAGCAGTAGCATATAGCTGCCTCGAAACGGGGGCATGTGGTTTTCAAATATATCGAGATGATTCTTTTCAGTGGCCAGATGCTCAGAAGCAAACGAAGACACGCTCTCTTTTTTCTTATGCTTTTCCTCTTTTTTTCGACTCTGTGTTTGCAGGCTTAACTTAGCCCAAAGGTCTGCCACCATGCTTACTAAGAAATCGGCGGTAAGGGCGCCGCGGTAAATCCAAACTGCTCCAGTCTCGCCGGCGTGACTAGCTCGTAACTCTTTGTCTACTAGACTTATCGAATTGTCGGTCATCGCTTTACTTATTATCGACATTACTTTTCCTCGTTAGTAGGGGGCCAACAACCCATAGAAAGCTACGCATAGCACAACTAGCTGTACCGTATTAATTAACACGGTAAGGCGATGGTATATTTGGAATTTCTTTTCCTGTTTGTTATCAGTGGCGTGATTTGCCAGCGGCATAAGTATCTGACGGCTAACAATAAAGCCGAGTGTGACAGGCGCTATTAGCCAGGCCACTTGCCAATGGCTGCTTATAATTGCAGAAGCGGTAGCAAGTAAACTCAGTGCGCCAAAATACAAATAATAAAAGGGAAAAAAGGTGCGAATAAAAGGCCGGGCGACTTCGCTCGGGAGTTTTATAAAAATTAATGGCGCGAATAGGGCTTGGAAAGTCACCATGCCGCCAACAATAACCACAAGACACCCGCACAATAGAAGAAACATAAACACAGCACTCGTAATAAATGAGTAGTTAATACCGCTGTGGCTACAGTAAAAGATTGATACTTAACGAATTGTAATTTTTAAAAAGACGAGGCATAAAACTCGGTGCATACGCTAGACATTTAACCATTTGGTTTGCCAAATAAGGACGGGGTCGCTGACAAAGTGACCAGCAAAGGGCAGCGTGGGCCAGAATCAGTAAAGAGCAGCGTGGGCCAAAATAATAGGACCTAGGAAACATGATTCAGTACAGCATGACTTAATATAACTAAAATAAAGAGTCTATTTTTACATAGAGTTGGTAAATTGATAAAAAAAACATGAGATTGCACCGTGGGCACTGCCATTTTTCGCTTCCTTTTTCGATTCCTTTCAATAGCGCTTTTTCTTCTTTGTATATGCGCGGCCTATTTCTCTTTTTGGCCGGTACCCATTTCACCCGCATCTTGGCATGCACCAAAAGATAATGGGCTTGTTGGAAGTTTCAAGCAGAATGAAAAATTAAAGGCGCTTCGACGCATACCAATGGAGTTGCAATAAGTAACAGTGGCGATAGCGTACTTGTGAATGAAACGGGAAAATACCGCGTATTACGCTATTGGCTAAAAGGCGTTAATAAAGGCAGGGTGACTGTGTTTATGGATAACCTACCAGGGTTTCCAGATAATATTAGTACCACCAAGGAAGGGGATTATTGGCTAGGCTTTGCCGCACCGCGCAACAGCATGATTGATGAACTGTCTGCTAGTCCTTTCTTAAGAAAGGCCATAATGCGCTTGCCCGCTGCGCTGCGTCCAAGTGCAGAGGCTCTCGGGCACGTGATAAAAGTGAGTTCAACAGGTGAGGTACTACAAAGCCTACAATCTGCCGAAGGGGGCTATGCGTTTACCACCGGTGCACTTCAAACGGCGGACGGGCTTTATATCTCAAGTTTAACAGAGCCTTCCATAGGTTTTATCCCTAGTGCAGAAATGCCATTTGAAGACAGTGAGTGACTCTTTTCAACACGCCCTCATTTTAAACGAGCAATGTCCTAACAATCTTTCAGTAGGATTCTCGCTGTGCCAGTAATATTCTCGCTGTGCACTAATTTTGTCATTAGCGTTTGTTTACAAAATTTTAAAGTAGATAAATGTTAAATTGCGGATGTGTGTGGCAATATCGATGTAGAGTTTATTATTTGATCAGTGCGCTGCAAACAAATTGCAGGGTTTGCGCAAAGCTACGTTTACATAGATAGCTACGTTTACTTCACTGGTTGCTACAAGGAATATTTGTATGAAGGTAAGCAATTTTTCATCACTAAGAGAGCTCACGATAGCCGCTCTTGTAATTTCATCTGTAACTGCGTGCGGTGGTAGTGGTTCTTCTACTTCTAACACCACACCTGAATCGAGTGTCGCTCCTCCTTCTCCTCCTGTGTCAGAAACGCCAAGTGAACCTGACTGGCAGGCAGGCGTTTACGAGCCGGAATCAAATTTTATCAATCAATGTGAGTCGCCAAGAAGCGGTATCGATCCGTTTTCAGGTAATTCTTATCCTGATGAAGCTGGCACTGCAATGGATGAAAAGCTGTGGATGCGCTCATGGACTAACGATACATATCTTTGGTATGACGAAGTAGATGATAACGACCCTGCTAATTTTTCAATTGCAGCGTACTTTGATCAACTCAAAACCACAGAGCTTACGCCTAGCGGTACTCCTAAAGACAATTTTCATTTCTCCCGCGCTACCGATGAATACAATACATTAACTCAAACCGGGGTGTCATCGGGTTACGGGGTTGAGTGGGAGTTTGTTAGTTTAACCGCGCCTAGAGAGCTCATTGTGCAGTATACCGAACCTAATTCGCCTGCAGAGACTGCGGGCATACCCCGTGGTGCGTCGCTGAAAACCATCGACGGCGTAGATTTCGTTAATGCCAATACTCAGGCCGAGGTGGATGTGATAAACGCAGGGTTATTTCCCAGTGAAAGTGGCAACACTACCAACCTGACTTTTGAGCTTGTAGACGGTAGCGAGCTATCTGTGAGCGTTACCTCTGCTGACATAGAAGTATCGCCAGTTCAAAACGTCACCGTGCTTGAGACCAGCGCGGGCAAAATGGGGTATTTCCAGTTCAATACCTTTATTCGTACAGCGCAAGGCTCGCTGATAAGCGCATTTGACCAATTTGTGAATGACAACGTTACCGAGCTTGTTATCGACCTTCGATATAACGGTGGTGGGTTACTTGCTTTAGCGTCTCAGCTTTCTTACATGGTGGCGGGCCCAAATCAAACTGACGGCGCTATTTTTGAGACGTTACAGTTTAACGATAAGTATCCAACAAGAAACCCGGTAACCGGCTCTACTATAAGTCCCACACCGTTTTACTCAACAGAAATAGATTACAATGCAGGCTTGCTCACCAATACGTTACTTCCAAGTTTATCGCTAACCACAGTTTATGTAATTACGACCGGTTCTACCTGCTCTGCCAGTGAAGCGGTGATTAACTCATTGCGCGGTGTAGATGTAGAAGTAGTGCAGATTGGTACACCCACGTGCGGAAAACCTTATGGGTTTTATCCAACAGATAACTGCGGAACCACCTATTTCACTATTCAATTCCAAGGTGTGAATAACAAAGGGTTTGGTGACTTCGCCGATGGCTTTATTCCTAGCTCAACGCCTAACTTTGACTTTGAGTTACCAGGTTGCGATGTGCAAGATGACTTCACAAAACCACTTGGAGATGCCAGTGAAGGTATGCTGTCAGCGGCAATACAATATGCAGAATCTGGTGCATGCCCAGTGAGTACTGCATCTTCAACGTCGGCACCTTTAATATCTGGCTCGCAACCTAATGCGTCATCTGACAGCCAAGCAAGTGGTCAATCTAACGCAAGCGAGTCGTTGCTAGCGATAAAGCCACCTCATACACAGCGAGATGAGTTGATACTGCACAATAAAATTAACGAGCCTATCCTTCGAGGCGACAACTAATGGCGTTTTTTAAGCGCAGAAGAGGCGCCTGTACACGTATTGCAAGCACTGCTATTACTTCAGCGGCATGGGCGCTAAGCAAAGAAAAGCGCAAAGAAAAGCGCAAAGAAAAACGCCTGTCAGCCTGTGTGTTGACGCTTGTTTTGACAGCGACAGTAGGGTGCACTTCCACAAAAGCTGATTTACCTGAAATGGCCTTACTTGAAACAGCATCTCAAACTGTGGCGACCTCGCGAGCTGAGATAGATAGCGTGGCTGTTATCGAAACGGCGATTGGTCAGTGGTTTGGCGGCATGGATATCACCCTTGCAGATACTGCGTTTACTGTGTCGTCTACCTTAAGTATCGAGCGTAAGGGCATAGTGGATAAGCGAGGTTTGCCTCTTGACGGCAGGCACGGTAACGCAGCATTTGTTTTTACGTTGCTAAAACGCGGTGATGAATGCTTTATCCGTAACGAACAGAACAATGAAGAGATGTTGCTTGACGGAGTTGATTGTGTGGCAGCGAAACGATAGTTCACTCTAGTTATGATACGCGAATTGCGGTATGCGCATTCTTGAAGACAAAAAGGGCCTTTTAGTTATCAAAAGGCCCTTTTTTAGTTTTTTTAAGCTTGTGATTAACACTGCTTTTTTTTATGGCGATCTCTTTCGTTTATTTAGACCGCGCTTATCTAGACCGCTGGGCTTTAGGTCTGTGTGACTTGTTGCCAACGTTGACAGCCTGGTTGCCGCTAAATCCGCCTTTGCCTCCGCTCCTATTTGAACCAGAGCTTTGCTCCTGACGGCCTCCTGATTTGATGTTCTGGGTGTTGCTTTTACCACCGGCCTTGCCATTGCTTTTACGCTGGAATGACGGAGGTAAGCCGGTGTGCTTAGTCAACGCTCTCTCACCTTTGCGCCCACGTTGCGCTTTTTGACGCTTTTCATCGGCGGTTTCAGGTGGCACTAAGTGCTGAGGACCGCGACCAATAAGATCTTCTCTGCCCATATTAACCAACGCTTTGCGAATTTGCGCAAAGTTTTTAGGGTCGTGATAACGCAGCATAGCCTTGTGCAGACGACGATGAATTTCACCTTTTGCTGATGGCACTTCTTCACTGTCTTTTGTGACTTTACGAAGAGAGTTTACCTCTGTGTGGTACATGGTGGTTGCTGTGGCCATGGGCGAGGGGTAAAAGTTTTGCACTTGGTCTAGTTTAAACTTATTTTCTTTAAGCCATATAGCAAGACTCAGCATGTCTTCATCAGTGGTGCCTGGATGAGAGGCAATAAAATACGGAATTAAGTACTGCTTTTTGCCTGCTTCTTCAGAATATTTATCAAATAGCTCTTTAAAGCGATCGTAGGTGCCCATGCCAGGCTTCATCATTTTCGAAAGCGGGCCATCTTCTGTGTGTTCAGGGGCAATTTTTAAATAGCCACCCACATGGTGTAAGGCCAACTCCTTAACATATTCAGGATCTTCAATGGCTAGGTCGTAACGAACGCCCGAAGCAATAAGAATTTTCTTTATTCCCGGTAAGTTACGCGCTCGGCGATATAGGTCTATCGTCGGCTTATGATCGGTGTCCATGTGGGCACAGATGCTGGGGTATACACAAGATGGGCGACGACAGGTTGCTTCCGCTTTAGGACTCTTACAGCGTAAGCGATACATGTTGGCCGTAGGGCCGCCCAAATCAGAAATGACGCCGGTAAAGCCGGGTACAGTATCGCGAATTTGCTCTATCTCTCTGATGATAGAATCTTCAGAGCGACTTTGAATAATACGGCCTTCGTGCTCGGTAATAGAACAGAACGTACAGCCACCGTAACAGCCTCGCATAATATTGATGCTGAAGCGGATCATGTCGTAGGCTGGAATTTTCGCATCACCATAAACCGGATGAGGTATGCGCTGATACGGCAAATCAAACACAGCATCCATTTCTTCAGTTTCAAGGGGCATCGCTGGTGGATTTATCCAAATATGCCGGTCGCCGTGGCGCTGCATAAGTGCTCGTGCGCAGCCTGGGTTTGTTTCTTGATGCAAAATTCGCGATGTGTGGGCGTAAAGCGTTTTGTTATCTTTTACCGTTTCATAAGCAGGAAGTTTAACGTACACATTTTCCCAAGGTTTACGCTTTTCTTTCTCTTTTTGAGGTGGCTGAATAACAATGGGCGCTGCGTCGGGCGCTTCGCTACTTTTGCTATTTTTTTCCTCAGAATCACATTCCGGCTCCATAATGTATGGGCTTGGAATAGGGTCTATTTTGCCAGGACGGTCAAGGGATGTGGAGTCTACACCTTGCCACTCGGGCAACGCCTCTTTCACAATAATTGCGGTGCCGCGAATATCGCGTATGTCTGCTATATTTTCACCCGCTGCTAAACGGTGCGTGACTTCAACCAATGGACGCTCTGCATTACCAAAGAAAAGCATATCGGCTTTTGAATCGAATAATACCGAACGGCGAACTTTCTCGCTCCAGTAATCGTAGTGAGCAATGCGGCGCAAACTGGCTTCAATACCGCCAGCAATAACGGGCACGCCCTTAAACGCTTCACGACAACGCTGTGCATACACCGTTACCGCTCTATCTGGACGCTTACCACCTACGTTGCCCGGCGTATAGGCATCGTCATGACGTAGCTTTTTGTCTGACGTGTAGCGGTTAATCATGGAGTCCATGTTGCCGGCAGTCACACCAAAATAGAGATTAGGTTTGCCAAGCTTCATAAAGTCGTCTTTGCTCTTCCAATCTGGTTGAGCAATGATACCTACGCGAAAACCGTGAGCTTCTAACACACGACCTATTACCGCCATACCAAAACTTGGGTGGTCTACATAGGCGTCGCCGGTCACCAAAATAACATCGCAGCTATCCCAACCTAATGCATCCATCTCCTCCTTTGACATAGGAAGAAACGGCGCTGTGCCGAGGCAGTGGGGCCAATATTTAGGGTAAGAAAACAGACTGCGGTCGGCTTTAATGGTGGCTTGCATAATGATCACATATAAAAAAACAGAGTTTGCCTGAAAAGCTTGGGCGTGTTGGCGCTAGGCAAATTTTCAGAAATGGGCCGTAATTATAGCAGTGTTGCTGCGGTGGGGGTATAGCGCTGTCATTAAATAAGCGCCCTTTGTATACTTAAGCGAATGTGAATAATAAAAATGAAGATACCGCTATGGCTTATTGGTTGTTTAAAACTGAACCCGACGCTTTTTCTATTGATGATTTAGCACAACGGCCGAACCAAACTGAACCCTGGGATGGCGTGAGAAACTATCAAGCGAGAAACTTTCTTCGCGACAGTATAAAGGTTGGCGACTTAGTGTTTATTTACCACTCGAGTTGCAAAACGGTGGGTATCGCAGGAGTGGCCGAAGTTGTGAAAGCAGGCTATCCAGATGTTAGTCAATTCAACCCCGAGTCCAATTACTACGATATTAAGGCAACCACTGACAAGCCTAGGTGGTATTGCGTAGACGTAAAACACGTAGAGTCGTTTAACCGTGTGCTTCCTCTTTGTGAAATAAAAGCGATGCCAAATATTACAGAAATACCCTTGGTAACCAAAGGCGGGCGTTTATCGGTGATGCCAGTAACAGAAAATGAATGGCAGCAGCTATATGCTGCTGCCAAGTAGCGCGTTAGCTCGTCTATTGAGTTAACAATGCTGACTCGGATTGTTAGCTCAGAATACAGACTTAGTATTTAGCCAAGCATGCTAGCCCAGCATTTGTCACTGTGGGCTAGCTTACTGTATTGGCGTTTCAGTGTTTATGGCTACTTTTTAGAAAGAGTGAACTTAGTGTCTGCTTCGCGAAGAATATACAGAGCAAAGCACGCGCCCCACATTGGCCAAGCGGCAAAAAAGAGCAAATGACTGAACGCATCAATATATTGCGGGAATGAGGACAGCGTTGAGCCTCCGTGAAGTAAGAAGATAAGTCCATAGGTATATCGCTTAGCCACGCCGCCAAGAAAAGCAAAAACAAGCGCAAGCTGAAATAGGCCCATAATGTATACTGCCATTTCTGGCACACCGCCAATACCGTAGAACTTTTCAAAGATAGCCATGCCGTGGGCAGGGTTTACAAATTTATCGAGTGTCCAAACGAACATCACGATAAACACAGTGACGCGCAGTGCCAGTAACGCCCAAGGTAGTCGAGTAGTAATAACATCTGATTGTGCAGAAAGGTGTGAATGTGTAGCTGATTGACCCATAAAGGTCTCCAATTGGTTATGAGATAAATGTGATTAATAAAGAACGGGTTGGAGAATTAAAAATTTCAAAAAATAAAAAATGCGCTGAAATTTTTTTAATAGCGTATCGGTCTTGTCACATAATATTAAAAAACGGAAACATACATGAATAACCTAGTAGGCCTCGCCATCAGTACCTTGGCTCTTGCAGTAAGCCAAGGCGTGCAAGCACAACAAACCCAAGAACGGGATATTGAAGTTGTCGAAGTGAAAGGAAATGTGTCTTCACTTGGCAATTTAAATCCAGGTGACAATCAGTTAAAAGGTATCTTTGGCGCCGGAATGTCGGCGGCAGAAACACCTCGTTCAGTCACATCCTTGTCTAGCGAGGCACTAGAAGCATTTAACATTAATGATTTACACGACATTGTCAAAGCTGCTCCCAATGCCTATGCATCAAGTGGTTTTGGTACACCAAGCTTACCAAGCATAAGAGGCCAGCTAGGTGAATTGTTCCAAGACGGTATTCGTCGCCAGGCCGGTAACAATGGTTTCGGACTTCCGCTGTCTTTCAATGGCGTAGAACAAGTCGACGTGGTAAAAGGCCCGTCTCTTGTATTATTTGGTAGTACCCAGCGAAACGGCGGATTTGTAAATTTGCAAACTAAAGCCGCCTCAACACAAGGAACGCAAGGTAAGGTGACACTTCGCGCCGGTCGTTGGGAGCAATACTCTGGGCAGGTCGATGTTAGTACGGCGATTGAAGAGGGCAAAAGCGGCTTTCGCATAAGCGCAGAATACCTCGATCACGGCAGCTTTTACGATTTTGCAGAGCGAGACAGCGTTAATCTCTTCGCTGCGTACCGCTACACTCCAAGTGATGCACTCACTTGGGATATTAGTGCTGAATATTACGACACCGATTATCCGGACAATGCGGGTATTAATAGACCCACTCAATCGTTAATCGATGATGGCTTGTACATTACCGGTCAGGGTGTTCAGCCTAATGGCAGCACGGTACCTGGTGCGGGCGCAATAATTTCACCCACCGGTGAGGTAGTGATTCCACGTAATCGTGTATTTACCAACCCTGATGATATTAATGGTGCAACCACTACCGTGGTGCGCAGCAGTATCAACTACCAATACGCTGACAACATCACTATTCGTAACTTATCGTATTATCAATATTTAGAGCGCGAAGAAGTGGCGCAAAACAGCTTCGTCGAAATAATTGATGGTGCTGATACCTTTGAAAATAGAACTGAGGTTGATTATCAGTGGTCTGACTCGCAAACCACAACGGTTGGAGTATCAATTCGCTACAACGATGTGTTGGGCTACAGCCAATTTACCACTGAAGCCGATAACCCTATCGATTTAACAGGCCCGCTTTCAAACCGCGTAATTCCCCTTACTGATGCACAAAAAGCCCGTTTAGTGCAGTTGCGCCCAGGCGTATTTGTCTCTCCGGGTGCCCAATACGACCTAAACGGTGACGGGGCTGGAGATTTCAATTTATCTGACACCACAGACTCTTCCACCTGGCAAACCGGCGTAGCGGTGCAGCAGCAATCAAAGTGGACCGATGATTTAACCACTATTGCCGGTGTGCGAATTGATTACTACGACGTTGAGGCCCGAGACCCGTTATCGCCAGAGGGTGTTGAAGCAGCCTCTGATACCTACAGCGATACCTTAAGTAGCTATCAGTTAAGTGCAGTTTACAAGCTTACCAACGCGATTAATCTTTACGCTGCATTTTCCGAAAACGATGCCACCTCCAATAGCATGGGAGGGGGTACGGTACTGGGCGGAGATAACGAGATTAACCCGCTGAATTTTGCTACTGAAAATACGCTGTATGAAGTGGGTGTAAAATATTCACCTAACAGCGAGTGGTACGCAGAGGCATCGGTGTTTGACCAAACCCGTAGTTTGCGAAACCGCGATGGCAGCAATAGCGGAGTTAAA
The DNA here is from genome assembly GCF_036864455.1 of Alteromonas sp. P256. Taxonomy (NCBI): domain Bacteria; kingdom Pseudomonadati; phylum Pseudomonadota; class Gammaproteobacteria; order Alteromonadales; family Alteromonadaceae; genus Alteromonas; species Alteromonas sp. P256. The sequence goes on from NZ_JAZETM010000003.1 coordinate 121,284, forward strand.
ACCCAAGGTGCAGAGTTTCAAGTGTTTTATCAACACAATGATGTGTGGGTAAACGCAGCGTATAGCTACTTAGACGCGCGCTTTGATGACTCTGCAGCTTTCCAAGGAACGTCACAAGTGATTGATGCCTTCGATAACAGCCGCCCCGATATTGTTAACGGTACAGGCGTTGGCTCTCCATCGTTTACGGCGTTTGCCCCTTCGGATAGTCGAGTGCAGGGTATTCCTCGTCAAATGGTGTCGTTGAATACAGGCTGGCAGTTAACCGATGACTTCGCAGTAGGCGCTAGCGCTCTTTACACCAAGTCGTTTCCATTAGATTTTTTGCAAACGGTAAACATACGCGACCAGTATTCCCTTGACTTAAATGCAGACTATCGCATTAATGAACAATTACGCGTTCGTGCAGACGTTATTAATGTGACTGACCAGGACAATTGGCAACCACTGTTTGAAGGCGGCTTTTTTGGTGCAACGCTTGTTATGCCTAATGTACCTCGTCATGTTCAGTTAACTATGCAGTATGCGTTTTAAGCGCACATAAGGAATAAAAATGTTTAAGAAAATCGCGTTGCTCGCCGTCATTGCAGCTTCTGTCGTTGGGTTTTTCTATTTTGACCTAAACACGTATTTGACGCTAGAGGGAATGAAAGGCTCGCTAGATACGTTCAAAACTCAAATATCTGAAAACCCGGTGTTAAGCGTCGCGATTTTCTTTGCAATTTATGTGGCGGTAACGGCGCTGTCGTTACCTGGAGCGGCTATTCTTACGTTAGCCGCTGGCGCCTTATTTGGCCTGTTCCAAGGCCTAATTATTGTGTCCTTTGCGTCTAGTTTAGGCGCAACATTGGCCTTTTTAGTCGCCCGGTTTATTTTGCGAGACACGGTACGTAATAAGTTTAAAGAGAAGCTGAAGAAGATTGATGAAGGCGTTGAAAAGCAAGGGCCATTCTATTTATTTACCCTTAGGCTAGTGCCGGTATTTCCATTCTTTTTAATCAATTTATTGATGGGCTTAACGTCTATCAAAACCTGGACATTCTACTGGGTAAGCCAAGTAGGCATGCTTGCCGGCACGGTTGTTTACGTTAATGCTGGCACCCAGTTAGCGCAGATTGATAGCCTTTCGGGCATTTTATCCCCTGAGCTACTTCTCTCTTTTGTTTTACTGGGTATATTTCCTTGGATTGCGAAAGGGATTGTGGCCCTTGTTAACCGTCGGCGCGTTTACAAAGGCTATAACAAACCTAAAACCTTCGACAGAAACTTAGTGGTTATCGGTGCAGGCGCTGGCGGCCTAGTAACTAGCTACATTGCTGCAGCGGTTAAAGCGAAAGTAACGCTTATCGAAGCGGGCGAGATGGGTGGGGATTGCCTTAACTATGGCTGTGTGCCAAGTAAGGCAATAATAAAAACGGCCAAAGTCGCTAAACAAATGCGCCATGCCGATGATTACGGGCTAAATCCAGTTTCACCGTCTATGTCGTTTAAAAAAGTAATGAAAAGGGTGCATGAAGTTATAGCAACCATCGCCCCTAACGATAGCGTAGAGCGCTACACAAACCTAGGTGTGGATGTGGTAAAAGGCTATGCGACCATTATCGACCCCTGGACCGTAGAAATTAGAACCAATGAAGGCGAAGTAAAGCGCCTAACCACCAAGAATATTGTTGTTGCCACTGGCGCTAGCCCGTTTATCCCGGAGCTTCCTGGTATCGAGGAAAGTGGATACGTTACTTCCGACACCCTTTGGACGAAATTTGCCGAATTAGACGATGCTCCTAAAAGGTTAATAGTGCTAGGTGGCGGCCCTATTGGTTGCGAACTTGCGCAGGCCTTTGCCCGGTTGGGCAGTGAGGTGACTCAGGTAGAGCGTGCTCCGCGTTTAATGGGGCGCGAAGATACGGATGTGGCCGACTATGTGGAATCGGTGCTCACTGAAAGTAACGTTAACGTACTAACACAGCACGATGCATTGCGATTTGAAACCCGTGGTGATGACAAAGTGCTAGTGGTTGCTAAAGATGGCAATGAAATCGACGTTGCCTATGACGAAGTTATTATTGCAGTAGGGCGTAAAGCGCGTCTTAATGGCTTTGGTCTTGAAAAGCTGGGCATTCAGTTTGACAGAACGATTGAAACCGATGATTACCTGCAAACACTCATGCCGAACATTTATGCTGCAGGAGACGTAGTGGGGCCGTATCAATTTACCCATGTTGCAGCGCATCAAGCGTGGTTTGCAGCGGTAAATGCGTTATTTGGAACGTTTAAAAAATTCAAAGTGGATTACAGCGTAATTCCTTGGACGACGTTCATCGACCCTGAAGTAGCGAGAGTGGGTTTAAGTGAACGAGACGCGGTCGAGCGAGATATTGACGTAGAAGTGACGCGATACGAGTTTGCGGAACTAGACAGAGCAGTGACAGAAAGCGCCCGTAAAGGATTTATCAAGGTGCTCACGCCCCCTGGCAAAGACAAAATTTTAGGGGTAACAGTGGTGTCAGAACACGCTGGAGACTTGCTGGCAGAGTTTGTTATTGCCATGAAGCATGGGTTGGGACTTAACAAAATTTTAGGCACCATTCATACCTATCCAACGTGGGCTGAGGGCGCTAAGTACGCTGCCGGTAATTGGAAGCGCGCGAATCAACCTGAAAAGCTATTAAGCTTTGTAGAGAAGTTTCACACATGGCGCAGGGGCTAATAATGCAATTGAGTAACGTGAAGTTCGGTATATTCTCACCTACCGCTGAGAGTGATTTTTGCGCTACTTCACCTGAACAAGCACCTAAACTAGCACCTAATCTAGCAACTAGAAGGGCACCTAAAAAAATGCGTGAAAATGCACTGATGAAAATGCTCAAAAGAATAAGCGCAGGCGCAGCTATCGGCTGCGCGTTATCTGTGATTTCGCTAAACGCACTGGCAGACAGCAAATTACATGAGAAATACAATGCACTACTCGATAAACATGTGGTGACTATCGACGGTGGAGCCAACACTCAAGTTGACTATAAAGGGTTTAAGCGTGATCACAGCCAGCTAAGCAGTTACCTTGACCAACTCGCCGCAGTGCCGCCGCGTACATTCGACTCGTGGGATCAAAATACGCAGCTAGCATTTCTTATTAATGCGTATAACGCCTATACCATCGATTTTATTCTTACCGAATACCCTGAACTTGAGTCTATTCGAGACTTAGGCAGCTTTTTTTCCTCTCCTTGGGACAAAGAGATAGCCCCGCTTCTCGGTAAATCCCGCTCCCTTGACGATATAGAGCATAATTTAATAAGAGGGGACAATAAATATAGCGAGCCACGTATTCACTTTGCGGTTAACTGTGCAAGCGTTGGCTGCCCAGCGTTACGAGAAGAGGCCTATGTGGGCGAGCGATTAGACGCTCAGCTCGATATGCAAACGAAGCGTTTTTTAAGCGATAGCTCCCGCAACAAGATAGAAAACGAGACACTCTATTTATCAAAAATTTTCTCATGGTATGAAGGCGATTTTGAAAAAAACTGGAAGGATACTAATTCGGTGTCTGAGTTTATCCTTTTATATAAAGACGCGATGGCGTTAAGCAGTGCTCAAGTCGATTTGATTAAGAGCGGTAAAGCTGATGTTGATTACCTAGAATACGACTGGTCGTTGAACGATACAAAAGCGGCAGTGAAAAATTAGTCATAATGAGAAGGACGTGCGTTTTTTTTCCTGTGTGCAGCGCAAAAAACACTTGTGATGCAATCATGGCTTGCGTCCGGTTAGCATGCCTAACGATATTAATTATCGCAGGTAGTGCTTATGCCGGTTCGTCAGTAAATGGCAGTGACAATGCTATTGCTGGCACAGGTGCTAATCCAAATACTAGTGCGAACACTAATTTCAAGGCTAGTCCCAAGACTAATCCCAAAACTGATCCCAACCCCGTTGTGCGATTTCACGCATGGGGCGGCAGTGCGCAGGTAAATAGTTACCTCAAGTGGGTTGCCGATAGGGTTGAGCGCAAGCACGGCATTGCGTTAAAGCACGTGAAGCTTGCCGATACCAGCGACGCAGTTTCAAGGGTATTAGCAGAAAAAGCTGCGGGTAACTTACATAATGGCAGTGTCGATCTCATTTGGATCAACGGTGAAAATTTCGCTGCTATGAAAAAGAATGCGTTGTTGGCAAAGGGATGGGTGGGTGATATTGCAAACTTTTCGTTAACAAATCCAGATAGTAACTTAGCAATGGTGACAGATTTTGGTGAGCCAACATTAGGAATGGAAGCGCCGTGGGGTAAAGCATCTATGGTGTTTTACTACCGCAAATCGCACTTTGATTCATTGAATGAGCCAGTACCCCAGACTCTCCGTGCCCTTTTGCAGTTTAGTCAGCAGCAGCCTGGTCGGTTTACCTATCCAGTGGTAACAGACTATTTAGGTATAAGCTTCATCAAGTACGCTGCTATTGCTCTTAATTCGTCAAACCAATCACTATTTTATAAACCCGTTACTCAAAACGCCCTAGAGAAGATTACTCCTTCGTTATGGACGTACCTTGATGCGCTGCATCCCACAATGTGGCGTAATGGCGAATACATGGTACGACAAGCATCTCAGCTACAGCGATTAATTGGCAGCGGTGAACTTTCGTTGGCCTTTTCGTTTACCGCTGCAGAAATACCAAGTGCGGTAGAACGGTTTGATTTACCACAAGATGTGCGTACTTTTGCCATGTCAGACGGTAGTCTGGCAAATGTGCATTTTATCGGGCTAACGTTTAATTCGCCTAATCAAGCGGCGGCAAAAACGGTAGTCGATTTTCTTTTATCCCCCGAAGCTCAAGCAAAAAAACAACGTTTACAGGTATGGGGAGACGACACCGTACTTGATACTAACGTGTTATCCGCATCGCAAAAAAGCATGTTTGAAACCCAGCAGTCTCATCCTTCAGCACTTGATAAGTCTCAGTCAACGCCTCTGTACGCAGAGCCTCACGCAAGCTGGACCGATGCACTGAGACAGGCCTGGGAAGAGCGATACGGTGCGAGATACTGATGTCTAATTTAAGCTCTCGATCTAGGCCTCGATCTGGGCCTCAATCTAAGCTTCTATCTAAGCCTCTGTATAAGAATAGAAACCGAAGCTTGGCGCAAGGCCATTTCAATCGCATTACCGTTTGGGCGAAGTGGTTATTACTTTGCTTACTGATTATTCCGGTGTTGGCTGGCGTTGTTGGGGTTTTCTTACCTGCCATGGGTTACTTTCCGGCCATTGGCGCTACTCAATTTGATTTTCGCGTTTTCGTCGCATTATTTGATGTGGCAGGCATTCACACCATGATGTGGCTTTCGCTTTTCACCGGCTTAGTTGCGACAGTGATTGCAGCGCTATTTGCGTTTGTGTTGCTGTCTGTATTTTATCGCTCGCAAATGCTCTCTCGATTACAGATAGTGCTAAGCCCTTTTTTGGTACTGCCACACGCCGGTGCAGCAATAGCCCTAGTATTTTTACTGAGTCCATCGGGGTTCTTTGCCCGGCTTTTTACGTTTGATAGCAATTCCATTGCCTCTGCAAATGAAGGTATTTTTCTTTTCGATAGTTACGGCATCAGCATTATATTAGCGCTAGTGTTAAAAGAAATTCCCTTCGTTCTTCTTATGGCAATAAGTGTGATGTCGCAGCCGTTAATACACGAGAAAATCAACGGTTACTTTAAAGCAGGTACCGCTCTTGGATACTCACCTATCGCTATTTTCTTCAAATTAGTGCTGCCAATAGTGTTTCCACAAATACGACTGCCCCTTTTAGCTGTATTGGTTTTTGCGGTTTCAAATGTAGAAATTCCACTTATACTTGGGCCTAATGATCCCAGTACCCTAGCCGTAGCCGTGCTGCATTGGTTTAATAATATTGATTTATCTATGCGTTTGCAGGCTTCTGCTGCAGCGGTTGTGCAGGTGGGTATCGCTGTGTTTGCAGTTATTGTGATGTTGGCAATTGAGAAGGCTTTCACCTTTGGTGGTAAAAAATGGCTGCAGCGCGGGAAGCGACATGCTACCGATAAAGCAATTAGCGCCACAGCTTACTTACTATTGTTCGTGTACGTGGTGCTAGTAGTGAGTGCGGTTTACACACTGGTTGCGTTCTCGTTTGCGAAGCAGTGGACGTTTCCTAACATTATACCGACTGACGTCACCATGCTTCACTGGAACACTGTGCTCGACGCGGTGTTAACGCCCTTATCGAATACCTTGTTATTAGGTGTTTGCGTAAGCTTCAGTGCATTAGTATTAGTGTTACTTACTCTTGAGAGCGAACCATTGAATGCAGGAAAGACACGGGCTTCTCTGCTACTTCCTACCGCCTTATTTTTACCTTTGCTGGTGCCTGGGGTAGCCTTTTTGTATGGCTTAGTGTGGTTCCAGCAGCTTATTTTAAAGGATGCCATTTGGTTTCATGTGTATGTGGCGCACATGGTTTATGTGATCCCTTATGTGTACCTATCACTGGCTGTAGCGTACCGAAAGTTTGATAACCGTTATGTAATGGTGGCGCTAAGCCTTGGCAAATCACCAATGGGTGTGTTCTTTTTAGTAAAACTTCCTCTGCTCATTGGGCCCATTCTGGTTGCCTTTGCTTTAGGGCTGGCAATTAGCTTCAGCCAGTACCTTCCTACGTTACTCACCACTGGCGGGGCAATTTCTACAGTTACCACAGAGGCAGTGGCGTTAGCTGCGGGAAGCAGCGCAAGATTAAGTGCAGCCTATGTGGTTATTCAAGCTGTTATGCCATTGTGTGGGTTTGGTTTAGCGTGGTGGTTATCGAACATACTCTTCAAACCGAGCACAACCAAAATAAGTACAAATGAATCCAGCACAGGTAAAAGTGTAAGAAGCGTATGATCTATCTAACAGAAAAGAGAGCGTAAATGGCACTGACACTCAAAGAGCTTGAAATATTTAAAGGGAGCGCTTTACTACTTTCCCTTGATGTCACCGTTGAAGAGGGTGAAATTTTAACGGTTATGGGGCCAAGTGGGTCGGGTAAGTCAACGCTGCTGCAGGCAATAGCAGGGCATCTTAACTCGCCTTTTTCGTTTTCGGGTTCCATCTCAATAGATGGAACGAATCTAGCTAACAAGCCACCACATCGGCGCGGTGTTGGCGTTATGTTTCAAGATGCATTGTTGTTTGAGCACATGACGGTAGAGCAGAATATTATGTTTGCTATGCCTAGTGCTAAGTATCAAACAAAAAGCAAAAAACGAGACGCTGTGGCGAAGCTGCTTCACGCTGTTGAGTTAGATGGAATGCAACATAGAGTGGTAACCACATTGTCTGGTGGTCAGCAAAGTCGTATTTCTCTGTTGCGTACGTTAGCTGCAGAGCCGCAAGCGGTATTACTTGATGAGCCCTTTAGTAAATTAGACACAGCGCTTAGACAACAAATTAGGGAATGGACATTCACGCAGTTGCGCGAGCGCAATATACCCGCACTACTCGTTACTCATGACAATGCCGATGCTGTGTCAGCGGGTGGTCAAACCATTGAGCTATCATCATGTTAGATGCCAAGGTAACTCCGTTTATTAAAACGCTTTTAAAGCCTATAGTTGTTGGGTTAGATAAGCACTCTGTAACGCCTAATCACGTCACTCTCTTAGGGTTTGTCGTCGGGTTGATGGCAGTGCCTTTAATAATTCTTAACTGGTGGTATGGAGCCCTTGGCTTCATCATCCTCAATAGAGTGTGTGATGGTATCGACGGCGAGCTTGCTCGATATCAAAAAAACAGTAGCAGTGCTGGTGGCTATTTAGATATTTGCTTAGATTTTCTATTCTATGCTTCAATTCCATTAGCGTTTGGCATTGCTAACCCCAGTGAGTGGGGGATACCTGCCGTGGTATTGTTGGCTACTTTTATTGGTACCGGAAGCAGTTTTCTTGCATTCGCAGTAGCGGCAGAGAAATTCAATATCGACCGCCCACAGTTTGCGAATAAAAGCTTTTATTACATGCAAGGGCTAACTGAAGGTACCGAGACAATAGCTGTCTTTTTAGCGTTTTGCATTTGGCCTAATCACTTTCCTATTATGGCTTACTGTTTTGCAGCGGCCTGTCTCGTTACCATAGTGACAAGAGTAAGCGGCGGCTTTGCTACACTTAAACGAGTAGAGCAGTCTAACGCGAGTAGTCAGAAATCAAACCAGTAATTAAACTAGCAATAAGAAGAGTAGGGTGAATGGACACTACATCAGTAATCCGACTTTCCGTGTTTATTTCGGTTTTCTTCATCATGGCGATGCTAGAGGCGTTTTTACCTGCGCGCAAATCAACATTATCTCGCAAAGAGCGGTGGGTAGGCAATCTGTCTATGGTTGTCTTTGGTGCAGTGGTTTCTCGGCTGCTTGTGCCTGCTTCATTGGTAGGGGTGTCGTTGTGGGCTAGCGAAAAAGGCTACGGCCTATTCAATATCCTGTTTGAATCAGATAGTACGCTAGTCAGTGCAGTAGTCGTTGTGGTGGGGGTATTGCTACTGGACGTGGTTATTTATTGGCAGCACAGGTTGTTTCATACCATTCCATTGCTGTGGCGCATTCATAAAATGCATCACGCCGATAGCCATGTAGACACCACCACAGGTTTACGTTTTCATCCAATAGAAATAGTAATCAGCTTAGGTGTAAAAACTGCTGCTGTAGTCGCGTTTGGCGTTCCTATTCTAGCGATTGTCATTTTTGAAGTCGCATTAAATGGTTTTGCGCTATTTAATCATGCCAACATACGACTGCCTCAAAAGTGGGACGATAGATTGTCGACTCTCATAATCACCCAACGATTACACCGCATTCACCATAGCCAAGCTAAAGAAGAATCTAACAGCAATTTTGGTTTTAGCGTGTCGTGGTGGGATAAGGTATTTAATAGCTTTAAGCCCCGTGCTCATGAAAGCGACGATAAGTTGCCAATAGGGCAGCGTGATGTACCGCCCACAAAAGACAACGCAACCATGCTATCGCTGCTCCGTCAGCCCTTTTCCAAACCGGCTGAAGATTGATCTGAATAAAACTTCCAAGCGTTCTAGTTTATCGTAGTTGAGTCTTGCTACCGCGTACACGTTTAGTCGTACAGAAAAAACGGTACAAAAAGGAAAGTGTTGTTATACTTTAGATGCGCGCAAGGTCAGTTTATCCATACGTTCGTTTTTTTTATGTTATAGCCTGAACTCACTTGGCGTTTACTTTCCGGTTGAAGTTACGTAAACGAAATATACAGCTTAGAAGCCTCTAAATAATAAGAGCTTACAAGCCTCAAAGTAACGAGAGGTTGAGATTGCACGGTAATAAAAGGAATGAACTGCTTCAGCAGCTCCCCACACCGCTTATGTTTAAGCAAAGAGGTGATAGCACCTATTACTTAAATACCGCGTTTCTTTCACTTTTCGGCATATCACCTGATAGCAAAAAAGGCAGTGAACCCACAGATTTTCGTTTTTATGACCCCCTTACTAACGATAAGCTTACTGGTGAGAAATGCCCTTATCAAGCATTAGAAAAAGGCGATGTAGCAAGCACCTGGGTTCGCCTACAAACACCTGAGCGCTCGTTACACTGCTTTATTAGTGGCTCAACCATTACCGACAATGGCACACAATGGCTTGTGTTTCACATTGATGCGAATAATCGAGTGACCGCTAATAACGGAAACGATAGCGCTGGTGCACAGCGGCATATTGAATTTAACCAGTTACTCACCAAATTTTCCTCAAAACTCATTAATGCCAGTGCACAAGATTTGGACGTTATTATTGCGCAAAGTCTCGCTGCCTTTGGTGAGTTTTGTGATGTTGACCGCTGTTATCTCTTTGAGTTCTCAGACGATTTAGCTTTGATGTTTAATACCCACGAGTGGGTGGCCGCGGGTGTTGCCCCCTACATTGACGAATTACAAAATATGCCAACAAAGGAAATGCCGTATTTAATAGGTCATATTGAGAATGGTCTATTTAAAGTGGATGACGTGAGCAACATTCCCGACTCAGCGATTGCCGAACGTGAAGAATTTCAGAAACAAAATATATGTTCTATTTTGTGCTCGCGAATTATGGCAGATGGTAAAACTCACGGCTTTATAGGTTGTGACATCACCGGAAACCCTTATACGTGGAGTGCTTCAGATATAGAATACTTAAAGCGAATTGGTGACATGTTGGGCAATACGCTGCAAAATATTTATAATCGTAAAGCCATTCATACTATGCAGCAGGAGCTGATTGAGGCTAATAGACAACTGCAAAAATTAGCCAATATTGACGGATTAACGGGCATAGCAAATAGACGCCTGTTCAACAGTACTTTAGATAAAGACTTAGCCCAAGCTTGTCGAAAACAAGACGCACTTTCTCTTTTGCTGATTGATGTGGATTTTTTCAAACTATACAACGACCAATATGGTCATGTTGCCGGTGACAGTGTGCTTCAAAAAGTCGCTCAGACACTAGCAGACAGTTGTGTGGGTACCGATGATCTAGTCGCCCGCTACGGCGGTGAGGAGTTTGCTGTTATTCTGCCTTCTACAACCCTTTCTCGAGCGCAGGACATAGCCAATCGTATTGTTAAGAATGTTAAGGGGTTGGGTATTAAGCACAAAGCATCGCCTCATGAAAGCCTGTTAACGGTGAGTATTGGTATTGCTACTCAAGCAGATAATTGTGATAAGAGCTGCATTGAATTGATTGAAAAGGCTGACAAAGCACTTTACCGAGCAAAATCGACGGGTAGGGGACGTGCTTGCGCTTAGTGCAGCTTAGTGCGTTGTTGAATTAAAGCGCGCCTTAATAAAAATAAAAAAAGCCCGCTTTAGAAGCTGAAACACTTCAGAGCGGGCCTTTATGTTTGCTTGTTAGAGCTTAAAACTCATAAGACACGGTTGCACCGAATGTACGAGGCTGATTCGGGTATGCATTGTAGCTTCCGGCTTGAATTGGTGGTGGAAAGGCCGATAAGAAGTACTCATCATTGTTCAAGTTTCTAACCCACACTTTAAAGCTTAAACCGTTATCCATAGTTAGGCCTGCACTTGCGTTTAACGTGCCTACTTCTCGAGTAAGTTCAGCGGGAACGTTTTCTACAAGTCGTGCTTCACTTTCATAAAGATAGTCTGAGCGAACGAATCCATACATGCCGTTACCTAATTCAAAGTTATAGGTAAGCCCTGCAACAAAGCTGCGTTCATGTATGCCCGCCGGCTGTGTTCCTGATAAATCCACTGGGCCATCTACGCCGTTTGCTCCTTCAAAAGAATCGTAAACCGGGTCGAGAATGGTCCCGCCAAAGGAAAATACCAGTTCATCGGTTAGGTTGAACGTAGAGTCAAACTCTACACCTTTGGTGGACTGTTCTCCTGCGTTTGCCAGAACAAAACCCGTACCGACGAAAATACTCGACTGAAATCCTTCAATAGTTTGGTCGAATAATGTGACGTTAAATGCGCCCCGCTTAAATCTTGCCTTAACACCAAGCTCGTAAACCGTAGACTCCTCGGCTCCTGCATAGCGTGTACCGTAGCTTTGATTTGCTCGCGTTAAACTCGCTGTTTCAAGTGCTTGCTGATCGCTAGGAAACGGACGAGTATCACGAGATAGGTTCCATGAAGAGGCTTTAAAACCTGTTGCAGCGGATGCAAACACGTTGAAATTTCGATTAACTTCATAGGCTAAGCGCACGTTCCATGTGGTTTTGCTGTCGTTTGTATTCCCTCCCTCTACCTCATTAGGAAAGATAAGCTGGGGTGGCAAAAATTGAACACCTTTTAAGGTAGGCACAAACGGTTGTAAATCGGGAATGAAAGCAAGTGGTACGCCGAATACGGTGGGGTCCGTATCAAAATCAATCGCCGACAGTGTTTCGTTGTGAACTTGAGACACCGACACGTCTTTTTCATCATCAGTATACGAAATGCCAAGCGTTGCCGTGAGTTTGTCACTTAAATCATAATCAACGGTAGCAAATAGACTAAACGCATCGTTTTCTTGCAGGAAGTCTGTGGCCACAAAGTTGCTCGCGTTAAAAAAAGCGTTGCGAGGTTGAGCATATACGTCTTCAGCACTCTCTAAAAGTGGCTGTAAACCAAGAATGTTGAAAAATGGTCGTGTTCCTTCCCCATAGTAAAGTACATCGCCTGTATCCACTTCTTCAGAGAAGTAAAATCCGCCTACCATCCAATCGAATTCGTTATCGCCAGTCGAGGTTAAGCGAAATTCTTGGGTAAAGGTTTCTATATCGGTGTTACCCGTTTCGGTAAGGATATCAAGTGAGGTGTAATCTACATCAGAATCGTAGCTGCTCGTATTTTTTCGAAACGCTGTAATTGACGTGAGTGTAAAAGAGTCATAATCCACGTCTATCTGAACAGAAACACCGCCATCTTCAACTGTATTAGTAGAGTTTTGGTTAAGCGCTGATTTGAATTCAAACTGGTCTTCTACATCAAGAACGGTTCCACCGAGAGCCCGCACAGCGGCTGTCGTTGGGCCATTGATAACATCGGCCACGGTGCAACAGCGTTCATCAATTTCACTGTAATCTGCAATAAATCGGATTCGTGTATCTTCGGTTGGTTCGTAAAGCGCCTGACCACGAACATTCCATCTATCACGGTTATTCATATCATCAAGCCCAACAACACTGTCGGTATAGCCGTCTCGTTTGTTAATACCGCCAGATACACTAAACGCCAACTCTTCGGTAATTCCGTTCGTGTAATAACCCCTTAATAAGCGCTGATTGAAGTTGCCAACACCTAACTCTACCTTGGCGGCTTCTATAAACGAAGGGCCTGCTGTTCTGACGTTAATAACACCCGCAGAGGCGTTTTTACCAAACAATGTGCTTTGCGGACCGCTTAATACTTCAACTTGTTCTAGGCGAGGCAAATCACCAATTTGTGCAGCAGCTCTAGAGCGATATACGCCATCTATGAAAACGCCCACGGAAGGTTCGATACCTGTGTTATTTGTACCGTTGCCAAATCCGCGAATTGAAAAATTGGTATTGGAGGAGCGTTGCAGCGGCGTTACGCGAAGTGTAGGAACTAAAGCCTGTAAGTCTTGTATATCCAATACTTGCGTTTGCGCTATATCCTCTCCAGTAGTGACGGTAACAGCGATAGGCGTTTCTTGCAGTCCGGTTTGTCGTTTTGATGCGGTTATCAGAATTTGTTCAAAGAGATCGTCATCGGTTTGTGCCTCAGCTTGCGGTGTGTTCGGTGTTGATTCCTGTGCGTGGGCGACATGGCCTGACAGGCCAAGTGTTACTGCAACCATAAGCGCAAGTGGCTTTCGTTTAAAAAATGAAAGTGGACACTTTTCCATAGTACGTTCTCTTTTTATGTTTATTTTTATAAGACGTTCGTCAACATTGAGTGTTACGTGAGTAAATATCGACGAACGAAGACAGATAAATAACTTAACGCAAAATCAATCAATGTAAACATAATGTTATTATTTAGTTAAATGATGTTTTGTGTAAGGTTTGAGTGATATTTGAACACTTGTCGGAAGGTGGTGAGCTTTTCGCTAATTTTTATTGAATTTCAGGCACAAAAAAAGGCGTAGAGTACGCCTTCTTTATGAATTGGTGGGCTGGCGGGAAGTGCCACCTAGTTCAGAGGGAAATAAGTAATTTATACATTACAAACGCTTATAGGAAAAAACAAGGGTAAATCTGAGATGTTCGTGATACCAAATCGTGATATACGGATAAGTTCAAACAATGCTTTTTCTTGATATACGGTTGCAATATTAGAGATTTAGTGCAAATTAGTAGTTATATGGATATATGGAACTCAAATATGGAAATTCTAGACTCATCAAGCGCCGCAAAACTAAGTCTTACTAAATCGTTAGACGTTAATCAATTCAAATCTATTCTATCCTCCCTCATAGAGCACGCAGCATGCAGCGGTTGTACAGGCATTAGCGAATCATTTAACAGTGAGCAAGTTTCTTTCGATAATTTAGGCACTGTTTTAAGTGCACTCAAAGCTAGTGGCTATAGGTTTACAGCAAACATCACTGAGAGTGAATTTGAACTCTCTGTCAATTGGTAGGTTTGCTGAGCATATGGTGCGTTCGAAAGAAACTCATATGAGAAAGTGTTTAAAGGATAAATATTCAAAGAAGGAATGTAGTAAATATGACAGATTATAATGAGGGCTTAGAAGAAATTACGAGCGAAGACCAGGACTTGGATTCAACTCCAGCCTCATATGAAGTAATAACATATCCAGCCGACTTTACTCTAGAAGGGTTAGTTAGAAAGTATAAAAAGGGTTCGATGATAGTTCCCGGCTTTCAACGGAATTATGTATGGAATATCAAACAAGCAAGTAGGTTGATAGAGTCTTTTTTACTCGGCCTTCCTGTTCCGGCTATTTTTTTGTTTATTGACGATGAAAGAAACGAGCAACTCGTCATTGACGGTCAGCAAAGATTGATGACAATTGTATATTTCTTGGATGGCTATTTTGGGGAGCCAGATTCAAACGGTAAGAGAAAAGTCTTTAAACTCACCGGTCTAAACGAAAAAAGCCCGTACTATAATAAGACCTATGACGAATTAGAAGAGACTGATATCGCAGCATTCAATAAACTAAATGATAGTGTATTGCGTGCTTTTGTCATAAAGCAGATTACACCCAATGGAAATACTAGTGTCTACCATATATTCGAAAGGCTGAATACGGGAGGAACGCAGCTTGTAGGCCAAGAGATTAGAAATTGTGTTTATCACGGGTCTTTCAACGATATGTTGTGCGAGCTAAATCAATACCCGAATTGGCGAAAAATTTTCGGTAATGACAAGCCTCATAGCCGCCAGAAAGATGTTGAATTGATTCTCCGTTTCTTTTCGTTTTTCGAAAACGGAGAAAACTACTCCAGGCCTATTAAAGATTTTATGTCTAATTTTATGAGGGAAAACCAGAATATATCGCCGGGCAAAAAGGAACATTTGAGCGCTATATTTAAAGAAACATGTGATTTAGTAGTTGAGCACCTCGGTGATAAGCCTTTTCACATTTGGTCTGGCTTAAACGTTGCTGTATACGACTCTGTATTTACAACTATAGCGAAGAAAGATGTTATTCCAAATCTAGATGAGCAATTTAAGCTGCTCAAAGAAGATGAGTCTTTTGTTAAAGGTGTTAGAGGTGCTACGGCTGATGAATCAATCGTAGAGCTTAGGATGAGTTTAGCTCAACAATATTTGGCGTAAGTATGAACTTTAATAAAATAGATAACGCGTTAAATACTTGTTCAGCTTATATCGCCGAAATGGATTTAACCGAAATCACAAATAAAGAAGTTGAAACATACCTTGTTGGAGGTCTCGTCGTATTAATCGTATCTGAGTATGAAGATTATCTTGAGTCCGCGTTTGTTAAGCGAGCTGAGAAGTGCGGTGATGAATGCGCGATTAATTTTATAAGAACAATGCTATCTCGCAAGTTCAGAAGTCCCGATTTAAGAAAGATAAACGATACTTTGAAGAGCTTTGACTCCACTCTCAGAGATGTTTTCCACACCGATATTAAAGATTCACCCGAGATGGCTGCATGGGACTCTTTAATGAAGGCTAGACACGCAGTAGTTCATAAGCAGGGCTCCTTGAACTTAACTTTTAGGGAGCTTAAGGAGAATTATGCGAAGACAAAGAGAGTAATACAAGCAGTCGAGAGCACTTTGGGGCTTGAGCTACACTAGCTCAGTCTCCACCTGACAGCACCTTCTTCTTGATGTTTAGCTGTCAGGTTTGTTTTTAAATAGTCTCAACTCTACTAACTTAGTCTAGGGAAGGAGTAATGTAGTGTGACTCAAGCACGTAAAACTTGGAAAAAAGTAACATGAGATTTATTGTTGCCATCCGTTTACTGCGATGTAGAGCGATTTTATATTTATTCCGATGCGGCTAGACGCCATCCGTACTTGTTTACTAAACAACTTTCCATTTGGTCAGCTATGATAAGCGGATTTCCGGCAGCACCAAAATTTGCTGCATATTGAGTGGCTTCTGCTTGGCAGTTGTATTTGTCGCGCTGAAATTCTTGTTGACCTTTATAATTATGCACGAAATTTTTTGCAGCACACCCACTTAAAGCTAGAGTAGCAATGCACAGAAGAGACGAGGAAAGTTTGGCATTCATCAGAAAGTCCTTTTTATTGTAATGCTTTTGTGAAAGCTTTCATTCCAAAAAAGCTTATTGTTGATTTCAAGGTGTTGTTATCAATAATAAAAATACACTTTTTTTTAGAGAAATGCTACACAATGGTAGAGCTATTTTGTTATTGTACTATTCCTTAAAACAATGTTTTTTACAGTTTGGGCGTAAAACCTTTCGCCTGTATCGGTTCTCAAGCCCATTTCATTGAGAGTGAGAGCTATGCGTCTGAGCGACATTTCTGAGCTAATCAATGAGCTTATCAGTGGCCAAAGTCTTTTCGCGCTCAAGTCAGCTTTCCTACGACGCGCTTGATTTCTTTCGTTTGTGATATCTCTTAGTCCGCCTAGACGAGCGCCAGACGCTTTTTTTCAGCTAGAGCAGCTTTTGTCCGCAGGCTTATGAAATCTCTTTCCTGTTCAGCTAAAGCGGCATAAATATGGAGTTGAAACTTGTCGGCATGCGGCATAGCTGCGACTTTGAATTCAAGCATATTGTCTTCCATTAATCTTGCGATAAACGACACTTTACGGCTCAACCGATCAAGCTTTGACACCAGTAATGTGGCTCCTTGGTCTCTACAGTTCTGTATTGCCTCTGTAAGAGTCTCTCGTTCTGATACGCTACCGCTATGTATATCGGTATACTCTTCAAGGATTTGAGCGTTCTCAGGACTGTTTTGAATGAAGAGTTTGATATCCCGTCGTTGGGCTTCGAGGCCTAAACCTGATCTACCTTGCTCTTTTGTGCTCACGCGATAGTAGGCGATGTACTTTTTCATCAATACTCCTTTGCAGTGTAAAAAACAACAACGGTGGTTGTGTGTTTTACAGTGTAAGCAAAATCGCTTTAAAAAGCGGGCATTTTGTTTGGTTTTGTTACTTCATTGAATTTTGTCTTTGTGGTAGGTTTCGCTCCTGTTAAAGAAGAGTGAAAGATGAAAAATATTCCGTTTAATAAGTTGGTGGCTCCTGAGCGTGAATACATTGCTTACGAGCTTTCACCTTCCTGTTCAGGGCTGATAGGCATATATCAACCGCTCAAGAAGAATTATCGAATTGAGCTGCAATACATGGAAGCATGGGAGAGTAGACAGGGGGTATCAGACGAACGAGAATTGATGTCATACCTTGAAGTTCTCAATTCAAAAATAGATGTCGAAGCACTTCAACAGAAGACCGGCGTACTTGATTATGTCGACTCATCGGATAGCAAAAAATGTTCGCTCACCCAAAACGATTTCTTACCTTTAAGTTCCAGCCTCGTAGAAAAAATTGTAGAGGGTAAAGCTAAAGGTTGTCCTGAATGTCTCGAAATTCTACTTGGGTCTAGCCAAGGGGTTAATGTCTTTTTATGTACACATTACGCTTTAGAGCTGAATATAAATGACTTATACGTTTCTCGCGCAGAATATGACGCTGCTTTTGCGTTGCTCGTTAAGCGATACAAGGAATGCGTGAAACCGATATCAAATTCTTACGTTAGATTAAAAAATCGGAAAAAACACAGTTTAGACTTATCGCCCGTGCTGTCTGCTGCTCTCACTTTCACTCTGCGGCATGGTCGTCTGCCAAGAAGAATAAACAGTAACTTAACTGATGAACCGATTTTATGGTCTCTAATGGTCGATGAATTCGGGGCTTTTAAGAACGGTAACGAAGAGGTAATTGACTTTGATGGGGCTCGCATTCGGTATGATGATGTATGGAGAGTCTATAGACAAACAGAGAGTAAGTATTTAGTGCAAGAGATTGGCAACTATATGAATTAATTGACTTTGTGGGTTTTGAGATGTTCTGAATAAACTCTACCTTGGTGCCGATGGCTGTTTTAGCCTTTTGTTTCAAAATGATTCAAAGAGGAATGAAATGGCTAACAACAATCTTCAACTTCCCCTGTTTCTTACACGAAAACAGGTAATTGCTTTAACGAGCTTAAGTCGATCGACCTTATACCGTCTGGAGAGAGACTCCTTATTTCCTAAGTCATTTAAGATGAGTAAGCGCCGCGTTGGATATATGCGCGACGAAGTGCTGAAATGGCTTACTGAAAAGAGAGGGTAATATGAGATATTTCCCCGGTTTTTTCCTGTTTTCCCCCTCAATAGAGCCACTTCCCAACTCTTATGCTTGTGTATTATCAACTATAAGAAGGGGGCGCGTTTAAATGCAAAAAATGTCGTCTCTTAGTGTCGGAGAGAAACTCTACAGGCTAGAACAGGCCTACGATTCAGTATTGTCCCTAATCAATGGCGCACACCTTACACCATTATATGGTACTTATTACCGTAGTGAAGAGAGTATTGTGTATGGCAAGATGGGTTTTGCAGAGTTTAAAAAGTTTAAAGAACTCTCCTTTAACAGAACTTTGTTTAGAAAGAAGATGAGGGGAGAGCCGTCTAACCCAAAACGTGGAAGCCTGAGTACGTTGAGAACCATTCCATGTGAAAGCTTCAAGTCGGCTAATAAGTTTTACTACAAGTATGACGAAGAATTAACACTAACGTTTGAGGAAATGCACGAGTCAGTGGAAACAGGAAACTCAGTACTAGTCCACATCGTTATTAATTTTGACGAAAAGACAAGTGTAAAAGTTCAACAAAGTGCTGAACGCTTCAAGCAGTTCAAGAGCCAAATCTCGAGGCTCACAAGAAGGGCGCTGGGTGATCGTACACGCGGTTTTTTTGTGATAGAGAGGTGTGGTAAAGAATTCGAGATAAAAGGCGATAGTAAGACATACAGTGCGCTTCATGCGCACATGCTTCTCGAATGTAGTGCAAGTTTATCTAAGCAAGATATAAGAGGCCTTTTAAAAAAACAATTTCGTAGTTCAATGAGAAAGATAGATACGGCTATGAGCGTTTCATTCGAATTTAAAGCAAAATGTATTGAAACTACGGGCAAAGTTAGAAAATATAAAAAGATTGACTTAGGTCTCGCAGACTACTTGGCTAAGCGTCTAAATTTTCCGATTGTGGAAGGATGTGAAAACAAATCAAAGATTGGTCCGAAACTGCTGCATTATAGGGTTAGGCGAGAATGGAGATATAGGCAGTATAAGGCATTGGAAGCTGAGTTTAAGAAATTAAGCTTTCACATTGTTGACGTTCCGGTTGGGTTCGATTTTGAAGCTCACCTGATTGAGACAATCAATGCGGTAAAGCGACCCCCAGAGTTAATAAAGCCATCTAGGGAACATCAAGCCAGATTGACCTAAAGGTGCATTCATACTAACTTGGGACAAAGTCCATATTACGAAAGGACTCTAAATATGTACACGGAAGTAAGATTCTATCTCGCTAACAGCCTTACTCCGGAAGTTGTTACAAATGCTAAATATGTCGTCTACGGTCATGAATGTGCAGCAGGGTGTTACATTGGCTACTCCAAATACCCCGCTAGACGCTGACAGGAGCATATCAGGAGAGCCCCTGCGAAAACCGATAGGAATTGTAACAACAGCTTTAAAAGTGCAGTAAGAGGCGTTATGCAGGGCTCTAAGCGTTTCATTATGACGGTTGCTTCGACTTAAAAAGTCGCCTATATAAAGAAGCCGCGGTCATTCAATTCTATGAGTTAAAGTTAAACACTAGAGAAACAAGCCCCTCTAGAGAGTATAGCTATCCGTTTTGGGCATTAAGTAGTTCCGTAGTGTTCTCTTACGTAATGAAACCAAAAGTCAGATAGACAGAGCTAAACGTGAAGAGTGATTAGGGTAGGGTGACAGTGGAAGCAATAATCTTTAAAGAAGGTGACAAGAAACGTCTTAAAACGTTAAAAGCAGAGCCTTTCGAAAGAGTCATGAACATATCTTGTCACAAAGCGTCTCTCGAAGAGTTTCCCCAACGGTACGGTTGTTAAGTTGAAAGTTGCCCTTGCCGGTGGGCGAAAACGAGGAGCATATTTAAAAGCAGCCCGCACTGCCTCAATCAGTCGGGTAAGGTAAACGAAGTCCTAGGTATAAGCCTGTTCGTTGGTATCTATGCTTTCTTAAAAAAAGCTGTCTTCATAAACAACCCTTATACTTAGGCTTTAGTGCGGAACAACCGTTTTTTCTCGTAACGAAACCAAATATCAGTTTCGCTTGACTGCCTGAAAGCTTTTCAACGTATCGTCGCGGCTTTCGTAGGAGTGCGCAAAGTGGCGCTAGAAATACACAAAAGCTTTTGAATGAGGCGCAGACGCAGTGTATCAAATTCTATCTACAATATGCGCCCATGCGATTAGCTGAATCGTTTCGATGCGATTAATTCGGAATTATAAAGCGATAGTGATAGCGAGTTCTGTTAATTTGATTTGCGGTGTCACGTTTCTTCAATATCAATATGCACGTTACACCGCACTGCAACTTTTATTCGGTTCGAACGGGTATTATCGACACTTGCCATTGAATAGAAATATTGTCATTCTTTTGACTAAATAGACAAGTATATTCAAAACTTGACAAGTCTACGTCGAAAACAACGGATCGTATTTTAATCATGGCGTCATCTGATAACGGAAAAAAATGGTCGATAGACGGGCTTAAAGAACGCCTGCAAAATTTGTGTGAAAAAGACAACCTATGGCCTTCAGTCTTAGGTGCAAGATTAGCGTTACGTGCATTCCCATTGATTGGAGATGAAGGGCATTTCAAATTCTGGATAGAAGTTGAAAGTAAACAAGCCGAATCTAAACAACGAGCTAAAAGACTGATAAACGATGAAGAAAAAAAGGATAGTTCTCCCCAGTATCAAGACGACCGTGCTCGATTTTTATTGACTAGCTTTTTCGCTAGTCATTTTAATTTGCAGGCAGTTAGCTTACCTATTAAGAAGCAACAAGTAGAAAATCTCGCGGCTAGAGCCGCCAGAACATCTAAAGAAGCAGCTGAGGCAGCAAGCGGCTATTACCGACCCGCTTACGTTTCTAACATTGCTTACGCAAGCGGCGACGCCAGAGCCGTTTTAAGAGTTATCCCTAATCCCACTAGAGCAGCCTCGAAGGTTTTAGATGCTACATTCAAAGATGTCTTCGAAGTCTTCAGTTTTAAAATGGTAATCAACTCTGGCGAAAACACTATAGATGAAAAAGTCGCAGGCTACTCCGTTCCCACTGACGACACTAGGACCGAAGATATCTTCATTTTCACCTCAATTATCAGTGAACTCATGGCGGATTTGGATGCAGCTGAAAGTTCTGTCTCGATTCAAAGTGTTTCAAAAAGCCCACTATGGTCAATGGGCGTGCCGGGTGCACTAGAGGCTATCAAAGAGAATAAATTTCGTCCTGCTGTGGAAGCTCTTATCCGTGAAATATCCCATTCGAGTCCAGAAACTGCGAAAGCGCTGGTACAAATGCTATTTCTTTATGAGGAGGTTGAGACTGGCAGCGTAACTATGGTTAGAGACAATACGTTCGTAAAAACCGTGTATCAGGCAGTCAGTAAATTAACTGCAGAAGATGTTAATGCCAATAGGGACACTTTAAATCGAGGTGCACTAATAAAAGGACTGGCAAGTATTTTGTGTAATGAAGAGCATATTCATCCGCTTACTATAGGTTTAATGGGACATTGGGGGAGTGGCAAAACTCAGCTGTTGGAATTGCTAAAGAAAGAGCTTAAGTCTCGCGACTCTCAACAACCCTTTTTGTTTGGCGAATTTAACGCTTGGACCTATGAACACGCCAAAAGTAGTCAGGCGGCAATGGTGCACGAGGTGATTTTAGCGCTTACAAGTTGTGATAAGTTAGAACCTGTTGGAGATGCGCATACTTTTAATGCAAGGTTTACGAAATCGACTTTGACCCTCCTTCGACAAATGTTTTGGAAAATAACCGGCCGTGCGCGACTTGTATTTGGCTTTGCTGTTAAAAAGCACTTAACCAAAGTGTTGCAGTCAATCGGCTGGTTTGTGCTGTTCGTGATAGCGTCATTATGGCTGGCGTCGAATGGCCTTAGCCAAAATCAGCTACCTGATTTTTCCAAGCCGCTTACCAGCGGTGCATTGATAGCAATTTTAGTAAGCATGTGGCAGCTACCAAAACAATTGCGGGATTTAATTTCCCAGCCTATGACCAAAGAATTCTTGACCTATATTAAGTTGCCGAACTACGCATCGCATATCGGTGAAATAACTGAAATGCAAAAAGATATTCGTTTAATGGCAAAGCTACGCCTTGGATTCGTGGAAGAGTCGTGTCAGGAACATGTGAGAAAGGTGACGAATCCACGACGTTTATTATTTGTAGTGGATGACCTAGACCGCTGCAGCCCAAAGGGTATTGTAAGAACTTTTGAGGCGATACGTTTAGTACTAAATATACCCCACGTAACAGTTATTGTGGCAGTAGATCAACGCATTGCGTTGGCGGCTTTGGCGCTACATTACAAAGATATTGAGCTGTATCATACGCTCCAGGACGCTCGCGCAATCGCACGTGATTATCTGGCAAAAATGATTCAACTGCCTATTGTGCTGAGTGATGGCGACGATGATTCATTAACCGACTTTTTGAGTGACATATGGTTAGAAAAAGGCAATGACAAACGAAGTTGGTTAACTCATCTATCTGAAAGTGAAGAGCAAAAAGAGCAAGAGGTTAGCCCCCCGGTCTCAACGGCAGGAGAAACAGGTAGAGCTCCTACCACGCCGAAAGAGGAGAAACAGGATGTAGATTCATCTATCGATAGTAAGGGAATGACCGAAGGTGAAGTAGCTACATTTATTCTAGAAGGAGAGTCTAAGTTGACGTCCTATAAATCGCAGATTTTTCCGGGCTTGTGTGATTCTCAAAAAGCTGCGCTTTACTACTGGGCGACTCACTTTGGTTTGCGTAATGCCAGACAGTTGAAGAGGTTGGACAACAGTTACAACCTGCTTCGTCTTGTAACGGACAAGGAAGACAAGACTGTATTAACACAAACGGTAGACGGCATAGATAGACAACATGTAAAGTTCAGCTATGGCTATCTGGTTGCTCTGATGACCTTAGAATTTATTAATAGCATTGAAATGACCACATTACGTGAAAACGCTTCACGATTTCTCCGTCAAGGCGAGGTTGGGAAATTGGAAGGCATGGCCAATCAACAACACAAATCTACATTGATAGCTGCGCGTGTTGTGATTCAGCATGCTGCCGAAAAACTCTACCCACGAACTCGTGATAAGCTACATTTTGATAAACTGTTGAGCTATGTCGAAAGCTTCGTGCTACCCGCTATCGATGGCTTTGATATCGACACAGAAACTGCTTCAAGTAGTTAGTCTAAAAGCGTTGAGATGGCTCAACACTTTAACTATACACAAAGTCTTAGATATAAGGTTTTAGGTGCCGTGGGTACGGCTTTAAAAAGATTCGACGGTTTCAAAGAATCCTTATAGTAAGTCCATAATAAGAGCGTTATATGAATCGCTATCCGGTCATCACAAGGCAGAACCGCTTTAATCGCGCTGTAAGCTTGAATGCGGCGAGTACGGTAAGTCAAAGTGGGTCATTGTATCGCAGAGCGTAGAAAGCGCTCTTGTAGGCGCACACGTCAAATTGGCAAAGGGTAGGCAGCATGGAATGCATATTTAATGTTAGAGAGCAGCTTGAAAAGATATGGGCATTATCAGAATCTTGTTCTGTTAGTGGCACTAGAAGAAACCGTTTAGTTTCTTCAATGCTTTTCGTGTCACTAAATCACTGCGATGCAATTCAACTACTTTCGCAAAAGAAGAATTATTCATCTTCGTATGCTTTGTTACGCCCTCTGTTTGAAACAACCTTTAGAGCAATATGGTTACATCGCTGCGCAACCGATGAGCAAGTTGCTAAATGCATAGAAACGGATAAGTGGAAGAGTGCATGGGATTTGATTCGAGAAATCGAGTCTCATACTGGTAACCCCCCTATATTCTCAAAAATGTGGGATGAGCTACGACATTTTATGCATAGCTTCACTCACGGGGGGATTCAGAATGCCGCTAGGCAAATTGGAGATGAAAATTATATTACCCCGAATTTAAGCGATGATGAGGTATTCCAATTAATGCAAAAAGTAGGCTTGTTTTCTTTGACCATTCTAGGTGAACTTATCGACTTGGCAGAAAAAGAAGAGCTTGTCCCGATGTTTGAGGAGCTTGGTCTCACCTTGCAAGCGTGGGCCATAAACAAGTATTGACTAAATAGCTCCTTTGACTCATTAATTCTAGTTGCTGAAGTATAGCCGTAAGCTTTTGTTGTGATAGGGTAATGCTATCTTTCACAAGACGTAAATGTTGCTCATTTATCTCAGCGTCGAAAGCGGATATTGTGATAGTAAGGACTAAATCGATTTCGTCCAATGCGTTGATGAGGTCCAGTTTTTCCATAATAATCTCCCTATGTTTAATTGAGAGAGATTAGCCGTTTGCGGCTGAAGGTGAAACTGGACCTATGACTAGTTTTTATGCTTTACGACGCTCTCGAAACTTTTTGTAGGACACTGCGCTCCAATCAACACCGAAGTCGATAGCATCAATATAAGCTTTTATAAATAAACCGCTGTAACTGCCGTGATTGTACGTTTGAGTTCTAACACTGTCGTCACTATGACCCGTGATATAAAAGCTCTCATTTCGCCGCAGAGGCTGTCCTTCGATAGTGGTTTTATCTAATAGCGAAGTGAATGTGTGCCTGAATGAATGAAATGCAAGCGGGGTGTTTTTATCGTTTCGCTTCGGGATGCCGGCATACTTAACAAAGGCTTCGTTGTACCATTTAGATATTGTGTTACCCAAACCCTTAGTATCGCTCAGGTTTAGGTCGCAAAAGAGTAAGCCAGACTTTCTTTTTCCTATAAACTCAAGTACGCCAGCGTCTAATATGGCATCCGCAACAGGTATCTTACGCGAGGAGTCCTTAGTCTTTTTTGATTTCGAAAATTGGCTTTTCTTCAGTTCATCTGATTTCCATTCGTCATTAACAGAGAACACCAATACAGCATCTTCATAACAAACGTCTTGCACCTCTAAAGAGGCAATCTCTGAAATTCTCATGCCTGTGTGAAGCGCAATCAACGGTGCCCAGAAATGATATGATTTAGGGGCTTCTCTATTTCTTAACGTGTTGCCGTATATATAGCTCGAAAAGATCTTGGATATATGCGCAGTTTCATACATTGCTCTTTTCTCTACAAACTTAGCGCCTTTGGGTTTAGCTATTTCAAGGTGCTTTGAGAAATCGAGAGAGACATAGTGCCGTTCGTGTAACCATTTGATAAACATTCGAATGTCGGAGAAGTGCTTCTCTAGGCCACCCGCTCCTAAAACAGTTTCACCGTGGCTTACAGATAAGTCTAGCCACCATTTTGCCACTGATTCTGCATCGATTGTCGTGACCTCTTTCCTCCGTTTACCAGCATTTTTGGGGAGCTTAGTCATGACATTTACATAATGCTGTATCAATTTGCCGTCGATTTGAGCTGAAGGGCATTCAAAATTAATAATCTCAGCAAACCGCACAAGGTTAGACAAAGCTTGCGTAGCCGTCCTTGTGCCCCAACTTTTTTGTTTAAAATTAAAGTAGTCGTCTACAAGCTCACCAATAGGATGGCTCTCTATGTTTGCAGGTGAGGCTGTCGTTGAATGATTCGTCAGAGAGGTAACTAGTGCTCTTTCTCTTGACTCTGAAATGCTCAGCTTGCGTTTTAGAGCCATAAGCTGCGATTCAGTTAAATCCAGAGATTCAAACGTTGCGTCTAGATAGTTGTCCAGTTTACGATAACGAACCTGTGACATTAAATTTGAGATAGAAGGGTCTTTTTCTGTCTCTACGATTCGGGCTACTAACTCTCTAATCGTTCGTTTCACTTCAAAAACGTTAGGTGCTTCAGACACGTTCAACCTTAGACTGTCGCTGTAATTACAAAGAACTCTATAAACTTCGGGCATGACTGTGCTGTAATGCTGAAGTGCAATACGTGGCTCTTTGGTTCGCAATGATATCAAAAGTTGGCGATACGTGTTTTTAGGCTTAGATTAAAGTTCAAAGCGTAAACAGTAAACGCCATGCTTGTTTCTATAGAGGTAGCGGGTTTTCATTTCGAGACACCTTATCGTGACACTACGCTAACTCTGCACAAATAAAAAAGGCGCAAGTTATTGTTTTATAATAACTTACGCCTCTGAATTGGTGGAGCTGGCGGGATTTGAACCCGCGTCCAGAAAATGTCTACCTTTGGTACTACATGCTTAGTTTGTCTTTTCTTTAACTACTTTAGACCCCGACAAACAGGGTTCTTGGTAGCTGTCCTAATACTATTTCGCGGTTCAACCTTAGGAAAGTTTCCCTCGCTAGTTTGCTTATATGACCTTCCAAACCCACGCTAGCAAACTAAGCTGTGGTGGAAGGGCCTATACCGGTTATTAAGCGGCTAGTGCGTAGTTTTCGTCGTTTGCGACTATTTAAAGCGGCTTTTTTAAGAGGCCAGCCGCACCTCTGCATGCACCTCCGGCTTCCTAGATCCTGTCGAATCCTAATCAGCCCCGAGTGTGAGTGCGAAGTATAACATAACTCAGTGAACGTTAAACGTTTCTTTTATAAATTGCTTTCAAAAGATGCATTTATAATCAATTACCTTTAAAATGCGAGCCATTCAAATCCAGCTGTGTTGTGCATGTCTTCAAACTCTATTCTATATTCACCTTATACATTGCCCTGTGGTATTACGGTTAGAAATCGCGTAGTTAAAGCGGCAATGGAAGAAAATATGTCAAGCAAGGGGTGTGTGCCTGGCGAGTCTCTTTACTCCCTGTATCGCTATTGGGCTCATGGTGATCTAGGTATGGTCATCACCGGAAATGTGATGGTAGACAAAGAGGCCATGACAGGGCCCGGCGGCGTAGTGCTAGAAAAAGACACAGAGCTTGCAGCGTTTCAAAAGTGGGCAAAAATTATAAAGTCCAACGGCGCGCTTGCCGTAATGCAAATAAACCATCCTGGCCGTCAGGTGTTTAAAGCCATGCAGGGTAAAGCGATTGCTCCATCGGCTATTCCTTTGGATATGGGTAAGCACTCCAAGCTTTTCGCTGAGCCAAGAGAAATGACCTGCCAAGATATTCACGACGTATGCAAGCGCTTCGTTGAGACCGCGAGGCAAGCTGAAAAAGCAGGGTTCGATGGTGTTGAGGTTCACGCTGCTCATGGTTATTTGCTCACTCAGTTTCTCTCACCACTAACCAATCAGCGTCAAGATGAGTGGGGTGGTTCAATTATTAATAGAGCACGGCTACTCATTAATATCGTGAGTCAGATACGTGCGGTATGTGCGAAAGACTTCATCGTTATGGTGAAGTTGAATTCAGCTGATTTCCAAAAAAATGGGTTTACTTTTGACGATGCCTGCGAAGTGGTAAACCGATTAGAGGCGTTGGGTGTCGATGTTGTTGAACTTTCAGGGGGAAGCTATGAAGCACCCGCAATGCAGGGGCAGACCAGAGACAATACCACTCTTGCCAGAGAAGCCTACTTTTTAGAGTTTGCGCACGCGTTAGAGAGTAAGACGGGTATACCGTTAATGACAACCGGTGGCATTAAACGCGCCGAAATAGCTGAGCGAGTTGTGCAAGAAGGATGTGAGCTTGTTGGTTTAGCGAGTGCACTTGCTGTTACGCCTAATTTGGCGAAAAAATGGCAACAGGAATGGACATATTCCGGCATTATCCCGCACTGCACATGGAAAGATAAATCTTTGGCGAGTCTTGCGAACATGGCCACTGTAAGAAGACAGCTTCGTCGCCTTGGAAACAACCTCACTACACTGCGAAGCCCATCTCCGCTGTGGAGTTTAGTTTTAGACTTACTGCACCGTAAGAAAATGACTAAGCGGGATGTGGCTTTTAGAACGTCTCAGTAAAACCGGCACTTAGTAGCACGACTGATAGAACATTTGATAAGTCGGCTTTAAAGGCGTTTTATAGCGGGGAATGCACAGCGTTACACGCTGTGCTTCATCATTCTTTCTTTCTGGCGCTGCCAATCTTTGTCTTTCAGTGTATCTCGCTTGTCGTGTGCGTGCTTACCTTTCGCTAGGTGAATTTCTAGCTTAACCCAGCACTTCTTCCAATACATAGACGTAGCCACAATCGAGTAACCCTGCCTATCACGGGCTCCCATTAAACGGTCAATCTCTCGTTTTTTAAGCAGCAGTTTACGTGCCCGTTCGGGAGCGGCAATAACGTGGGTCGATGCCTGAGTTAACGGACTTATTCTACACCCAACAAGATAGGCTTCTGCGTTTTGGATAATGATATACGCATCGGTAATGTTGACTTTACCAGACCGAATACTCTTAATTTCCCAGCCTTGAAGCTCTAAACCAGCTTCAAACTTGTCTTCTAAGAAATAATCATGACGCGCTTTCTTGTTCTGCGCGATGTTTCCGGTGGTATTTTTGTTTGCTTTATTCTTTTTCATGGGCGCTATTATACTGATAGTGTGAATAAATGTCTTTAAATGTGTCTTACAAATTTGGGCGTGTATCGTTTTATATTCGCTGAAAAACATCAACTGCTAACAGATTATTCATGCACAAATGTGGTTTCAGATC
The DNA here is from genome assembly GCF_036864455.1 of Alteromonas sp. P256. NCBI lineage: Bacteria > Pseudomonadati > Pseudomonadota > Gammaproteobacteria > Alteromonadales > Alteromonadaceae > Alteromonas > Alteromonas sp. P256. Next base: position 150,042 of record NZ_JAZETM010000003.1, read on the forward strand.
TAAAAAGATGAAAAATAACTGTGATATAATTTTGCGATTAGAAATTGTATTAGTGAAGTAGATGCCAAGTATTCATAGAAGTGCACTTGTAGCTCATAGTGCAGAGGCCATGTTTAACTTAGTGAATGATGTTGAGTCGTATCCAAAGTTTTTACCAGGTTGTGCAGACAGTAAAGTTCTGAACAATACAGACAAAGCGATGAGCGCCTCGCTATTAGTCTCAAAAGCAGGAATTAAACAGTGGTTTACCACCGAAAACGTATTGTATCCAAGCGAGCGAATTGAAATGCAGCTCGTTGATGGTCCTTTTCGTTCTCTATCGGGCGGTTGGACATTTTCAGCGCTATCTGATGAAGCGTGTAAAATAGAACTTAACTTGCACTTTGAGTTTGCCAATAAGCTAGCGGAAATGGCCTTCGGAAAAGTGTTTAATAGTTTGGCGTCGAGTATGGTGACCGCGTTTACTGAAAGAGCAAAGAGTGTGTACGCATGAGTAGCGAGCTGATTACCGTTGAGGTAGCCTACGCGCTGCCTACTAAGCAGTCTCTCGTTAGCATTGCCATCGATAAAAACGCGACTGTGGAAGAAGCTATACAGGCCTCTAACCTTCTACACGAGTATCCCGATATTGATTTATCAAAAACTAAGGTAGGTGTGTGGAGTCGAGTGGTCCGGCTTAAAGATACACTTATAGATGGCGACAGAATAGAGATTTATCGCGGATTAATTGCCGACCCTAAAGAAATAAGAAAACGTCGAGCGGAGAAAGCGAAAGAAGAGGGTAGAGCCGACAAAGTGACTGGCGGCAAGGTCAACCCTCTCAAAGCGAAGTAAACGTACTACACAGTTTTATCGGAGATGCTTCCTAGTTCCAAAAATGGAGAAGCGTCGATATTTTCTGCATCCATCATGGTGGCTATGCGTTGCATCGTTGCCACCATCTGACTTTGTTCCCATTCCTTAAGCTGAGAGAACCGCTCAACGAAATGTTCTTGCAAGGGTCGAGGTGCGTCTTTAACCGCTTCTTTACCGCGGTCAGTAAGAAACACGCCTACCTTACGTTTGTCTTTGGTGCTTCTAATTCGTGTGGCGAGATCGCGAGACTCAAGCCGGTCCAAAATATTAGTAATAGTTGCAGGGCTCAAATTAATGTTCTCCGCAATTTCGCGAACCATAATTCCTGGCTGCTCTTCTATATTTTGCATAACGAGCAATTGCGGGCCAGTTAGGCCCACGTGCTTACTAAGCTGTTTGCTGCGCAAGTCTACAGCGCGGATAACGCGCCGTAGTGCAACGAGCAATTCTTCTTCTTTTCGCATAATTTTTCCAACAAATGCGTAACGTGTGTTACTTAAGCAAATGAATAAAGTGCTGGTGCTTGTGATAATGATCTATCACATCATTAATTACCGATAACTTCGACCAACCCATAATGTCGTAGTTTTGACCGCCTTCACTCAAGTGAACTTCGGCGCGATAATACGTCTTTTGTTCGCCTTCGTCCATTTGCTCTGATGGTGCGAACTCAGGCTGGTCAGTCGGAGTAGGGTATACCGCATAGATAAAGTCGGGATCTGTACCCATAGTAACGGTGAGAATAAAGGCTTCATCAGTTTCTTCAACGTTCACTTCGAAGTTCTGTTCTTCAAATTCTTTACCCACTTCAATCATTGCGGGCAGCGCTACTTTTCTCATAAAGCGAAGCACAGCGTCTTCATCAGGGAACGATACGATGTTCTCTAAACGACCTTTCCAATTTTTGTCAGCGTCGCTGTGCTGGGGTGTACCCGCAAGCACTTGTAAGCTTTCGCGTTTGTAGCCTTCCACGCGCAGCGCTTTTAGTAAGCCAAACATCGCAATAAGCAATACAATAGCAAACGGCAAGGCTGCGGCAATGGTCATAGTTTGCAATGCGCCAAGTCCTCCTGCGTATAGCAGTATAGCACTCACCACGCCTACACCTACGGCCCAATAAATTCGTTGCCATACTGGTGTGTCGTTGCGTCCGTGTGAACACAACATATCGACAACCATGGCGCCAGAGTCACAAGAGGTAACGAAGAAAACGATAACCATGAGTACTGCGATGAAGCTAAGTACGCTTGAGTATGGAAATTGTTCTAAAAATACAAATAGTGCTACGGCGGTATCTTCATTAACCATATTGGCAAGCACGTCTTGTCCCTGCACGAGTACTTGGTCAATGGCACTGTTTCCAAACACGGTCATCCAAAATAACGTGAATACCGATGGAATGAGCAACACGCCAAGTATAAATTCTCTGATTGTTCTACCGTAAGAAATACGAGCGATGAATAGGCCAACAAACGGTGCCCATGCTAACCACCAACCCCAGTAGAAAATTGTCCATCCACCAATCCAGTCGGTTTTGTCGTAGGCGAATAGGTTAAAAGTGTTTCTAACAATATCAGCAAGGTAAGCGCCGGTGTTCTGCATAAAAGCCTGCAACAAGAAAACCGTAGGGCCTAAAATTAGCACGATCAGTAAAAGTGCTATGGCCAGTACCATGTTCGTTTCTGACAGCCTTCTTATGCCCTTATCTAGCCCTGTGGTTACTGAAATAACAGCAAGACCGACTACGCAAGCCATAATGATTATCTGCACGCCAGTACCCGATGGCATGCCAAATAAGTAATTGAAACCAGCGTTAACTTGGGAAGCACCAAGGCCGAGAGAGGTTGCAATACCAAAAACCGTAGATGTTACTGCAAAGATATCGACTACATGACCAGGCCACCCATAAATTCTTTCACCAATAAGTGGGTAAAGCGCAGACCGAAGAGTTAGCGGGAGATTTTGTCTGTAAGAGAAATAGCCCAATATGAGCGCGACAATCGCATAGATGGCCCACGCATGAATACCCCAATGGAAAAAGGTGGTTTTCATTGCCTCTCTTACAGCGTCTATTGTACCAGCTTCAGCTGTAGGGGGAGCTAAAAAGTGCATTAACGGTTCTGAAACGCCAAAGAACATTAGCCCAATGCCCATTCCAGCAGCAAACAACATACTTAACCATGTTGGAAAGCTGAATTCAGGTGAAGCGTGGTCAGGGCCTAGCTTTATCTCACCATAGCGAGACATGCCAAGATAAACGACAAACACCACCACGAAGGCAACTGCAAGCACGTAAAACCAGCTGCCGTTGGTCACAATAGCGCTTTGAACAGACTTAAAAAGTGAGTCAGCTAGGTTCGGTAACAGCGCCGCGAAGCACAGCAAGCAAATGATGATGGCAGATGATGTATAAAACACTGGTTTATTTAAGGGAGACTTGTTTTCATTTTCTATCACGCAGAAAAAATCCTTCCACTTTTTGTTCGATCACAACTATTACCGCCAAATATACCGTAAACGCTCGTTTTTATAAACATGAGTTTAAATAATTAGCTTTGAAGTTACCAATAAGAAGAGTTCTCATGTAATGCGCAATCGAAGTGCGATTTAACTCTTATTATTAGTCATTAGTGTATATTTTCGGTGTTTTTGCATGAAACTTAATCGTTAGAGTAGAAATTAATTTCTGTTTGTGGGTTAATAATAGAGATCTTTTTGATACGTGTTTCAAGTAAACAGTATCCGAAGAATAAAAAACCAATTTCAAAGGGAAAACACACATTATGCGTAAAACTCAGCTTAGCTGTGCGATCGTCGCTGCATTGGCAACAACATCTATAGCCGCGCAGGAGTCGAAAGCACCCGCGAAACTCGAAACTATTGAAGTCACTGCAACTAAACGTACTGAATCAATTCAAGACGTGCCTGTTGCTGTTCAAGCTCTTAACGGTAAAGCCTTAGAAAATCTTGGTATTGATAACTTCCAAGAGTACGTCGAGTTCCTGCCTAACGTTGTTTTCCAAGGAACGGGACCTGGCCAAAACGAGATTTACATCCGCGGCGCCGCAACAACACAATCAAATATAATGCTTTCTTCAGTTCAAGCATTACAGCCATCGGTAGCTTTTTACCTAGATGAAATGCCGGTTTCAATGGCGGGTCGTAACCTTGATGTTTACGCCACTGATGTAGAGCGTGTTGAAGTGCTACCTGGGCCACAAGGCACACTGTTTGGCGCTAGCTCGCAGGCAGGCACTATTCGTTTAATTACTAACAAACCTGATCACACAGGGTTTGGCGCTGGTTTTGACACTAACATTGGCTTCACCAAAGACGGTGAGATGAGCAACTCTGTTCAGGCCTACTTCAATATGTCACTTACCGACGACCTAGCAGTTCGCGTAGCGGCGTACAACGACCAACAAGGTGGTTGGATTGACAACGTAAGAAACGTGCCTGGTGAAGGTGGTTATATAGGAAGCGCGGTTGTTGTTGACCGTATTTCTGGTGGTGTGCTTGCTGACCCAGTGGCAATGGATGCTAACCGCATTACTAACCCTAACATTTCTTCAAATTCTGAAGCATCGGTAGTATCGCCTCAGAACGACGCACTTGTTGAAGAAGATTTCAATGATGCGGTTTACTCTGGTGCTCGTTTTGGTTTGTCTTACCACATCAACGACGACTGGGATTTGCTAGTACAGCATACTCAGCAAACGCTAGACACTGAAGGTGTATTTTCTTACGACCCAACGCTAGATGGCGAAACGTCTGCTATTCGTTTCCAAGCAGATGAAAACAGAGATGAGTTTGGCCTTACGACGTGGACCGTTGAAGGTCGTATGGACAAGCTTGATGTTGTATATACCGGTGGTTATTTAGACCGTGAAATCGACACGCTAGCTGACTACACGGGCTACACTAACGGTGGATTGTTCTCGGCATATTACCTTTGTAACCACTACGATACGCCGGATAACGCTGCAGATGAGCGCTGTCTAGATCCAACTAAGTATTACCAAGAAGATACTTCTTCTACTCGTAACACGCACGAGTTGCGTTTCAATACCACTATGGATACGCCTTGGCGCGTAACTGCTGGTTTGTTTTACGACGAGCAAGAAGTAGCGACCGTGGGTCAGTTCAAAATTGCTAATACCGAAATGAGCACGTTCGGTTTTGACAACCTTCAGCGCACCTTAGTTGGTAATGAAGGGATTAATAGCGACGGCGGGCCATTCCCAGCTGAAGTAAGTTTTGTTAACGACATTACTCATACTATTGAACAAATTGCGGTATTTGGTCAGGTTGAGTACGACCTAACAGAGAAGTTAACTGCAAGTATTGGTGCTCGTTGGTATCAAATTGACGATATCTACGTAGGTTCAACATCTACTGTAGACGTAACTCGCCGAATCCGTGCCTTTGGTACGCAAGACCCTGACGAATTAGCAGCAGTGGGCTTAGACCCTGATGCCGTTAATGCAGCCATTCAAAGCGGTCAGTTAGAAACAGATTTACTCGACAGCAATGGTGTGCTTACCGTTGATGACACAATCTTTAAATTTTCACTCGATTATAAAGTGAATAAAGACGTATTGTTGTTTGCTAACTACTCTGAAGGCTTCCGTCCTCCGGTTACCAACCGTGTTGGTGGTGGTTTGTCGACAAACCAAGAAGGCAAGTTTAACAACTTCCGTATTCCAGTATATTCAACAACAGATACGCTAGATAACTACGAGCTTGGTTTAAAAGGCGACTTCTTTGACGGTTTATTCCGCGTAAACGCGACAGCGTATTACTCTGAAATTACCGACCTGCAAACGTCTCGTTACGACCCTACAAATATCTCATTCCTAGTATTCACTGATAACGTTGGTGATGCTGAGATAAAAGGGTTAGATGCAGATTTAACGTGGCTTGCTACTGATGACCTAGTGATTAACGCGGCGTTTAGCGTACTAGATACAGAATTGACAAGCGTTAACTCTGAGCTTGAAGGTATTGCGGCAGGTGTTGGTTCACAACTACCTTACTCCGCAGAATTCTCTGGTAACATTAACGCACGTTACTTCTTTGAACTTGAAGGCGGGAAACGTGGTTACGTTAACGGCTCTGTAAGCTACACGGGTGACCGCTATGCAGGCATGGTAATGGATGCTTTCGTAATGGAAGATGCCACTCAGAATATTTACGGCACAGGTTCTGGTCTTAAAATAGAGCAAGAAGCCGCTGTATATGAGGGTGTTACTTACGCAGATTCAAACGGTGAAACCTTCCGCGGCGGCCGTTATGTTCAAGAGTCATACTTCCTTGCTAACTTAGCAGTAGGCGTTACTAACGACGTGTGGAAAGCTGAATTATACATCGACAATGTATTTGATGAGCGAGCGGTATTAAATATCGATACGCAACAGTTTACGCCAAAAGTAGTCACAAACAGACCTCGCACTATCGGAATGCGTTTCTCTTACGATTACTATTAAGTTATTGTTTGAGACATTGGCTAAGCCATAGGTGAAAAATTAAAACGGCAAACTTTCGGGTTTGCCGTTTTTTCTATTTTTAGGCATGCTGTAAAAATGAATACAAAAGAACAACAAACACTTCTTACTATTAAGAAAACCTTAATGCAATCTCACTTTCAATCGGTGATCACCCAATGTAGTGAATTGCTGACTGCACAGACCCAATCTAATGTGACAGACGCTGCTCTAATTAAAGCTAGTAAAGCAGGTGAAACTGGCCTCAGCAGTGATGCACAGCGCGAAGCGCTATATTTACAAGCGGTCGCCTACAGGCTATCAGGTAACACGCAAAATGCGATTGCTACTCTTGATAACGTTATTGCTTTATTTCCAGATTACGGAAGAGCGTTTCAAGAACTGGGTTACTGCTACGCGAACATAGACGGTAAAAAGTCTGCCCACAGCTTTTATCAAGCCACTCGATTTAATCCTGCCTTACTTGCATCGTGGCAACAGCTCGAAAAAGTGTATAAAAGAGACTACCAGAAGCAAGCGCTAACATTGTGTCAGCAGCAAATTCAATTTTTAACCTCATTGCCAAAGCCGCTATTAGGTGCTACAGATTTAATGCACGAAGGCCAATTGCACAAGGCGGAACAGGTTTGCAGACAGTTTCTTACTAATAACAAGCATCACCCTGAAGCCATGATGCTGCTTGCTGAATTAGGCATTCAATTAAAGGTATACAGCGACGCAGAGTTTTTATTAGAGAGCTGCGTTGAAATGTATCCCGATAATGACAGGGCTGCTGCGGCCTTTCAAAGTCTGTTATCAAAGTTAGGGAAATTTCCTGAGGCAGCGGCGCTGGCTAAAAAACGTTTGGCGCTATCGCCAGACAATTTTACCGTGCAAGTCTCACTGGCTCATGCTCTGGTAGGCATTGGTTCCTTAGATGAAGCAATTCACATATACCAAGAGCTATTATCTGCTAATGACGATCGCCCTGCGTTGTGGGTTGCTTTGGGTCATGCTTACAAAGCGCAAGGCAACATGGAGCAAGCAGTAAACGCTTATCAAAAATCAATTGCCTTTGCCGCTGATTTTGGAGACGCCTACTGGAGCTTAGCCAATACAAAAACCTACCGTTTTGATGATCAGACAATGGATAAAATGGTAGAGCAGGAGTCTTTGGCGTCGACGAAATTAGATGACAAAATTCACCTTTGTTTTGCACTGGGTAAAGGTTTTGAAGATAGAAAAGACGCTAAAACCGCTTTTCACTATTACAGCCTAGGAAACGCGCTTAAAAAACGAACTTTGCAGTTTGATATTGGAAGGACTGAAGCGGCATTAGCAGCTCAGCAAAAAGCGTTTAATGCAGAAAGCTTTAATAAGGCCCAAGGCTGTCAGGCACCAGACCCTATTTTTATTGTCGGCCTGCCGCGCGCTGGCTCAACCTTACTTGAGCAAATACTGGCCTCTCATTCTATGGTAGATGGCACTATGGAGCTGCATGACGTATTGGGAATTGCATCTTCACTGAGTCATAAAAAAACGCCGTATCCGTTTAATGTAAATGAATTAGACGATGAAGCGTGTGAAGCACTGGGTCAGCGATATATTGATCAAACTCAAGCGTATCGGCAGGGCGCACCATTTTTTATTGATAAAATGCCAAATAACTTTATTCATATTGGCCTTATTAAAAAAATACTGCCTAACGCAAAAATTATTGATGCTCGCAGGGCTCCCATGGATTGTTGCTTCAGCGGCTTTAAGCAATTGTTTGGGGAAGGGCAAGAGTTCAGCTACGGACAAGACGATATTGGCCGTTACTATGTGGCTTATGAAGCGTTAATGACTCATTGGAAATCAGTACTTCCCGGTGAAATATTAACGGTGCAGCATGAAGATGTGCTTGATGATCTAGAAGGACAGGTAAAGCGCATACTCGCGTTTTGCGACCTTCCGTTTGAAGAAAGTTGCCTCTCATTTTACGAAACAAAGCGAGTTATCAAAACGCCAAGCTCAGAACAAGTTCGCCAGCCTATTTATAAAACAGGTATGGAACAATGGAAGCCATTTGAGGAATATTTAGAAGAGCTTAAACAAGCATTAAGTCGTTTGTCTTCTTAATATTGTTCAGCCCTGTAATGGAAAAAAGCAGCGCAGGCTGCTTTTTTCAATGGAGGCTAGTGTAAGAGTAGAGCTGTTATTTCTCAGCCGACTTTCTCTAATATTTTCTTCGCTTAAGTCCGGTTTCGGCTAAGATCTTTGCTGATATTTCTTCAATGGAATACTTAGTACTGTTCAAAAAGGGAATTTTTTCTTTGCGGTACAAATTTTCCACCTCTCTTAACTCCATCCGACACTGCTGCATCGACGCATATTTACTGTTGGCACGTCGCTCAGAACGAATTTGATGTAAACGTTCAGGCTGAATAGTTAAACCAAACAGTTTGTTTTTATAACGTCTTAATGCTGGAGGTAGCTTTAGCATGTCTCCCATGTCTTCTTCAGTAAACGGGTAATTAGCGGCTTTTATTCCAAATTGAAGCGCCAAATATAAACTTGTGGGTGTTTTTCCCGAGCGAGATACGCCAGTGAGAATAATATCCGCCTCGTCATAGTCTTTTAAGTTTGAGCCATCGTCATTCGCTAACGCGTAATTTACCGCCTCAATACGAATATCATAGGTTGTTTCGTGAATACTGTGCGTGCGATGTTTTTCTGGTTTTGACGGTACGCCAAGCACTTTCTCTAATGGAGCAACAAATTGGTCGAGGAAATTGTAGTTAATACCTACCGATTTAGAGATAATTTTGCGAATATCTACATTCACAATTGTATAAAAAACGAGCGGTCGTTCTCCGGTATCTTGAAAACTTTCAGAAATTTGTTCTAAAACTTTCTGCGCTTCTTCCTCAGTTTCTACAAATGGGATGGTGTTGTGATTAAACTCAACGGGGAATAATGATAGTAGAGCGTGACCAAACACCTCTGATGTGATGGCTGTGCCATCTGAAATATAAAAAGCTGTTCTCACAACATATCCTTAACATTGTCGTAATTTAATTACAGAATTAATAAAGAGTTTACATTCTTAATACGCCCATTCTATGATGATTTCGTCGAAAAGCCAGACGCTTATCGCGAATGACGACCATTTAAAACAGACTTATGTTGTCGCGCGAAAAGTAGTGGTCATTAACATTTCGACTAACGAATTGAATTTTTTCAGGTAATAAAATCAACAAAACCTGAAATTAACCTCATACCCTACACAAAAAAAGCTGGAGGCTTGGGCTGTGCAAGATTACGTACTTTGGTATCAAGAACTGGGCATGCACGATGTAGGTCGCGTAGGCGGCAAAAATGCATCATTGGGCGAGATGATCTCAAACCTTTCAAACGCCGGTGTGCAGGTGCCAGGTGGCTTTGCAACAACCGCCGAAGCGTTTAATGCGTTTTTAGAACAGAGCGGGTTAGAGGCAAAAATACACGAAACGCTAGATGTACTAGACGTTGACGATATTGGTGCACTTACGGAAGCGGGTAAGAACATTCGCCAATGGATTATTGACACGCCGTTTCAACCACAACTCGAAGATGCTATCAGAGATGCATTTGTCACTCTGCAAGGTGACGCAGGAGATGAGGCATCTTTTGCCGTTCGTTCTTCAGCTACCGCAGAAGACATGCCAGATGCATCATTTGCTGGGCAACAAGAAACCTTTTTGAACGTGAAAGGCTACGACTCAGTAATGGTAGCCATTAAACACGTATTTGCTTCATTGTTTAATGACCGCGCTATTTCATATCGCGTGCACCAAGGTTATGACCACAAAGGTGTTGCGTTATCGGCAGGCATTCAGCGCATGGTGCGTAGTGATATCGCGTCCTCGGGCGTTATGTTCACCATCGATACTGAGTCAGGCTTTGAAGACGTTGTGTTTATCACTAGCTCGTTTGGTTTAGGCGAAATGGTGGTTCAGGGTGCGGTAAACCCAGACGAGTTTTATGTGCACAAGCCAACCCTAGATAAAGGTTTACCGGCTATTGTTCGTCGTAACATTGGCAGCAAGCTCACTAAAATGATTTATTCTGATGATGAAGCGCACGGCAAGCAGGTTTCAATTGTGGATATTGAGCCAGTTCAGAGTAAAACGTTCTCGTTAACCGACGATGAAGTGATGGAGCTAGCTAAACAAGCTCAGATCATTGAAAAGCATTACAAGCGTGCTATGGATATTGAGTGGGCCAAAGACGGTGTAGATGGCAAGCTTTACATCGTACAGGCTCGTCCAGAAACCGTTCGTAGCCGAGAAGATTCTCAAAGTATCGAGCGTTTTCAGCTTAAAGGCCAAAGCAACATTGTTTGCGAAGGTCGCGCTATTGGCCATAAAATTGGTGCAGGCGTTGCGAAAGTTTTAGGCTCTATCGAAGAGATGGATAAGATCCAAGCGGGCGATGTGTTAGTTACCGACATGACAGACCCTGATTGGGAACCTATCATGAAAAAGGCATCAGCGATTGTGACCAACCGCGGTGGACGAACCTGTCACGCAGCAATCATTGCTCGTGAGCTGGGTATTCCGGCGGTTGTGGGTTGTACCAACGCAACAGGCAGTATTCAAAACGGCGATAGAATCACCGTGTCGTGCGCAGAGGGTGATACTGGTTACATCTATGGTGACGTACTTGAGTTTGATGTTGTGACTTCACGCATCGATTCTATGCCAGAACTGCCGCTAAACGTAATGATGAACGTGGGCAATCCGGATCGCGCATTCGACTTTGCACGTCTTCCTCATGCAGGAGTCGGCCTTGCCCGTTTAGAATTTATCATCAACCGAATGATAGGCGTTCACCCTAAAGCCCTTCTTAACTTCGACAGCCAGCCTGAAGAGTTAAAAGAAGAAATTACCGATATGATAGCGGGCTACGAGTCGCCAACGGAATACTACATCGAGAAACTTGTTGAGGGTATCTCAACCATTGGTGCGGCATTTGCTCCTGAAAAAGTTATCGTTCGTATGTCTGACTTTAAGTCGAATGAATACTTCAACCTTGTGGGTGGTTATCAGTACGAGCCTGATGAAGAAAATCCAATGTTGGGATTCCGTGGTGCAAGCCGCTATATCTCAGAAGACTTCAGGGACTGTTTCGCTTTAGAGTGTGAAGCGATAAAGCGCGTACGCAACAAGATGGACCTTACGAATGTGGAAATCATGATCCCATTTGTGAGAACCGTTGAAGAGGGACGCAAAGTTATTGAGCTTCTAGAAGAGCAAGGGCTTAAGAAGGGCGACAAGGGTCTTCGCATCATTATGATGTGTGAATTACCGTCAAACGCGCTGCTTGCTGACCAGTTCTTAGATATCTTTGACGGCTTCTCAATTGGCTCTAATGACCTTACCCAACTTACCTTGGGGCTTGACCGTGACAGTGGTCTTATTGCTCATTTGTTCGATGAACGTGATGATGCAGTAAAAGCCCTGTTGTCTATGGCAATCAGAGCGGCTAAAAAGCGTGGTAAGTACGTGGGTATCTGTGGACAGGGTCCATCGGATCACGAAGACTTTGCAGCGTGGCTAGTGGCTGAGGGCATTGACTCTGTATCATTAAACCCTGATTCAGTAGTAGAAACGTGGTTGTACCTTGCTGAAAAGCATGGACAGTAAACGCCAAAAGTAAAACGAAAAAAACCGCTCAATTGAGCGGTTTTTTTATGTTCATAGTTCAGAGTTCGTGTTCAGGGCTCGGCTAGTTAACTGCATGTTAGCCTCGTTTTCAGCGCTACTTTCTTAACCGCTACTTTCTTAACCGGCGCATCAACATTATGCGGTCTAATTTTCTCGCACTGGTTGTCATCGATTTTTGGCTAAACTTAAGCCATCCGCGAGCGCGGGGCCAATCGTAACTGAGCAGCATCAACCCTCCAAGTACAAGGAGGATAGAGCCAGGTAATAGGGTAAGGATAATACCGCTGATTAGCAGCAACCCACCAATGGTTAATCGCACTGTCTTCATGTTTATCTATCCCGCTGAATATGTCTTGATACAAAAACGCCAAACACGCTGTTACTACTAAAGCATTTGTTCGTACTTTATATACTTATGACTAGATAATGCGCTTTAGTTAGGTAAAAGCCAATAAGTTAAATGTAACTAAGTGTAGATATCGCTCTTTAGAAGAGGGGGTACTGAAGACACCAGCAGAAGTAAATGTGGTGTCAGTGTAACTGGGTGACGTCGGGTAGGGGAAACTGTTTTGCTTTACATTTAAGACGCTGCCTTGGCACGCCCGCGTCCATAAATACTCTACCCGCGGGTTTAAAGCCAATTGAGCGATGGTAGGCCACGCTGTCGAGGTTACACACCACATTGAGTGTAGGAAAAGACTGTTGTTTTGCAGTTTTAAGAAGCGCGGCAAATAACGTTTTATAAATAGACAGGGTTCGATGGCTTCGTTTCACTGCTATTCGCCCTAATTCGCCACCTCTAGTGAGTCTTGCAGTGGCGACCGCCTCGTCGTCCCTGTCTAAAATCAGAACATGTGTTGCCGTGCTGTCTTGATCATCAAATTCACTGGCCTGCGGAATTCGCCACTCAACCACAAACACACTTTTTCTGAGTGATTGAATGATTGGTTTTCCATTTTCCCAGTCGACGCTTTTCACCGTAAACGCCATAGTGACATTCCACCCTATTAACTATTCCCAATATCCGTTATTAATAAGTGTAGTTAATGTCTGCAAAAATGCAAAAGAGGGGGCATCTTGGCTTGATGTTGCATCAAACGTGTTGCCTGAGGCAAGTATTTCATACCACTCAATATCGTTCTCGGCCACATCGAATCGGCTACCATTGACGTACAAAGCTAGCGGAAGTCCGTTCTTACCGTCACACAGCAATGGCCTTATACCGGGTGCGGGCTGAAAGCTTAGGCCCGTTGCAAAATCGTTAGACACCTGCTCAATGGTGACTTCTTGTTCTAATGGAAACTCAGGAATACCTTGTTCGCTCATTGCTTCTAACAGTGAGTGGGTATAATCCTTTGAATTAATGGTGTCGATTAACTGTTGTTTTAGCGCATTTACATCGCCAGCAATAACTTTCGCGGGTTGTACCGTAGTAGGGCGGGAAGGGTCGCTAAAACGCTGATTGCCCGTTCCTTTATCAAGCATCATCGCAAGGCTTTCTGCAAGCTGAAGATTATCAGGTGCTCGATAACCAACGGAATAGGTCAAGCTGTCTTCTATTGTTTTACCGTCATGAGGCCAACCTGGCGGTACATAAAGTACATCGCCGGGCATCATTGTTTCATCAATAATAGGGGAGAAATCTTCAATTTGACGAAGCTTTCCATGGGGATGAATCTGAGCATAATGACCTGGCTCGCCTACTCGCCACCGTCGAGAGCCTTTTCCCTGCACTAAAAATACGTCATATTGATCGATATGAGCACCAACCCCTGCGCCTTCGGTAGCAAAACTAACCATTAGATCGTCAAGGCGCCAATTTGGAATAAATGAGAAAGGCGCGAGCAGGGGGGTGACGTCCCCGATGTATTTGTCCACACCTTGGACGAGTAATGTCCAGTGTCCTTGGCATACGCGCTCAAAATCTTCTATTGGCCCTTCTTCTACATGCCATTGTCCATTGTCATGGCTGATTATTCTGCTGTCTACTTCACTCTCTTGTGCTAATCCTGCGAGGTCGTTTTCATCAAGAGGGTCGACAAAGTTTTTAAAAAAACCTTTTAGTACAACAGGTTTCTGTTGCCAGTATTCATTGAGAAATGTGTCGATATCAAAGTTTTGCATAGTGTCTCGCTAAAAAGTCTCGCTAAAAAGTTTCGCTAAAAAAGGAAAGAGAGAAAGAAAAAAGCGCGGTAAATAACCGCGCTTTAATAGGGTAATACACCCTAGTATTTACACTTATTACAGCTGCTCTACAAGCCTAATCGCATCGCCAATGTAATTAGCTGGTGTTAGTGCTTTTAGCTCATCTTTTGCAGACTCTGGCATTTCAAGGTTATCAATAAAAGCTGCGATTCCGTCAGCATCTACCTTTTTACCGCGAGTAAGCTCTTTTAGTTTTTCATAGGGCTTTTCTATACCATAGCGACGCATCACGGTTTGAATTGGCTCAGCAAGAAGCTCCCAATTATTATTAAGCTCGTTAGTGAGACTTTTTTCGTTTACCTCAAGCTTGCCGATGCCTTTAAGCGTAGCTTGGTATGCAATAACTGCATAACCCACACCCACACCTAAATTACGCAAAACGGTTGAATCGGTAAGGTCACGCTGCCAGCGAGAAATAGGCAGCTTAGCGGCTAGGTGGTCAAAAATAGCGTTGGCCAGACCTAGGTTGCCTTCGGAGTTTTCAAAATCGATAGGGTTCACTTTATGCGGCATAGTTGATGAACCAATTTCGCCGGCAACGGTTTTTTGCTTAAAGTGACCCAGTGCAATGTAGCCCCATACATCTCTATCAAAGTCGATAAGAATGGTATTAAAGCGGGCAATAGCATCAAACATCTCGGCAATGTAATCATGGGGTTCGATTTGCGTAGTGTAGGGGTTCCACGTTAGGCCTAGCGACGTTACGAAGTCTTCTGACACGCTGTGCCAATCTACATCTTTATACGCAGATAAGTGAGCATTGTAATTACCTACAGCACCATTGATTTTACCTAACAACTCTACATTTGCAATTTGCGTGCGCTGGCGCTTAAGGCGGATAGCCACGTTTGCCATTTCCTTACCCATAGTGGTAGGCGATGCAGGCTGGCCGTGAGTTCTTGCCATCATAGGTACCGATTGGTACTTTTTCGCTAGTGTAATAAGCGCATCTATGAGTTTATCGCAGTAAGGTAATATAACGCTTTCACGGGCTTCATTAAGCATAAGTCCGTGAGAAAGGTTGTTAATGTCTTCTGATGTACATGCAAAGTGAATAAATTCGTTAACAGCTGAGAGCTCAGCGTTATCTGCCACCTTTTCTTTAAGAAAATACTCAACCGCTTTTACATCGTGGTTAGTGGTACGCTCGATATCTTTGATACGAGTGGCATCTTCAACACTGAAATCAGCCACAATACTGTCTAACAGCGTATTTGCTGATCCAGAAAAAGCGGGAACTTCCTCAATGTGCTCGTTGTTCGACAGCATTTGTAGCCAACGAACTTCTACTTCTACTCGGTACTTTAATAAGCCATACTCGCTAAAAATACTGCGTAATTCTACGCTTTTGCCAGCATATCGACCATCGACAGGGGAAATTGCAGTTAACTGACTCAGTTCCACCTTGAGCTCCTCACTAGTTTATTAGTATGAGCGCCTTAACGGCACTAGTTGATTAATCTGAGCGCTTTAACAGCACTACTTAAAATTTGTTTGCGTTTGAACAAAATGTTGCGTCTTTTACCACCCATTTGACGCCACATTACCGCCGCTCTAACACCTGACAGTAATATTGCCCGCACTTTATGTTGGGTAACCGGTTGGCTTAGGTAGTCGGGATTGCCTGCAACCTGAATTTTCGGCGCAAGGGGGCTTACAACATCGCTGTATATACTTGCAAGGGAAGACACAATTTGTGGATTTTGAAAGTCCACGTGGGCAAGCTGTCGCTGAACGTGTGAAATGCGGTCGCCCAGCTCGTGCATGGCTTTTGGTTTTCGCGCTAGCTTGCGCTCAAGGCCAAGAATACTTGCAATGTAACGAGTAAGCTCTGTATCTTTGGTTGCCTGCTTATCGGATAGTTGTGAAACTAGTGTAGAGTATCCCAACTGCAGGTTACTCAGTTGACCAAACACCTGCTGTGGTGTTTCCGGGTCGGTAACAAGGATACTTGATAAGCTAGCCTCTATGGCGTCACTATCTGCTGTCCCCTTTCTTGCCAGTTGCTGAACAAGCGCAGCCGCTTGGCATACACCGGCAAGGGCTAAGTTATCTTCAATATCTGCATCTAACATTATCGGATATAGCTCTCAATAATACCGCCACCTAAACATACTTCATCGAGGTAAAAAACGGCTGATTGGCCTGGAGTAACGGCTTTTTGTGGCTCGTCGAACATGACTTCGATAGTGTCATTGTCTTTCGGCGTGATGGTACAAGGGATATCAGCCTGGCGATATCGTGTTTTGACCATAGCCTTAAACGGCGCACTCACATTTTCGCGGTCGACCCAGTGTAGCTGTTTTGCCACTAAACCTTTTGAATAGAGACGAGGGTGGTCTGCACCTTGACCTACAATAAGGACGTTACGTGCTACGTCTTTATCTACTACATACCATGGGTCTTCACCAAATTTCGCAAGGCCGCCAATATGTAGCCCTTTACGCTGACCAAGTGTGTGATACATCAAGCCTTCGTGCTTGCCTATTTCCTCACCTTCAGCGGTTTCAATAATACCTGGCTGTGCAGGCAGGTACTGCGCTAAAAAGTCTTTGAATTTTCGTTCACCGATAAAACAGATGCCCGTGGAATCTTTTTTATCATGAGTAATAAGGCCTTGTTCTTCAGCTATTTTTCTAACCAGTGGCTTCTCAATGTCTCCTACTGGAAACAACGTTTTGGCAACGTGCTCTTCGCCTAGTGTATAAAGAAAGTAGCTTTGGTCTTTGTTGTTGTCTAACCCGCGCAGCATTTGCCACTTACCGTCAACCTCGCGACGGCGTACGTAGTGACCCGTTGCAATATAGTCAGCGCCTAAGTCTTCTGCTGCAAATTCTAGAAACGCTTTAAATTTAATTTCCTTGTTGCACATAATGTCGGGGTTTGGAGTTCTACCCGCCTTGTATTCTTCAAGGAAATATTCGAATACGTTATCCCAGTACTCTGCAGCAAAGTTGATTGTGTGAAGTTCCATACCAAGCTTGTCAGCGACTGCTTGGGCATCTTTTAAGTCTTCAGCTGCGGCGCAATATTCGTCGTTGTCATCTTCTTCCCAGTTTTTCATGAAAAGTCCTTCAACCTGATACCCCTGCTGTTGAAGCAGGTAAGCTGATACGGATGAATCTACACCGCCGGACATTCCGACAATCACTTTTTTGCTGGCGTTTGAATCTATGTCAGTCACTACGTCTTGCACACTCAATAATTAGGAAATTGCAGGAAAAACCCAGGCTGTTCTCTGGGACAGTTCTTTCAACCGGCCTTTTGACCGATTTTTCAATGTCGCTCTCTCGATGAACGATAACTTGCTTGCGTATCAATTTTTAGGTCGCGGATTTTATCAGAATTGGAGGGGTAATTCACGCTAATATCTTTTCAATCCGGCATAGCTTATAAGGTAGGGTGTTTAGATCCAATTTGTCTACACTATGCATCAATGCTAACGAACTTACCATTTGGAATGC
This sequence comes from Alteromonas sp. P256, assembly GCF_036864455.1. Taxonomy (NCBI): domain Bacteria; kingdom Pseudomonadati; phylum Pseudomonadota; class Gammaproteobacteria; order Alteromonadales; family Alteromonadaceae; genus Alteromonas; species Alteromonas sp. P256. The sequence continues at coordinate 167,739 of NZ_JAZETM010000003.1, forward strand.
CGTCAATGGTCCAGTTGCCAACGCGATAACGAATAAGGCGCAGAGTAGGATAACCCACGTGAGCCGTCATCCGTCTAACTTGTCTGTTACGTCCTTCGGTAATGGTAATTTCAAGCCATGAAGTTGGAATAGATTGACGAAACCGTACAGGGGGATGTCTATCCCATACCGAAGGCTCAGGCATTAATTTAACTTTGGCAGGTTTAGTCATGCCGTCTTTAAGTTCTACACCTGCTTGCAGCGACTGAATAGCGGCATTATCTGGTATGCCTTCAACTTGAGCCCAATAGGTTTTGCTGGTTTTAGCTTTTGGGTGGGCAAGCTTGTGCTGTAATTTACCATTGTTGGTAAGCACTAATAGTCCTTCAGAATCTCTATCTAGTCGACCCGCCGCATACACATCAGGAACCTCTATATAGTCTTTTAACGTTTCGCGACCGTCTGCATCGGTAAACTGAGAGAGCACTTGGAACGGTTTGTTGAAAAGAATAACTTTTGTATCGGACTGCATAGAAAGCCTGTTTAAAGTGGTATTGATTTACGTGTTGTCAAAAACACGGTTGCTGCGTTGGTTTTTCCATTTGCGTGACGACACTATATGGCGAATATCATCCGTCAAGCATGGTCTTTATGGTGACGGTACCTATGATGTGGTTTGTCATCACTCTCAGCGTATTAACGATCGTAGCATGGTTCAAATAAAGGTTCCTGTGTTTCCCCTGAATTTTCAAATACTATTTATATAGGGTATTTCTCTGCCTTTTCAGACCAAATTGCCAATTAATACGTTGATCTTTATAGCTAAGACAATGGTATGACTTGTAACTCGAACTTTCGACCCTATACTAATTAACGCAGCCAATGTAATAGGCTGTGCATTCGTTTATCCGTTGTAAAATGACAGAGTGATATGTGAAGGGCGTTTGTTGCAATGATTTGTAGCATTGATTGCCGCAAAGATACGCTGCTTAAGCACATTGATAAAAGGATGCGCGGCGGAAAATGAAGACGAAAGAAAATTATCGCGTTTACAGACAGCAATACTTTGTAAGGCGAAAGAGTAATTACGTATTGCAATGACCGTGGGCGTTACCTTTTGTAGCGGGTTGTTGCAACAAAATGGATTAAAACGGCAGCACTCTGCCGACTTAACAGAGGTATATAATGACCAAGTCTAAGATCATCTATACGAAGACGGATGAAGCGCCAATGTTGGCAACGTATTCGTTACTTCCAATTATCAAGAAATTTGCTGCTGCGGCAGGCATCGATGTTGAGCTAACCGACATCTCACTAGCTGCCCGTGTTTTAGCAAACTTCCCAGAATATCTGAAAGAAGAGCAAAAAGTACCGGATGCATTATCTGAACTTGGTGATTTGACTCAAGATCCTAATGTAAACATCATTAAGCTTCCAAACATCAGCGCCTCAATTCCACAGCTTCGCGCAACCATCAAAGAGCTTAACGACAAAGGGTTCAATGTCCCTGCCTTTCCTGACTCGCCGAAGACCGATGAAGACAAAGAGATTCGTGAACGCTACAGCAAAGTACTTGGTAGCGCAGTAAACCCTGTACTACGTGAAGGTAATTCTGACCGCAGAGCACCAACAGCAGTTAAGAACTTTGCGCGTAAGCATCCTCACTCAATGGGCGAATGGTCTCAAGCGTCTCGCTCACACGTTGCTCACATGCGCGGCGGCGATTTCTACTCGGCAGAAAAGTCGGTTACCGTTGAAAAAGACGGTCACGTAAGCATTGAATTTACGGGTAAAGATGGCAGCAAGAAAACCCTTAAGCCACGTGTAGATTTGCTAGCTGGCGAAGTTATCGACGGTATGTTCATGAGCAAAAAAGCGCTTTGTGAATTCTTTGAAGAACAAATTGAAGATGCGAAAAATTCAGGCGTATTGTTCTCACTACACGTGAAAGCAACGATGATGAAAGTGTCGCACCCTATTGTATTCGGACACTGTGTCAAAGTTTTCTACAAAGACCTGTTCAACAAGTACGGCGACCTTTTCGAAGAGTTAGGCGTTAACCCTAACAATGGTTTAGGTAGCGTTTACGACAAAATAGCGACCCTTCCTGAAAGTCAGCGTTCTGAAATCCAAAAAGATATCAATGCGTGTTACGCAGATAGACCACCAATGGCGATGGTTAATTCAGACAAAGGCATTTCAAACCTTCACGTACCAAGTGACGTTATTGTAGATGCGTCAATGCCTGCAATGATCCGTAACTCTGGTCAAATGTGGGGACCGGATGGAAAAGCACACGATACCAAAGCGGTTATTCCAGAAAGTACGTACGCGACTATTTATCAAGAAGCGATTAACTTCTGTAAAACGCATGGTGCGTTCGATCCAACAACAATGGGTACAGTGCCAAACGTCGGCCTAATGGCGCAAAAAGCAGAAGAGTACGGTTCTCATGATAAAACATTTGAGCTAGAAGCTGATGGTACAGTGTCTATCGTAGACCAAGACGGCAACGTGCTTATTTCCCATGACGTTGAGGAAGGCGATATCTGGCGTATGTGTCAGGTGAAAGACGCGCCTATTCAAGATTGGGTGAAACTAGCGGTGACTCGTTCACGTCAATCAGGCATGCCTGCAGTATTTTGGCTAGACGATGAGCGTGCACACGATGCCCAGCTTATTGAGAAAGTGAATACCTACCTAAAAGATCACGATACATCTGGCTTAGACATTCAAATAATGTCTCCAGTACGTGCTATTCGTTACAGCATGGAGCGCGCAATTCGCGGGCTAGATACTATTTCGGTAACCGGTAACGTGCTTCGTGATTACCTCACTGATTTGTTCCCAATTTTAGAGCTTGGCACCAGTGCTAAGATGCTATCCATTGTTCCATTGATGGCTGGCGGTGGCCTTTACGAGACAGGTGCGGGTGGTTCAGCACCGAAGCACGTTCAACAGTTTGTTGAAGAAGGCCATTTACGTTGGGATTCACTAGGCGAATTCCTCGCGTTAGCCGTGTCTCTAGAAGATGTTGCTATTAAGCATAAAAACCCGAAAGCAAAAATTCTTGCACAAGCATTAGACAAGGCAACTGAAGCACTGCTTAACAACGGTAAGTCACCACTGCGTAAAGCAGGGCAGCTTGATAACCGTGGTAGCCACGTTTACCTTGGTCTGTATTGGGCACAAGAAGTAGCGAATCAAAGCGAAGATGCTGAGCTTGCCGCGCAGTTTAAGTCTGTTTATGACGAACTTTCTGCAAAAATGGACGACATTATTGCAGAGATTGATGCGACACAGGGCAAAGCGCAAGAAATTGGTGGTTACTACTACCCAGACGAAGACAAGGTTTTCGCTGCAATGTCACCTAGTGAGACGCTTAAAGCGATTATCGGCGCTTAAGAGCTTTAGCTCAGTTGATAGCGCACATACCAAAAACCCAGAAGTGTTGCTTCTGGGTTTTTTTATTGTCTTTTTTCCGCCCTAAAGCCTCTTTCTGCTATGGTAGATGTAAAGGCTAGCGCCTATTTTAAGTGCCGACATGTCGTGTCTACGTCTATCTCTGCGTCAGTTTTAGCTAGTGTGTCGAAGCTGGAGCCTGAGGCCCGCGACTTAAATCAATAGGCCGCAGCTTAAATCAATAAAGCGCAATGCGAAGGGAGTTTCATCATGAACGAAAAAGAACAAAGTTCGGTGGTGTCGAGCGAAAAGCCTGAAAAGCAAAAGCAGGAAATCGCGGACACACTCACTCTTGTGCATGAGTTTCCTGCGTCCCGCTTTACGGATAAAGAGACTTACAAAGCAGAAGAGAAAGCCCTTCAAGAACAGCTTTTTCACGTTCAGCAGGCGTATTTTCATCAAAATCGACGCGCATTGATTATTTTTGAAGGCTGGGACGCATCGGGTAAAGGCGGTGCGATAAGACGAGTTACCGAAAAGCTCGATCCCCGCGGCGTGCGAGTATTACCCGTGACTAAGCCTGATGAAATAGACCAAGCAAAGCATTTTCTTTATCGCTTTTGGCATCATGTTCCAGCCCCTGGGAATATGACTATATTTGACCGTTCCCATTATGGAAGAGTGTTGGTCGAACGTGTTGATCAATTGGCCAGTGACGCACAATGGCGGCGTGGTTACCGAGAAATAAACGAGTTTGAAGAGACACTTCACAATAGCGGCGTTCGGATTGTAAAGCTGTTTATGCATATCTCAGCGGCAGAGCAGAGAAAACGCTTTGAAGAAAGACTTCGCAATCCTTATAAACGTTGGAAGCTCACTGCAGAAGATTTACATAACAGTAAGCAACGACATCATTATATTAGTGCAATTAATGACATGTTTGCCAACACAAACACGCCATTTGCACCATGGAAAATTATTGATGGCGAGCATAAGTGGCAAGCTAGGGTTGAAGTGCTGCGCGCTATTGTTGAGGTGTTAAGCGCTGATGTGGATATTGTGCCGCCACCTCTTGATGAAGATTTAATAGCAATGGCCACGCAAGAACTTAATATTACTGATGAGTTACCGGGTATCTAGCTTTTTGCTTTCGAGCTTTTTATGTTTTTCTATTGGAAAGTCTAATTGGGTAAAGGGTTTTGTTCGATTAAAAGATGCTAACCTAGCTAGCGGCATGTGATTTACATCCACCCATAGCTATTACAATTTATCCATATTTGAAGAGAATTTTGATTAAAAATACGAAACGGAACGGGGTTTTGTTTAAAAAAGCGCGATATTCGAGTGCAAATTGAGTTAAGAAAGCGGAGATTTGAATTAAGAAAGCGGAGATTTAAGGCTTAGGATACGCCGCGAAACAATGTGATTTGGTAAGGAAGGACCGTGAACCTGAAAGGAATAGGTAATATTTGGAACGACAAAACCCGCTCTTTTTCCTTTAATGTTGACCGGAAAAAAGAGTGCTAGAAGAGCCCGACATGGCAGTCGGGCTGCTTAGAATTTTTCTTTAACGCTCTGGTTCTTCTACAAAACCTATGTTCTCTGCATGCAAGCCCTTAGGACCTTGTTGCACCTCGAACTGAACTTCTTGACCAGCCTTCAATGAGCGATAACCTTCCATCTGAATTGTTGAGTAGTGAGCGAATATATCATCACCACCTTCCTCTGGAACGATAAACCCAAAACCTTTCGCGTTGTTAAACCATTTAACTTTGCCAACCGCCATACTTCGACTTCCTCTTAATCCTTGAACTCACACGTTTATGCCCCCATTATAGATCCGAGAGCATAGTGTATTGAGTATCGATATAGACAGATACTCAATGTCACTATCAAAATGTAGATTTTTTAACCATATTATGTCAAGAGCTAATGTGAATTAATTTTATCCAAAAGTTTAACGACATCTGCCAGTAACACACTATTATTAAGTTATGAGTAAAGACAACGCTATTAGTATCGAAAAGGAAAAGCAAAAAGACGCGCAGCGACAAAAGCCGCAGCCGCCTCCCATGTATAAAGTGTTGTTGAATAATGACGACTATACACCAATGGATTTTGTTATAGAGGTTCTCACGCAGTTTTTCAATTTGGACGCTGAGAAAGCCAATCAACTTATGCTTACCGTGCATTATCAAGGTAAAGCGGTTTGTGGTGTGTTTACCGCTGAGATTGCAGAAACAAAAGTGATGCAAGTCAATCAGTACGCACGCAAACATCAGCACCCATTGATGTGCACTATGGAGCAGGCATAAGGCAATTTGTAGAGGGCGAGCAATATGTTAAATAAAGAATTAGAACAAACGCTAAACAGTGCGTTTGTATTTGCCAGAGAGCACCGTCATGAGTTTATGACGGTAGAGCACTTGTTGTTGGCATTGCTGGACAACACAGCAGCTCGCGATGCATTAAAAGCGTGTGGCGCAGACGTTGAGGCCGTTAAAAGCGAATTGCTATCTTTTGTGAAAGATACAACGCCGCTAATTCTTGACGAGCAGCTTAACGAACGCGAAACCCAGCCAACGCTTGGATTTCAACGGGTGTTACAGCGCGCGGTCTTTCATGTTCAATCTTCAGGTAAAGATGAAGTGACTGGCGCAAACGTGCTAGTAGCAATCTTTAGCGAACAAGAGTCACAAGCGGTTTTCATTCTCAAGAAAGCAGACGTCACCAGATTGGATGTGGTTAATTACATCAGCCATGGTGTGAGTAAAGCCGAAGATGATGAGTCTATCAATTCTGAAACCCCAGAAGAGGCTGAGAGCGGCGAAGAAAACGGCACAGCGTTAGGTAAATACGCTACCGATTTAAACCGCCATGCTAAAGATGGCAAAATTGATCCCCTTATCGGCCGTGATGCAGAGGTTGAACGTACGATTCAAATCTTATGCAGACGTCGGAAAAATAACCCGCTACTTGTTGGTGAAGCGGGTGTGGGTAAAACGGCCATTGCCGAAGGGTTAGCTTATCGTATTGTGAACGACGACGTGCCTGATGTCATTGCCCAGAGTACCGTTTACTCTCTTGACCTTGGCGGTTTATTAGCGGGAACAAAATATCGCGGCGACTTTGAAAAACGTCTTAAGGCTATCCTTAAAGAGCTAAGCAAAGATGAACACGCCATATTATTCATAGATGAAATTCACACCATTATTGGTGCAGGTGCTGCCTCTGGCGGCGTCATGGATGCGTCTAACTTACTAAAACCTAAATTATCAAGCGGTGAATTACGCTGTATTGGTTCAACGACGTACCAAGAATACCAAGGTATTTTTGAGAAAGACCGTGCCTTAGCGCGTCGTTTCCAAAAGGTTGACGTGACTGAACCAAGTGTTAGCGACACGACGAAGATTTTACTTGGACTGAAAAGCCGTTACGAAGATCACCACAATGTGCGCTTCACGCAAAAAGCGATTCAGGCTGCAGCAGAGCTGTCTGCGAAGTATATCAATGAGAGACATTTGCCGGATAAAGCCATTGATGTAATGGACGAAGCGGGCGCTAGTCAGCGTCTTCTTGCACCTTCAAAGCGCAAGAAAACAATCAATGTGGGTGATATAGAGCAAATTATTGCGAAAATGGCTCGTATACCTGAGAAGTCCGTATCGGCATCTGACAAAGAAGTACTTAAAAACCTAGGGCGCAACCTTAAGATGGTAGTGTTCGGTCAGGACAAAGCGATAGAGACCCTCAATGACGCTATATTGCTCTCTCGCTCTGGATTAGGCGCTGAAACAAAGCCAATTGGTAGTTTCTTATTTGCAGGTCCAACCGGTGTAGGTAAAACGGAGGTGACTCAACAGCTTTCAAATATTATGGGTGTTGAGCTAGTGCGCTTCGATATGTCTGAGTACATGGAGCGTCATGCTGTAAGTCGCCTAATTGGTGCGCCTCCAGGTTATGTTGGGTTTGACCAAGGCGGGTTGTTGACTGATGCGGTAATTAAAAACCCGTATTCAGTTGTGCTATTGGACGAAATTGAGAAAGCTCACAGCGATATTTACAACATATTGTTGCAGGTAATGGACCACGGCACACTGACTGATAACAACGGCCGTAAAGTTGATTTCAGAAATGTTGTGCTAGTGATGACAACGAATGCTGGCGTTCAGGAAACCGTGCGTAAGTCGATTGGCTTTAAGCAACAAGATCACAGCCACGATGCGCTAAGTGAAATCAATAAGATATTCACCCCTGAGTTCCGCAATCGTCTTGATGGCATCATTTGGTTTAATCACTTAGATGCTGAAATCATCCTACAGGTGGTAGACAAGTTCATTATCGAATTGCAGGCCCAGTTAGACGTGAAAGGTGTGTCTTTAGAGGTGACCTCTGAAGCACGAGCTTACATGGCTGAAAAAGGGTATGACAAGTCGATGGGTGCGCGCCCAATGGCACGTCTGATAAAAGATGAGCTTAAGAAAGAACTTGCCAATGAGCTGCTGTTTGGTGAGCTGGCGAAAGGCGGAAACGTGAAAGTGGATTACGTTGATGACAAATTAACGTTTGAATACAGCGGCGTGGATACGAAGTCAGAACAAGCTGAGCCTAGTTAATTGTGCAAGGCTTTCAAGAATGAAAAAGCCCGATAATTAAAAAATTATCGGGCTTTTTTTATGCGTTACCGCTTCAATGGCTCATTATCTTGCGCGATAAATGATACGACCTTTGGTCAAATCATAAGGAGTCATCTCAACAGTGACCTTATCGCCAGTAAGAATTCGGATATAGTTCTTACGCATTTTACCAGAAATATGTGCAGTCACTACGTGACCGTTCTCTAGTTCTACGCGGAACATAGTATTAGGTAGAGTGTCTTGCACCGTACCTTCCATTTCAATACAATCTTCTTTTGCCATGTAAAGCAGTTACCTCAGTAATTCAAAATTTTTGCCGCGCAGACATTAACCAATCTTGCGTGCAGTGTAAAGCGATTAAGCTGGTTTTTTAGTAAATAGACGCCATTGGTTGTCTATAAGCTGTTCAAAGGGGTGAAATTTGTGCTTATAGTTCATTTTTTGACAGCCTTCCACATAGTACCCTAAGTAAACGTAATGGTGGCCTGCTGACCTTGCCTGCTCAATTTGCATGAGGATCATCCACGTACCGAGAGATGAAGCAGCATAGTCAGGGTCAAAAAAGGTGTACAACGCCGATAGCGCGCTAGTGTGTGCATTGTCCTCTAGTACGTCGGTTACTGCAACCGCTACAAGCTTATCATTGTCATAAGCTTCCAAAAAATGCGGCGCCATCCATGTGCAGCTTAAAAAATTGTCAAATTGCTCATAGGAGGGCGGGTACATAGACCCATCCGAATGCCGTTCGTTGATGTAGCGTTCGTATAGCGGATAATATTCTGGCTTTAAAGAAGTGCTTAACTTTACAGATAGTGTGGCATTTCCTTTTAAAATCCGCTTTTGGCTGCGAGAGGGGGCGAAGGCATCAACGGGTATCCTCACAGACTGACATTTATTACAGCTAACACAGTGGGGACGATAAATTTGCTCGCCACTGCGTCTAAAGCCAGCTTGAATGAGCTGTGAATAGCGCGCTGATAAAAATGCATCTTCCTCTGCATATACCAGTAAACGTTCTTCCTCGTCAGGAAGATAGCTACACGAAAATGATTGAGTAATACCAAACTTCATGGCGTTATTTCCCTCGGACGCCAGCGCTGTACATACTCAGAGCTTAGCTCGCCCTGAGAATTTACTGTCTGATTATTCTCTTTTAGCATCTTAATGAAGTCGTTTCTGCTGACTGTGCGTGCGCCCAGTGAGGCCAAATGTTCTGTAGGTAACTGGCAATCTATAAATGCCATCTGTTGTGAACGCATATGTTCAACAAGGGCAACCATTGCAAGTTTAGATGCATTACTTTTCTTGTGAAACATAGACTCACCGCAGTACACCTTACCAATACCTACGCCGTAAAGGCCGCCAACGAGTTCTTCGTTTTCCCATACTTCAACAGAGTGGGCAATGCCTAAGCCATGAAGCTGCGAATAGGCGGCTTTCATATCGTCTGTAATCCAGGTTTCGTTAGATACGCCGCATCCAGATTGCGTAACCCGAGGTATTGCAGAGCAAGTATCAATAACTCTATCAAATGCATGATTAAGGGTTACCGTGTATTTTCGCTGTCTGACGAGTTTCTTTAAACTTTTTGAAACGCAGAAGCCACCTAAATCGCCACTTAGATCAATAATGGCTCGCGGGTCAGGAGACCACCATAATAAGGGCTCGTCATCACTGAACCAGGGAAAGATGCCTTGAGAGTAGGCAGAAAACAAACGTTGCGGGCTTAAGTCGCCGCCAAAAGCAAGCAAGCCATTGGGATCGTCTAACGCCTCATTTACTGGAGGGAAAGGCGCATCATTTTCAATGTAGTGAAGTGCTAGCATAAGAGAGGCCTCACAAATTCCTATCAGGATAAGTAAGGCCTATTTCGTGATTACCCTTGTTCAGAAGCCATTCCGTCTAAGAATTTTTCTGCATCAAGTGCTGCCATACAGCCAGTGCCGGCAGACGTGATCGCCTGACGATAAACGTGGTCACTCACGTCACCAGCGGCAAAAACGCCTTCAACGCTAGTTTGTGTGGCGTTGCCGTGCAAACCACTGTTCACAACAATATAGCCGTCTTTCATGGTGAGTTGGTCGGCAAAGATATCTGTGTTTGGCTTGTGACCAATGGCGATGAATAAGCCCATTACATCAAGCTCTTCAGTGGCATCGCCGTCGGTATCTTTGATTCGGATTTTTGTAACACCCATATCATCACCAAGTACTTCATCTAATGTCTTATTCAGATGCAATACAACGTTGCCGTTTTCCGCTTTGTCTCGTAGACGCTGTTCAAGGATCTTTTCACTTCTGAAAGTATCTCTTCTATGGATTACATGAACTTCAGAAGCAATGTTAGACAAATAGAGTGCTTCTTCTACCGCGGTATTACCACCGCCAACAACCGCTACTTTTTGGTTGCGATAGAAAAATCCGTCACAGGTTGCGCATGCTGATACGCCTTTACCCATGAAGGCTTGCTCTGACTCAAGGCCTAAATACTTTGCTGATGCACCAGTAGAAATGATAAGTGCGTCGCAGGTGTAAGTACCGTTATCACCGTGTAGGGTGAATGGACGCTTGCTGAGGTCAGTTTTGTTGATGTGATCAAAAATAATTTCAGTATCAAATTTTTCAGCATGTTTTTGCATGCGAACCATCAAGTCTGGTCCCGTTAGTCCTTCAGGATCGCCAGGCCAGTTTTCAACTTCGGTGGTGGTCGTAAGCTGTCCGCCTTGTTGAATACCGGTTAATAGAACCGGTTCTAAGTTAGCACGTGCTGCATAAACTGCTGCCGAGTAACCCGCAGGACCCGAACCTAAAATAAGTAGACGGACGTGTCTGCTTTCTGACATTTTCCTCTCCAATAACACCCATCAACAGGGTATGTAGACTATTCAAAAATTTGTACAAAAGAAAGTGAGGTCGTTTGGATTTAAATCAACCTTTAAAGCCCCATTCTTTTCAGCCATGTATGCTGAAAAAAGTGCTGGCGAAGCAATTCGAAATGTCTCGCCAAGACTCAAAACCTCGTAATGAGCGCTAGGATATCAATATTCGAACATCTACGTGGATATAAATTTTGAAATTTCAGATATTATAAATTAAGAATCGGCAATCTATCACAAAAACACGGTAGAAAAAGTGGGCAAGACGTCGGTGTTTCTTGTATTAAACGTAAAGAAGATTACAATTTACGAAAGGCAATAAATCAGTGCGTGGTGCAATACGCACGTTTAGAGGTGAAGCATGTCTCAGTCAGTGATGGCAATGTTGAAAGATGGTCAACAATACATGAAAACATGGCCTATGAGGAAAGAGCTGTATGGTTTTTTCCCAGAGTGCAGAGTTGTGGCTGCCACTAAATTCGCTATAAAGACCATGCCACCAGCCACCATGGTGATATGTTTACTGTTGCTTCAAAACTTAGGTACGCAGTTTATTCCACAGACTATCGCCATGGGTATGTTTTTTCTTAGTCTCCCCATACAAGGCTTGCTATGGTTAGGCCATCGCTCTGACCAATATTTACCGCCCCAGTTAAACAGTTGGTATCAAGAAATTCATTCTTCAATGCGCTCACAGGGCTGTAAAGTCGCTTCAGTTAAATCAAAGCCAAAATATAAAGAATTAGCGCAGTTACTTAAGACAGCGTTCAAAGACCTAGACAATGCGTTTACCGAGAATTGGTTTAATTAATTCTGGCTGAGTTCTGTATTACACTTTCTACAGCGATAGCGTGTACCGGTGATAATGCTTTTATGGCGTCGCATTGACAGGGCATGCTCACTGCAGTCACAGGAATAAGCCACGGTGTTCGTCACCGCTTTGATATCAAAGCTATGCGTTGTTTTTGCTTCACATCCAAATACCTCAATCATAATGCTCTGCCACTCGTTACCGTGAGGCTTCACCCTTCCAAATAAAGTCCAAACCAGAAGATGGCTTACTTCATGAGGTATCACTTCTTCTAAAAATGCCTGTTGGTTTTGCTTAAACAGCAATGGGTGCAGATTGATTCTATTTTGCTGTAGGAATGCCGTGCCAGCGTTTTTACCAGAGCGTCGAAACGTCAGGTGAGGGCGGACGAATTGCCTATTAAAATATTTTTCTGCTTTGTCATAACAAGCAGTTAGCGCAGTATGAATTTCTTGTTGCTGTTGCTCAGATAAGTCACGAGTAGCGATGGCATTTGTCCTATTAATTACAGGCTTTCAGTTTGGTACGCTGCCACAAAGTGAGTACCGAAGGCAGAGTTAAACATAAGTAAAATTGAAAAAGGTACATCTATAAAAAACGCCGTATCAAACGGCGTTTTCTCAAAGCATTGTGAGGTAGATTAAATCAATGATTATCTCACATCGCAGGGTAAGCACAATATGTACGTGCCTTTTGGATCGTTAAGCTCATTGAGGGTATTAAACTCACCCATAACGCGTTTAAATTCATTGATAAGCGCAGAGTTGCTGTTAGCGAACTGCCATTTACCAGCAAATGTCATAGCCTGACCAAAGAATTCTTTCCAAAACAGTTCTTGAGCAGAAAGGCTGCGCTGCACATACACTGTGTCGTAGCTTTCTAGTTCAGCGAATTCAGCAGCAGTCGCTACTGCATCATCAAGCTCACCAAGCTCATCAACAAGACCTAACTCTAATGCGTCTTCACCAATCCACACACGCCCTTGAGCAACAGTGTCGACTTCTTCAACAGTCATGTCCCTAGCGTTTGCTACTAATGATAGAAAGTTTCCGTAGGTGTTCTCCACATTGCGCTGAAGAATTTGTCCAAACGCCGGAGACAGGGCTCTTGCTGGCGATAAGCCTGCAATGTCAGTAGAGCCAACGCCATCGCTGTGTATGCCTAAATAGTCTAGTGAATTCTCATACGTCATAAACATACCAAACACACCAATTGACCCTGTGATTGTGCTCGGACTTGCAATAATCTTATCAGTGCTTGCTGCAATCCAGTAACCGCCAGATGCTGCGTACGTACTCATTGAAGAGATAACCGGCTTACCCGCTTGGCGCAGTTGTAATATTTCTTGGCGAATCACTTCTGAGGCAAAAGCACTGCCGCCAGGTGAGTCTATTTGAAGTACAACTGCTTTGATATTGTCGTCTAAGCGAGCCTGACGTAGTAATCGGGCTGTGCTGTCGCCACCAATGGTACCGGCTTTTTGATTCCCATCTAAAATGGTACCTTTTGCCACTACAATTGCCACCTTATCCATATCATTATTAATCTTAGGCATTGGAGGATTAATGACTTTTAAGTAGGTGTTAAAGGCCGTTAGGTTGATTCCTTGCTGGTTATCACCTTCACCCACTAATTCGATAAGCTCTTGTCTTACTTCTTCTCGGGTTTTGAGTGCATCTACCCAATTGTTATCAAGGGCATATTGAGCGAAATCACCTCCAGCAGCCTCAAACTTAGACAGCAATTCGTTAGCCGTTTCATCGAAGTTAGTGACGTCTATACCGCGAGCGGCTGCAACATCTTCTTTATATTGCTTCCAATAGCCGTCTAACCACTGCTTTTCTGCTTCTTTTGCTTCAGCAGACATGTCATTTCTCATGACCGGCTCGACTGCCGACTTGTATGTGCCCACTCTGAATATATGCGTAGTCACTTTGAGCTTGTCTAGCATGTCTTTAAAATACATACCGTAACGGCCGTAACCCTCAAGCAAAAGGCCGCCCATAGGATTAAGGTACACTTTGTCAGCTTGAGCTGCTAAGTAGTATTGATCTTGAGAGTAATAGTCGCCTATTGCGTAAACAGGCTTTTCAGATTCTTTAAATGCCTCTATGGCCTGGGCAACAACCCGAAGCTTGTCTAGGCCGCCACCAGTAAGTCCTTGTAGGTCTAGTACGAGTGCTTTAATTCTTCTGTCTTTTGCCGCGTTTTCAAGCACATCTACAACATCGCGTACAAGCACCTCTGGATTATCGGGTTCGCTGCCTAATGACTCTTGCAAAAACTGCTCGAAGGGGTCAACGCTCTCTTTTTCAATCACCAGCTGGCCGTTAAGTGTAAGATAAAGCGCACTATCGGATTTAACTGTTAGCTGCTCACCGTCTTGGTTCGCGATGGCCATGATGATGCCAACGAAAATTACAATGAATATTACGTTGAAGAAAAGTTTGCGGGTGAAGTTCAGTACCGTCCACAAGCCAATAAACAAGGATTTAGTCCAATTTCCCTTGGCCGCCATATTTTACTACCTTTTTCTAAAGTGTGATTGCTTTTCAAATTTTTGAGCGTTATGTGCGATGGTAAATCCAACTACACTAATGTCATTATGTTACCTGTTTCGCATAAGATCGCTAAGTTAATTGTAATTTTTTGTAAATAGTCCGTCAGTTTAGTTTTCTATCATCTTCATTTAACCAATGTGCTATGAGCGTAGCGATTCGTTTGTGATCATTTTCACTCATCTGCATAAGCAGATTGCCAGAGGTAGATTTGTACCCTGTTTTTGCCTGGCCTTTTTTCATCATACGAGATAATGGAGAGTGAGTAGATGGCACTTTAGATGATTTTTTCAATTCCATACCTTTAAAACTTAAATACGCACTCATCGCCCATGTCCGGCGCACCTGTCTGATTCGCACAAGCTAATCGCGTAAAACCAACCCGCACAGAAAAGCCAGTTTAAGAAGCGATGCTGTTAGTTTTTACTTGCACGTTAATATTTACGCTATTAAAAGTATCTCAGACCAATACACAGTAAAGAAGTTCTTAGTTATGTTTTATATTTAGTTGCTAAGATAACGACGAGATAACGTTTGAACACAACAATTAACTCTTATTTCAGACCAACTAAAGATGAATAAGGCTTACAAAACACCTTTGTGATTAAAATACCAACATTAATGTCAAAACTGGTGGGATTGGGTCGACATGCAGGTATGTCCTCCGTAAGATTGCACTGCGAACGAAAACGATTTTTATTGAAATTTTAGCGCCATGGCGTTTTATTAGGTTTTAATGATTTAGACGCTATACAACGATGGCGTTAATAAGGAGGCCCCAAAGTGGATGCACTAACTCTACTTCTTAATCGAAGCTCTCAGCCACGCTTAAACGAGCCTGCTCCAAGCGGAGATGCGCTGGAAAACATTATGCAAGCGGCATTACGTGCCCCTGATCATGCTTGCCTTACCCCATGGCGATTTGTGGTATGCCAAGGTAAAGGGTTAAATAAGCTTGGGTCACTTTTTGAAACGTCTGCAATTGAAAACGACAAAAGTCAGAAAGAAATAGATAGAGCACCACAACTTCCTTTGCGTGCGCCTATGGTCATTGTTGCCATTGCACAATATAAAGAGCACGAAAAAGTCCCTCGTGTTGAGCAGATAGCGTCTGCCTCTTGTGGTGTTATGGCCATGCAGATGGCGGCGGTAGCACAAGGGTTTAACGGAATGTGGCGCACCGGTAGCTACGCACAGTGTCCCGTTGTCAAAAGTGGGCTGGGGATGTCAGAAGAAGACGAACTCGTTGGTTTTTTGTATTTAGGCACGCCAGCTTTCGAGCCAGCACGAAAGCCAGAACGTGACACTACTGCGTTTTTTGAGCATTGGAGTTAATGAAAATCACTAGCTACTTTAAATAAATGTAAAGGCGCACATTGCGTGCGCCCTTTATCAGTTAATTTTCTTTGTGGCATCTATAAGATAAGGCTTTAGAAAACTTGAAGCGTGACGTTATAGCCAGCAAATTTTCGGATGTTGATAACCCTGTCGCCATCAAGCATCCAGTATTGCCCTTTAATACCCTTAAGCTCACCAGAAAAGTCAGGGGTTTTGTCGAGATTAATCGACTTAATTTTTTCTGGGTAGGTGTCTACCGGAAAGTTGATTTGATGTACTTTTGACTCTACCTCAGATATAGCTTGAAGCCCTTTTTCTTGCTTTAGCGCAGCAAGTTCATCGGAAATTTTCTCCATGAGCTCGTGTTTTACTGCTATTAAATCCACGTCTTCTGGCTTGCCTTTTAGCATGGTGCGCCAGTTTGTCTTATCGGCAATATGTTTTTTGCACAACGTTTCCACAAGCCCGCTAGTTAATCTGTCTGGTACGCGCAGCATAACCGTGGCTTGCGTTGCGCCCTGGTCCATCCAGCGAGGCGAGACAGATTCGGTTATTTCTCGGGTAATACCCACTTTCACGTTGCCTGTATTAGCTAAGTAGACAAAGTGTTCGTTAAAGCAGTGGGCCTCTCCCCATTCTGGCTCGCGACACGTACCTTCGTGGTAGTGGCACTTTTCAGGTTTTATAATACAGCTGTCGCACTGAGCAAGTGAAATTAGGCAAGGGTAGCAATAACCCTGGTTGAAACTCTTTTTGGTTTTTCGGCTGCAGTGAACACAGTGAATTTCATTGCTAAAGGACAATGAAATCTCCCGTCCTATCAGTGCGTTCATGTCTACGCTGCTATCTCCAATAGGGAGTTCGTAGCAAACTTCACTATTATCAAATGCATGAGTACGCATTTTTCGTAGTGCACCAGAATAACTTTGTGTCAAAATTTAGTACCTTATTCGCTTAACTCGCCACGCAGGTTGGCGGTGAGCAGTAAATTGATCTGTTCAAACGATAGATTTTTACTTAATAAATAATGCAGTTTTGCTAGTGCAGCCTCTGGGGTCATGTCACTGCCCGAAAGCACGCCAACCTCTTGAAGGCCATGGCCGGTTGCATACCCACCCATGTTTACTCTTCCGCGTATGCATTGAGTGCAGTTAACCACCGGTATTTCTCTAGATTTAGCGTATTGCAACTGCTCAATTAGTTTTGGGTTTTGAGGTGCATTCCCCACACCATAACTTAATAGTATGAGTGCATTAACCGGTTGCTGCAGCGTGTTTTTAATGACTTCAGGCGCAATTCCCGGGTACAGGCTCACCATGCCGATGGGCTGAGCGGAGACATTAGAAACGGTCAGCTTTTTATCTGACGCTTTTGCTAATTCACCTGCTTTAAGGCGAATATTTATTCCGGCCTCTAGTAAAGGAGGAAAGTTGGGCGAGTCAAATGCATTAAAGCCGTCTGCATCTACCTTACGGCTGCGATTTCCGCGCAGTAAACGATTGTTAAAAAATAACCCGACTTCAGCGATAGGGAAGTTGGCGGCAATAAACAGGGCATTTAACAGGTTTACCTGACCATCTGAGCGCAGTTCAGCCAGCGGTATTTGAGAGCCCGTCACTATCACCGGCTTAGCGAGATCTTCGAGCATAAAGCTTAAGGCTGACGACGTGTAGGCCATGGTGTCGGTACCATGCAAAATAATAAAGCCGTCGTAGTCGTCATAGTTATCAGCTATATCGTCTGCAATTCGCTGCCAATCCGATGGGCTCATATCCGAAGAGTCGATTAAATTGTCGTACTCATGAATAGTAAAAAGCGGCATTTCACTGCGGTTAAACTCAGGCATTTTCGCCAGAGTTTCTGTTAAGAACCCAGCAGCAGGCACATACCCTTGACTCGATGGCTTCATCCCTATGGTGCCGCCTGTATAGGCGATATAAATATGTTTACGCATGAATACCCTGTTGTCTGCTTTTTGCAATTTTTTGCGATAAATAAGTGTGGCTGCATTTTAGCAGTCGTCCTTACTTTGTCACTCGTTATACAAAAAAGGCGGCTCGCTATTAACGGCCGCCTCTAATTGACATAGATATGTCTATTTTACTTCTACACCGGCAGCTTGCTGATCGGCATGGTAACTCGAGCGTACCATTGGACCACACGCAGCGTGGGTAAATCCTATCTCTTTCGCGTAATCACCTAGAGCATCAAACTCAGTAGGGTGCACATATCGCTTCACAGGGAAGTGGTGACGGCTGGGCTGTAGGTATTGACCTAGCGTCAGCATATCAACGTCGTGATCACGAAGGTCTCTTAATACACCTTGGATCTCTTCGTTTTCTTCACCCATACCCATCATCAAACCAGACTTGGTTTTAATGTGAGGGTGCTGCGCTTTAAACTTCTTAAGCAAATCAAGAGACCACTGATAATTGGCGCCAGGACGACATTCGCGGTAAAGGCGAGGAATGGTTTCTAAGTTGTGATTGAACACATCAGGCTCACCATTTTTAAATATCTCAAGCGCACGGTCCATTCGTCCTCTGAAATCGGGTACTAGCACTTCAATAGTAGTAGTAGGACTATGCTCTCGAATGGCATTAATGCAGTCTACAAAATGCTGTGCACCACCATCGCGCAAGTCATCTCGGTCAACAGACGTAATAACCACATAGCGAAGGTTCATCTCTGCAATGGTTTTAGCTAGCTTTTCAGGCTCTTCAGCGCTTGGTGGTAATGGCTTACCATGAGCAACATCGCAAAACGGGCAGCGACGTGTGCATATATCACCCAAGATCATGAACGTTGCAGTACCATGATTAAAGCACTCAGCCAAGTTTGGACAGCTTGCTTCTTCGCAAACCGAGTGCAGATTGTTCTTTCTAAGCGTACGCTTGATGTGATCAATTTTTTCCGTAGAGCGGGGAAGTTTAATCTTGATCCACTCAGGCTTCCTCAGCATTTCTTCCTTTTCAGTGGGAACAATGGTGATTGGAATGTGTTTTACTTTTTCATCATCTCGGAGTTTTACCCCCGCTGTAGGTCGTGCGTTACTCATCAAAACCTTCTTTATATGTTGTTTCCGTAAAGGAAAGCGCCTCTAATAATAAGCGTACAAGCTCATCGCCAGCCTGTTCAAGCGAATCGGGACCGTTAAGACGCGCGGTGTCCGTCATTTCCATACCTGCATAGCCGCATGGGTTAATACGCTGAAACGGTGATAAATCCATATTAACATTTAACGCTAGTCCATGAAATGAGCATCCATTACGTATTCTTAAGCCAAGTGAGCAAACTTTTTGCTCGTTGACATATACGCCCGGCGCGTCTGGCTTGGGATAAGCACTAATATCATGGGGGGCTAGCAACCCTACCACCGCTTCTTCCATTGCGGTAACCAGATGTCTTACGCCTAATTTTCTACGTTTAATGTTTAAAAGCAGATAAATTACTTGCTGACCTGGGCCGTGATAGGTGACTTGACCACCTCTATCAACTTGTACAACAGGAATGTCGCCAGGCAACAATATATGTTCTGCTTTTCCAGCTTGACCTTGTGTAAACACAGGGTCGTGTTCCACTAACCAAATTTCATCAGTAGTGTCATTGTCACGCTCATCAGTAAAGCGCTGCATTGCTTGCCAAATAGGTTCGTAAGATTGACGTCCCAACTGGCGAATAATGACGTCATTTTTGGAGTTAACGTCATCGCTGGCTTTAACAACCTGCTCTTGCGTACTCACTTACAGAACAACCCTAACTAATTCTAGCTTGGCGAGCTCAGTGTAAATGGTTTCCATATGTTCTTTGCTGGTTACTCGTACGCTTAATGACAATGAGTGATAGCTGCCTTTGCTGCTAGGCTTTATAGCAGGCACATAATCACCAGGCGCGTGCTGCTGCAAGCACGATATTACCTGTTCAGGTAAGTCTTCATGGGCAACGCCCATTATTTTAAACGTCTGATGTGTGGGAAAATCTAACAGTTCGTCGAAACGGGTATCCATGCGATATTCTCGGTATGTAAACTTTATATAAAAAAACGGCCAGATTGTATCAATCTGGCCGCTTCACAACTAGGTGTTAACGCAATTATTTATTCGTCGTCAAAACCAATTTGAAGCATTAGGTAATCTTTTAGGCGGTTGAACATGCTGCCTTCCTTCACTTCTTGAAGTGTAACAAGGGGATAGCTAGCTACGTCTTCACCACCAAGCTGAAGGTAAAGTTTTCCAACAACTTGTCCTTTTGCCAGTGGTGCTTCAAGCTTTTTATCTAGCTCAAAATTAGCTTCTAGGTTCTCAGCTTGGCCGCGTGGAATGGTAATGGGGGTAGATTGATTAATTCCAAGGTCTACGGTTTCTCTATCGCCCATGTAAATTCGGTGTGCCACAAAGCTCTGACCTGCTTCATAAGGAATGACGGTTTCGAAAAAGCGGAAGCCGTACTTAAGCAGCTTCTTATTTTCAACCTTACGCGCTCGCTCGCTGTCGGTGCCCATAACAACTGAAATAAGGCGCATGTCGCCTTGCTCTGCTGATGTGATTAGGCTGTAACCTGCATCAGATGTATGTCCAGTTTTGATACCGTCAACATTGAGGCTTTTATCCCACAACAAGCTGTTGCGGTTATATTGCTTAATGCCGTTAAACGTAAATTCTTTTTCGCTGTAAATCGCGTACATTTCTGGTGTTTCAGCAATAAGTGCGCGAGATAGCACTGCCATGTCGCGGGGAGTGGTGTAGTGGTCTGGGTCGTGTAAACCGTGTGCATTAACCCAGTTGGTGCTGGTTAATCCAAGAGCCTGAGAATGCGCATTCATCATGCTTGCAAAGGCCGATTGAGAGCCTGCTACATGTTCTGCCATTGCCACGCATGCGTCGTTACCTGATTGCACCACAATACCGCGAAGTAAGTCGCTTACTGAAACCTGAGTACCCACTTCGATAAACATTTTCGAAGAATCTGGAAATTTTTTGGCCCATGCATTTTCTGAAATAGTGACTTCATCATCAAGGCTGATGTTGCCCGACTGAAGCTCTTTTCCTATCACATAGATAGTCATTATTTTCGTAAGACTTGCTGGAGCAAGCTGCATATCAGCATTCTTTTCTGCGATGACATGACCGGTTTCAAAATCAGTAAGCAAAAAGCCTTCTGCGGCTACAGTAGGCGCTGGGGGGGTAACAACAGCAGCGTGAGCAATGTTAAAAAATACGCCAAGCAATAAGAAGGCAAATGACAGTGAAGGCGCTTTAGCGCGTTTAATTATTTTTAGCATGGTTTATTTCTTTTACCGAGTTATATCCGTGTGAGTTTACAGCTACTCTTAGATTGACGTTCTCACCACTAAGACTACCCATCAAGAGCGATTAGTAATTGCATATCAAAATGACAGATAGAGTTTGTCATAGAAATTGCGATAGAAATTACACTAGAAGTTACAACAGTAGCGAAGTCTATCGCAAGGCTGAACATAGGACTAGGGTTTACCGAAAAAGTTTCGATGAAAGTGCTATTGAGGCTGTCTTATTGCATAAGCATGTGGGTAGCCGTTTTGTTTAAGCTGACTTAACACGTCTTCAATCATTTGTTCGTCTTCAATAGGACCAAGCTGAAGTTTGTAGATGTTGTTACTTACAGGAAGTTGTGCGGGGAGCTGATATAAAGCTGACAACACGTTGCTTATGGATTTTGCCTTCTCTGCGTTAGATAGGGCAGCAACCTGAATAAACATACCGCCAGCGTTGATGGGGCTTTCATTTTGGGTGGCTGTAGATTGTTTATTGCGTTGTGATGTGTCCTCTATAACTTCAGACTGAGCCATCTTACTTGGCGCTGTTTTACTCGGAGCAATCTTATCCGGAACATCTATACCCAAGTATTCATCATAACTGACGGTGGGATTACTGCCTATCGTGACGTTATTGTCTTCATCGAAATGAATGACCTCTAGTTTTACCTTTGCAGTGCCTTTGCTGTGATAGCCCAGCTTCACCGCAGCGGCATAAGACAAGTCAATAACCCTATTGTCGTGAAAGGGGCCCCGGTCGTTTACGCGAACAATAGCTTGTTTATTATTTTCTAAGTTTGTCACTCTCACGAAAGAGGGCAGTGGCAAGGTTTTGTGTGCGGCACTCATGGCAAACATATTGTACGTTTCACCATTTGACGTAAGGTGGCCATGAAACTTCTGACCATACCAACTGGCATATCCCACCTTCTCGTAGCCTTTGCCTGAGGTCATCGGCGTATAATGTTTGCCAAGGACTTTGTAGGGTCTGTTGTTAAAGGTGCGGTAGGCTTCAAACTTAGGCACAGCGTCGAGAGTTTCTGGCAGTTTAGCCACGTAATTCGGGGCGGAATCTTGCGATTGAGTATAGCGACCAGTTTGGCCTGACTGACATCCACTTAACAGAAACGCCGATACACATGAGAAAAGCAAAAAGCCTCGGGGACTTGAGTGAATGAAGCGCTTAACCAAATTTGTCGAGTGTGACGTCGAAAACGCTTGAAACGAAGTGCGAAAAAGCTGATGCATTAGTGTTGAAATATGCGGAAACATTGAAAGTGGCAAGGTCATCGGGATATTAAACGTTTTTGCGTTGCAATAGACATAAGAATGCCAAAACCTGCCATCAATGTCACCATAGATGTTCCACCATAGCTAACCAGTGGTAACGGAACGCCCACAACGGGGAGAAGTCCCGAAACCATGCCCATGTTAACGAATACATAGACAAAGAAGGTTAGGGTAATACTGCCGCCGAGTAATTTTGAAAAGGCGTCTTGAGCCCGACTAGAAATGATTAAACCGCGCAAAATTATGTACAAATAGATAGCCAGTAATACTATAACGCCAGTAAGACCGAACTCTTCACTAAAAACAGAAAAGATAAAATCGGTATGCCGCTCAGGTAAAAACTCTAGTTGAGATTGCGTACCTTGAAGCCAGCCCTTACCCTCAACGCCACCAGAGCCAATCGCTATCTGAGATTGAATAATATGATAGCCCGAGCCAAGTGGATCGCTTTCAGGATTTAAAAACGTTAATACTCGCTGTTTTTGATAGTCCTTCATTAAGAAAAACCACATGATAGGGGCGAATGCACCAATAAGCGCACCAACAAAAGAGATAAGGCGCCAGCTCATTCCTGCAAGAAAAATGGCAAACACACCAGAGCTTGCAATTAAAAGGGACGTCCCTAAGTCAGGTTGCTTGGCAATGAGCACTGTTGGCACTACCACCATGGCGAAGCCTAGCGCAACATGGTGCGTTCGCGGAGGTAGGGTGTGTTGACTTATATACCAGGCCACCATCATAGGCACAGCAAGCTTCATCAACTCCGATGGCTGAAAGCGGATGAAGCCAAAATCTAGCCAGCGCTGTGCGCCTTTTCCCATATCACCAAAAAGTAATACGGCAACCAACATAAGTAGACCTACCGCAAAGGCAAAAGGTGAAAGGCGCCGATAGAAACCAGGCGGCAATTGCGCCAGTATGGCCATAACGACAAAGCTTAAACCTAAGCGAGTAAACTGTCGCTCCATTTGCGCCATATCTTGACCTGACGCAGAATAGAGTGTGACAAGTCCGACACCACTCAAAAGCAATAGGCCAAGCAGCAACCAGCCATCCACATGGATACGCTGTAAAAAGCTTATTTTATCTGGTGTGATGGCTGTTCTTTTCATTATTCGTCGAGCTCACTGTCGATACTGGCCGTTGCAAAATGTCTGTCTCGAAAATAAAAATCCATTAATTTCCTCGCTACAGGCGCAGCATTAGAGCTTCCGCCACCGGCATTTTCTAGCACCACCGTAATAGAAATTTCTGGATTGTCGAAAGGCGCAAAACCGACGTAAAGGGCGTTGTCGCGAAGCCTTTCATCCACTTCGTCTGCATTGTATTTTTCATCTTGCCCTACGGTAAATAACTGAGCGGTTCCTGTTTTGCCCGCAGACTCATAGGGCGTGTCGGCGAACGCAAAGCGCGCAGTTCCTTCTTCGCCATGAACCACATCGTGCATAGCGTTTAATACAATATCGAGGTTCTTCTCATCGTTAATCTTGATTGGGCGCGAGGTTTTCAATGGGATAAGGTCGTCAGTGCCGTCAAGGTTTCTGTAACCGCGAATGATCTGAGGTATATAGCGCACGCCTCGATTGACTAATGTGTTGACTGAGTGGGTAAGCTGAATAGGCGTGGCGGTCCAAAAGCTTTGTCCGATGCCAACAGGAATAGTATCACCAATATACCAAGGTTGATTAAAGCGGGCGCGTTTCCACCCTCTGCTGGGCATATTCGCATCGGATTCTTCGTACAAATCGATACCCGTGTAATCACCAAAGCCGAAATTGCGCATGGCCTCACTGATTTTATCGATACCCAAGTTATAGGCTAAATCGTAATAGTAAGTGTCACAGGACACTTCGATCGCTTTCGCAATGTCCACTTCACCATGACCCCATCGTTTCCAGTCTCGCCACACGTGATCTACATTAGGTAATCGGTAACGGCCGTTATCTTTAATAGAGTAGTCCTCAGTAATTACGCCTTCTTCTAGCCCAAGCAACGCCAAATGCGGCTTTATGGTAGATGCTGGTGAGTATTGGCCCTGTGTAGCGCGGTTAATGAGCGGCCGGTTTGGTGAGTTAAGTAATGCGGAGTAATTTTTACTGCTAATACCGTGAACAAATAGGTTCGGATCGTAGCCAGGGTTAGAGTAGAGCGCCAGAACGCCGCCAGTCTTAACTTCTGAAATTACTACTGCACCACGAGTACCTTCTAAAATGCGCTGAACTTCTTGTTGCAAAGTCAGGTCGAGATTAAGAACAATATCCTTGCCTGGTGTGGGCGGCTCTACGTTTAATACTCGTATTATTCGTCCTTGATTGTTCACTTCAACCTGTTGGTAGCCCACTTCACCATGGAGAAGTTCTTCATGGTACTTTTCAATACCTAGCTTGCCAATATCGTAGGTAGCGGCGTAGTTATCTTCTTGTCCGGCTTCGACTATCTTTTGTAAGTCCCGTTTGTTAATGCGTGCTACGTAGCCCAGTACGTGAGTGAGGGTTTCTGCATAGGGGTAATGGCGAGCAAGACGAGCTTCAATTTGCACCCCATTAAACTTGTGTTTACTGGCTGAGAAAATAGCCACTTCTTCTTCAGATAATTCCGTGCGCAATACAATAGGCTTGAAGCGGCGAGTGCCCTTTAAGTTTTTCTGAAAACGTTTAATTTCGTCATCCGTAATATCCATAAGCGTGGTAATTCGCGCTAATGTTTCATCGATGTCGTTAACTTTTTCTGGGATGACTTCTAAACTAAATACGGGTCTATTTTCGGCAAGCAATACACCATTTCGGTCATAGATTAGCCCCCGATTTGGCGCAACAGGCAGCACCTTAATGCGGTTGCCATTTGAGCGAGTTTGATAGTCATCGTGTTGTGTCACTTGCAAGGAGTAGAGGTTGTTGAGCACGATGCCCAGCATGGCGGTAACAATGATAAAGGCAATGGTTGCGCGACGGGCAAACAGATTGGCTTCCGCTGAGTGGTCGCGAATAGCTTGGCGCTTACGGTGCATTGAATTCCTTTGCATTAATGACTGCTTCTATTCTCTATGATAGGGGTGATTCTGTGTTACTGACCATGCGCGGTAAACGCTTTCTACAAGGATAATACGAACCAAAGGATGGGGAAGTGTTAGCGCTGATAATGACCACTTTTGTTCAGAAGCCGCTATGCAAGAGGGGGCTAATCCTTCAGGACCACCTATGAGCAAGCTGACATCTCTACCATCCATCTTCCAATTGTCTAGCTGTTTTGCCAGCATGGGTGTATCCCATGGCTTTCCGGTTACTTCAAGCGTCACTACGCGGTTGCCTCTGGGTATGGTCGCCAACATCTGCTCGCCCTCTTTTTCGAGGATCCGCTTGATGTCTGCGTTTTTTCCACGTTTGCCGGCCGGTATTTCAGTGATGCTCACAGGCATATCGCTAGGGAATCGACGGATAAACTCGTCGACGCCCGCGGATACCCATGAAGGCATTTTTGTTCCCACAGCAACTATTTGAATCTTCAACACTGCACCATGAATGACAGTCCTAACCTTAAGGGTGTTGTGGGTGAATATAAGACATGCTGATTACTGGCTCTGTTAGGGCGAGGCCTATGACCAGAGCTTTTCTAGTTGATAAAAGTCTCGGGTTTCATCTTGCATAACGTGCAAAATGACATCGCCGAAATCAACCAGTACCCATTCTCCGGTATCTTTACCGTCAACGTGTCCAGGCGCATGCCCAGCGTTTTTCGCTTCAACCAATACATTCTCTGCAATTGAGGATACGTGACGTTTTGAATTACCAGAACAAATGATCATGGTATCTGTAATGGTCGACTTACCTCTAACATCTAGCTCAATGATATCGCGGCCTTTCATGTCATCTATTTTGTCTTTAACAAACTGCTTAAGTTGTAGACTCTCCAAGTGTTTTCCTCTTATCTTTCTTCAATATATAACTGGTTGGCATCAATGTAATCAATGACGCTGTTTGGTATCCAGTTTTCAATAAAATCTTGAACGGCTTTATCTAAAGCCCCTGCGTTTTTTTGGGTTATGGTATTGCGCAACTGCGTTGACGAAATTGCTTTAAGGGGAGTATCAACTAACAATACATATCCATTTTTACGTTGATGTAACTGCGCCGCATCTCGAGTAACAACAGGTTTTAGCCAATCTGCTACAGCCGGAGGCGGTGCGAAATTTTCGTCATCTCTTCGCATTACAACAAGGTGACAATACGCTAATAAGCATTCCCACTCGTACCACTTATCTAGATTATACAGTGAATCGGCACCAATGAGAAAACAGATTGTCTCGTCGGTTTGAGAGTTTAATTCTCGCAGCGTTTTTACCGTATAAGAAGGAGAGGGAAGAGAGAGCTCAATCATCTCTGCGTGAAGCTTAGGGTTTTCGTCGCAACACAGATTGATCATATTCACTCTGTGCTTCTCAGACACTGATACCGATTTATGGGGCGGTAACTTGCATGGCATCAGGTAAACTGAGTCAATTGCCAAGGTTTCTGCGGCATTGAGCGCAGGCGTAATGTGACCGTAGTGGGGTGGGTTAAACGTACCGCCCAAAATCGCTTTTAACGCCACAGCTATTTATCCAATAACGGAATATTCGCTAAATTGACACCCATAAACATCATACACAGGTGGCATAGCTTTACATAAGGACGGGAGATAACCTGTTGCTTAAAGGCAAGGTCGGCTTGGCTCAACGCGTGTTGAATATTTTCTAACTGTTGCAAAGAGAGACGCTGCATTGCATTTTGATATACCGCTTGTTTATTTCGCCAAATACCAAATTTCTGCCATTGAATAGGCTGTCCTTGTTGTTCAGCAGCTTTTAAATTCCACAGCTGTTCCCATTCTCTCACTAATGCCCAAATGATTATATTTGGTTCTAAACCCTCACTTTCTAATCGGTAAAGCATTTTAATACAGCGGGTGTTTTCTCCATTAAGCATCACATCAACAAGCTGAAATACGCTGTAGCGAGATTGATCGACCATCGCACGCTCAATTTGCTCGTCGGTCACAGACTGATGCGGATAAAGCAGCGCGAGTTTATCTATCTCTTGTTTTGCGGCAAGAAGGTTGCCCTCACAAAAGTCGGAAATCATTTTTGCGCCATTTGCCGATACAGAAAGCTGATGGGAGGTGAGCTGCTGGTTTATCCAAGTGCTTAATTGGCGACCTTCAAGGGGATAACATAGTGTGGATGCGCCTATTTCGTCGAGAACTTTAAACCATTTTCCACGCTGTACGTCTTTACCAATTTTAGGCCCATGAATGAGTATCAGCATGTCTGGGTTGAGTTTAGCGGCGACTTCTTGCAGCATTTTACTGCCCTCAGTGCCTGGTTTACCGGTGGGAAGTTCTAGCTCAATAAATTGCTGGCTTGAAAACAGAGACATACTTTGTGTTGCCTCAAGCAGCTGGTTCCATGAAAAACCGGTGTCAGCAACCAGAGTAGTTCTCTCGTCAAACCCCTTTAATTTTGCTTGTGCCCGAATTTGCTCGATAACGTCGAACTTCTGCTGCGGCTCGTCTCCAAACACCATATAACAAGGTCTCAGACCTTTTTTGATATCTTGATGAAACTGGTTTGGGTAAATTTGCATGCCTAGTTGTCAGTTATCATTTTTCAATGTCCAATGCAGCAACCGCTTGACCGGATAAGCGTCTGATGATCATATCTGCTGCCTCGGCGCGCATTTCATCAAGCATTAAATCTAGCTCTCTCGATTTTGCTAATACCTGATCGGGGTCGTCTTGATAATCACGCACCACCTCAAACTGCGCCATCAATGGCTCTTTGTTAGGAAAGGACAAGCGGTAACGAACCACATAAATGAGGTCGTACTCAGCCACCTGACCTGATGGATAAACGGATAAAAGTTGGCGGTCTAACTTTTCAGGCAAAAGGTAAATGCTGATGTTTTCATTCGGGGCGCTGCTGCTACCCCGTTCTTGTGACTTTAATCCGTAAATGTTCAATCTATTGTCGAGCGCACGCGCTAAGGGCGCATGTGCTCGGGCACTTTCAATTACAATAGTGTTGATATTGTCAGGAAGGCTGGGAGCGCCACGCAGATGAAAACCACAGCTGCTGAGGGTGCTGACTATCGCTGCAATACCGACTAATTTTAAAAGTGCATTCATTATCAATAGTCGCCTAGTTCGCTACAATGTTTACAAGCTTGCCGGGCACAACAATCACTTTTCGAATGGTTTTCCCATCGATAAATTGTTGAACATTCGACTGGACGAGGGCGCTTGCTTCAACATCGTCTTTGCTCGCATCAGCGGCAATAGTCATTTTGGCGCGTACCTTGCCATTTACCTGAACAATGATCAGCTTTTCGTCTTCAACGAGTGCGTCTTTGTCCACTTCTGGCCACGGCGCAACATCAATATCTTCGTTATGTCCAAGCACCGTCCACAACTCATGGGCAATATGCGGTGTAATTGGGTTAAGCAACAAAAGCACAGACTCGGTCGCTTCGCGCATAATGGCAATGTCTTGCGCATCATCTTGCGGCGCTTTTTGAAGGTGATTCAGTAGCTCCATAATGGCAGCAACAGCTGTATTAAAAGTTTGTCGACGGCCAAGGTCGTCGCTTACCTTTTGAATGGTCTTGTGCAGTTCACGGCGAAGAGCTTGCTGCGATTTATTGAGCGCCTTCACGTCTAGCGCTTCAGGAGTCCCTTTTTCAACGTGCTCAGTCACTAGCTTCCAAATACGACGAAGGAAGCGGTTAGCGCCCTCAACACCCGAATCTACCCATTCAAGAGTCTGTTCAGGTGGAGCAGCAAACATAGTAAACAAACGCACTGTATCTGCACCGTACTGATCGATAACTTCTTGTGGGTCTATACCATTGTTCTTCGACTTCGACATTTTTGTCATGCCGCCATGAGTGACAGGGGTGTTATCAGCGGTAAGCCATGCGTTAACAATACGGCCTTTGTCGTCTTTTTCAGTGGTTACTTCAGTAGGCGAATACCAGGTTTTTTTACCTTTATCGTCTTCTCGATAGTAAGAATCTGCTAGCACCATGCCTTGGCATAGTAAGCGCTTAAATGGCTCGTCTGAGTCTACCAAGCCTTCATCGCGCAATAATTTGTGGAAAAAGCGAGAGTAAAGTAGGTGCAATATTGCATGTTCTATTCCACCAACATATTGGTCAACAGGCAGCCAGTAGTTAGCCGACTTCGGGTCTAGCATGGCATCGGAGTTAGTTGCACTAGCGTAGCGGGCGTAGTACCACGACGATTCCATAAAGGTATCAAACGTATCTGTTTCACGCAGAGCGGGTTCACCATTGTAGGTTGTTTTTGCCCATTCAGGATCCGCTTTGATAGGCGAAATGACGCCGTCCATCTCTACGTCTTCCGGCAGCTCAACAGGAAGTTGCTCCGCCGGCACAGGCGCAGATTCACCGTTTTCTAGCCTTAACATTGGGATAGGGGTACCCCAATAGCGCTGACGACTTACCCCCCAATCTCTTAGGCGATAATTCACTTTGCGTTTGCCGCATTCTTTACTTTCCAGCTCATCTGCGATGCCGTTAAATGCCGCATCAAAGTCAAAACCATCAAACTTGTCAGAGTTAATTAATGTGCCTTTTTCAGTGTAGGCAGACGCTGAAAGGTCGCATTTATCTTCATCACCTTCTTTGGCAGCAATAACTTGCTGAATGGGCAGATTGTACTTTGTTGCAAACTCCCAGTCTCGTTGGTCGTGCCCTGGGACTGCCATAACAGCGCCAGAGCCGTATTCCATTAATACGAAGTTAGCAATCCAAATTGGTAGCTTTTCGCCGGTAAGCGGATGAACAACCTCTAATCCAGTCGCGCAGCCCTTTTTATCCATAGTGGCCATTTCTGCTTCAGCAACTTTAGTATTTTTGCATTCGTCGATAAAACGGGCGATGTCTGGATTTGACTGTGCTGCAAATTCTGCCAATGGATGTTGGGCAGCTACGGCAACATAAGTGACGCCATAAAAAGTATCAGGGCGGGTGGTGTAAACAGTGAGGTCGGCGATACCATTGACGGGTGATGCCAAATTAAACGTAATGTCTATCCCTTCAGAGCGACCAATCCAGTTCGCCTGCATGGCGCGCACTTGGTCAGGCCATTCTTCAAGCTGTTCTAAATCGCTTAATAATTCTTCAGCATAATCAGTTATTTTGATAAACCACTGAGGTATCTCTTTTTGCTCAACTAACGCACCAGAGCGCCATCCGCGGCCATCAATCACTTGTTCGTTAGCTAACACTGTCTGGTCAACGGGATCCCAGTTCACCGTTGAGTTTTTCTTGTAAACCAGCCCTTTTTCGTAAAGGCGGGTGAAGAACCATTGTTCCCAGCGATAATAATCAGGTTTACACGTTGTAACCTCTCGGTCCCAATCATAGCCAAAACCAAGCGAGCGAAGCTGGGTTTTCATGTAATCGATATTAGCATAGGTCCACTTAGCAGGCGCCGTATTATTGTTGATTGCTGCATTCTCAGCAGGCAGACCGAACGCATCCCAACCCATTGGCTGCATGACATTTTTTCCCTGCATACGCTGGTATCGGCTGATAACATCGCCAATGGTGTAATTGCGCACGTGACCCATGTGCAGACGACCGCTTGGGTAAGGGAACATTGATAGACAGTAAAATTTTTCTTTATCTACGTCATCAATTGCTTTGAAAGACTGATTATCTTCCCAGTATTGCTGAACGCGTTTTTCTATATCTTTTGGGTTGTACTGATTATCGGCCATGAAACTTAGGCTTCCGCATTATTAAGTTGAAACGTTCTTACTTTGCTAGATGGTCGCTATTCTTGGCTCAAAATGGCGCCCAAAAATGACACCAAACGGTGATAAACAACGAAAATGTAGCAAGTTGAGTACTTATGTAGCCGCATAGAATACCCCACGGGAGAGTCATGCCTCAATAGCTTAACGTATATGAGCGGGATTTTTATTGCCACTTGCTGTAAAAATAAGCAAGTTGCGGTATGTGTTTGTCTGATTCTTGTTCATTTGCGCCATGAAATCATGACAACGGGCGATAAGGGTTTGACACCCCCGTTAAATAGAGTTTCACTTACCTAAAAGCACTATAAAAAGAATGATATGTCAGTTGACAGTAAAGCCTTTGCGTTAGCAATCGATGCCTTAACGCCTACAATAAATAGACGAGTAATAAACAGCGCGCTTAAAGACGAGCAGGCGCTCAATGCCACCTTTATTGGACAAGAAAGGGCGAGGGAAGCCTTGACTTTTGGTTTAGGGATCGATGCCATTGGGTACAATTTGTATGTAATGGGTGAACCTGCCACTGGTCGATTTACACTGGTAAAAGACTACATAGAGCGACAAGTCGCTCGGTTGAGCTCGCCTGATGACTGGTGCTACATCAACAACTTTGACGAAGAGCGTGAGCCCGTGGCCCTTCGTTTTCCTCCTGGCGGTGGTAAGGTTTTTCAAAAAGATATCGCCCAACTTATCGACGACGTGTTAGACACATTTCCAGTGGCTTTCGACAACCCTGGATATCAGCGCAAACGCGCCTCTATTTCACGAGATTTTGAACAAAAGTACGACGAGGCCATCGACGCGGTAGAACGCTATGCCAACGCCAATGATATTGCTATGTTTGAGGAAAGTGGCGCCATCACATTTGTTCCTATTGTCGACGGTAAACCCGCCAACGACAGTCACGTTGCTACGCTGAGTGAGCAGCAGCGCCAACACTTTTATACACTTGTGGATGAATTAGAGAATAGATTAAGCGAAGGCTTGTTAAGTCTTCCAGCGTGGAAGCGAGAAAACTCCGAGCGCCTTCGAGAGCTTGATAGGGTGACTGCAGAGCAGGGAATTAAAGCCCTAATAAAAGACCTTGAACATCAGTATGCCGCAAATCTCGGTGTGATGAAGTACCTTAAGCAGCTAAAAACCGCTTTGGTCGATGCCATTCTCGTTATCCATCAAGAAGAACAGAAAGAAGAAAAAAGTGACGACTTTGACAAAAAGATATTTTTGGAAGAGCAGCTTTTACCTAATGTTTTAGTGGCCAATAAGCGCGACGATGCTGCCCCCGTTATTTATGAACCAAACCCCACTTACCAAAACCTATTTGGGAAAATTGAATATACCAACATTCACGGTAGTGTATTTACTAATTACAGAATGATTCAGCCAGGTGCCTTACACCGCGCTAACGGCGGGTATTTATTGTTGGATGTTGATCAGCTTATCGAGCAGCCCTATGTGTGGGAAACATTAAAACTGGCTATTAAATCTGGGCGATTAAGAATGGATTTACCCCAGCAAGACGTTGGCATGGTCAATAACATTACGCTAAATCCACAGCCTATTGATTTGACTGTTAAGATTGTTCTGCTTGGTTCTCGAGACTTGTATTACACCTTGCAAGACTTTGATGACGAATTCGATGAGCTATTTCGGGTGCTGGTGGATTTCGATTTAGAAATTCCAGTCACTCGTCAAACTCTATTCGATTTCGTTGGAAAAATCCGTGCGCATTTAGCGTCATTAGGGCTCAAGGGTATTACCGCGAATGCCATGTGCCGCTTGGTCCAATTTTCATTGCGAAAAGCTGAACATAAGGAAAAGCTATCAGCACACTTTGCAGAGGTGATAGAGCTGGTTAATGAAGCGCATTATTTCTGCGCTATGGCCGGTGCCAGTGAAATTGAACTTGGACATTTAATTACCGCCCTTGATGCAAAAAAGCGTCGAACCGGTCGAGTCAGTCAAACTTTGCTAAACGATATAAAGGAAGGCCACGTTCTCATCGACACTGAAAACAAAGCAGTGGGTAAGGTTAACGGGCTGACAGTATTAGACGTAGGAGATACCGCGTTTGGCACACCTGCCCGTATAACGGCAACAGTATTTGCCGGCGCAAGTGGCGTGGTGGATATAGAGCGGGAAGTCGAGTTAGGGCAGCCCATTCACTCTAAAGGGGTTATGCTGCTTAATGGTTACTTGGGTAACAAGTATGCTCAACATTTTCCCTTAACCCTTTCGGCCAATATTGCCCTTGAGCAATCCTATGGTCACATAGATGGTGACAGTGCATCGTTAGGTGAGCTAGTTGCGCTTATATCTGCGTTAACGGAGATCCCTTGCCTGCAAACCTTGGCTATTACTGGGTCAATAAACCAATATGGTGAAGTGCAAGCTGTGGGCGGCGTGAATGAAAAAATTGAAGGTTTTTTTGACCTTTGCCAATACCGCGGGCTTACAGGAACCCAAGGCGTTATTATACCTAAATCTAATGCGATTAATTTAGTGCTAGATGCAACCGTTGTTGATGCAGTGAAAAAAGGACTGTTTCACATATACACAGTGGAAACTGTTGATGATGCGCTTACTATATTGATGCAGCAAGAAGCGGGCAAATTGAGTAGTAAGGGAAGATACCCGAAAAACTCAATTAACTATCATGCCGTAAACAGGCTATACAATATTGCGTTAATTGTTAGCGGTGGCGATGGAGAGTAAAGCGCGGCATTGTCACTACAATCAAGTGACCGCCACGCTTTTAACGTTAATGTCGGTAGACCCTAGGCAACTCAATACTAGCTCATAGCATAACCAATGAGTGTCGACTATTTGGGTGGCATCCGAAGGCCACCGTCCAAACGTATAGTTTCACCATTAATATACGTGTTATCTGCGATTTGCATAACCAGTTTTGCAAATTCTTCAGGTAAGCCTAAACGCTTTGGAAACTGAACATTTGCTGACAGAGCTTCTTGCACTTTTTCTGGCATAGCAAGCAGCATAGGCGTACCCATCACGCCGGGCGCGATTGTATTCACGCGAATACCTAGTGGCGCCAAGTCTCGAGCCATAGGTAGGGTAAGACCAATGATGCCGCCTTTACTCGCAGCATAGGCCGTTTGGCCTATTTGACCCTCATAGCCTGCCACCGATGCCGTATTAATGATAAGGCCACGTTCACCCTCATCATTGATAGGAGACTGTTTTGCCATTGTTGCAGCAACAAGCCGTGCAACGTTAAAGCTGCCAACAAGGTTAATGTCGATGGTTTTTTGAAAGTCGCCAAGGGGGGCAGGGTTGCCTTCTCTGTCGAGTAAGCGTTTTGCTGGAGCAATACCGGCGCAGTTAACCACCATACTTATGGCGCCAAATTTTGCAGTGGTAGCGTCGATTCCTCGTTGAACCTGCTCTTCATCGCGAACGTCCACGTGAGAAAAAAGCGTGCCTTCTTCACCTAGTTCAGATACGCGCTGGGCGCCCTGTTCGTCATTTAAATCAAAAAGACTGACTTTAACGCCGGCGCCTCTAAGTGCAACCGCAGTTGCATGGCCCAACCCAGAGCAGCCGCCAGTGACTATTGCAGTAAGATTAGTTAACAGCATTGATTTCCCGTTTATTCTCGTTGTTTTAACAAGATGTTAACGGGATTTGGTAGGAAAAACTATGGCGCTAGCCTATGCCAGCACCAAAAGCTTTCTTATTTTGGCAACTGAATTTTACAGTCTTCGCTAGGACGGTAAATAATAAGCGTGTGACCTATGACCTGAAGCTTGTGTGCGTTAGTTTCGCGAACGATGGCATCCATTATCAACGATTTTTCTTCGCGATCGTCAGAGGGTACTTTTACTTTGATCAGTTCGTGATGATTTAAGGCGCTATCAATTTCCGCTACTACGCCCTCAGTGAGGCCGTTTGAACCAAGCTGTACGATTGGTTTCATTGGGTGTGCTAGGCCTTTAAGAAATTGTTTCTGTTTATTTGAAAGTTTCATTTAATAAATATTCTTACAATTATTCTGTTAGTTTATGCTTGAAATAACGTATTCTAACGCCATCTTTCCTACAATCCTAATAACATTGTAATTGAATGACAAAAAAGAACCAATCCGCCAGCAGCAAACGTTGGCTCAAAGAACATTTCGACGACCACTATGTGCAAAAAGCGCAGAAAGAGGGTTGGCGGTCTCGCGCTATCTATAAACTGGAAGAAATTCAGAATAAAGATAAATTAATCAAACCTGGAATGACATTGGTCGATTTAGGTGCAGCCCCCGGTGGCTGGTCACAGCTCTCTGCAAAGTTAGTCGGTGACAAAGGTCAGGTTATCGCTTGTGACATTTTACCTATGGATTCCATTGTAGGTGTAGACTTTCTTCAGGGTGATTTTCGCGAAGAAGAAGTTTTAAATGCATTATTGAACAGAATTGGTGGGAACACCGTAGATATAGTGTTGTCTGACATGGCACCTAACTTAGCTGGTAATTCGGCGGTGGATCAGTCTCGTTCTATGTATTTGTGCGAGCTGGCGTTGGATATGTGTCATCAAGTATTGAAGCCGGGTGGCTCATTCGTCATCAAAGTGTTTCAAGGTGAAGGTTTTGTTGAGTTTATGAATTCACTTAAACAATCTTTCACTACCATAAAAACGCGGAAGCCTGATTCGTCGAGATCACGGTCTCGTGAGGTGTATTTGGTGGCTTGTGGGTATAAAGTGTAGTACGCTTTGAATTAAGCGATTTTTGTTGCGAACCGTTTTGCATATTGAATAAACAACTTGTTCAAAACCACATCGGTTCGGATTTATAGAGGTTAGTAGCATTGAGCGACATGGCAAAAAATTTAATCTTATGGTTGGTTATCGCCGTTGTATTGATGTCGGTTTTCCAGAGCTTTTCACCGAGTGAATCTGCTCGTTCACAAACTGACTACACAACATTCCTAAGAGAAGCGGAGCAGGGCAATATCCGTGAAGTTCGCATTAACAATGATGGCGAAATTCGCGGCACTAAGCGCTCTGGCGAATCTTTTCAAACCTTTGTACCTTACTTCGATGACAAGCTGGTTTCAGACTTGGTAAAAAATGACGTAAGAGTTTATGGTGAGCCACCAGAGGAGCAATCACTCCTCGCATCGATATTTATATCGTGGTTCCCAATGTTACTGTTAATTGGTGTTTGGATATTCTTTATGCGCCAGATGCAGGGCGGCGGTGGCAAGGGCGCCATGTCGTTCGGCAAGAGCAAGGCGCGCTTATTAGGTGAAGATCAAATCAAGACGACTTTTGCAGACGTTGCGGGTTGTGACGAGGCAAAAGAAGATGTGTCTGAATTGGTTGATTTCTTGCGCGATCCTTCGAAATTCCAAAAGCTAGGCGGTAAAATCCCTAAAGGCGTATTAATGGTCGGTCCTCCGGGAACGGGTAAAACGCTGCTAGCAAAAGCCATCGCCGGTGAAGCTAAAGTCCCATTCTTCAGTATCTCGGGCTCTGACTTTGTTGAAATGTTTGTGGGTGTAGGTGCATCACGCGTTCGCGATATGTTTGAGCAAGCGAAGAAAGCAGCGCCCTGTATTATCTTTATTGACGAGATAGACGCTGTTGGACGCAAGCGTGGTGCTGGATTAGGCGGTGGTCACGATGAGCGTGAGCAAACTCTTAACCAGATGCTAGTTGAAATGGATGGCTTTGAAGGTCACGAAGGGATTATCGTTATTGCGGCAACTAACCGCCCAGACGTACTTGACCCTGCATTACTTCGTCCAGGTCGTTTTGACCGTCAGGTTATTGTTGGTCTTCCTGATATTCGCGGTCGTGAGCAAATTCTTAAAGTGCACATGCGTAAAGTGCCAATCGCAGACAACGTGGAAGCATCGTTGATTGCTAGAGGAACACCAGGTTTCTCCGGTGCTGACCTAGCAAACCTAGTGAACGAAGCTGCATTATTCGCCGCCCGCGGTAGTAAGCGTGTTGTTGCCATGGAAGAGTTCGAGAAAGCGAAAGACAAAATCATGATGGGCTCTGAGCGTAAGTCTATGGTGATGTCTGAGTCTGAAAAAGAAATGACGGCATATCACGAAGCAGGTCATGCTATTGTGGGCCGTATCGTGCCTGAGCACGACCCTGTATATAAAGTGTCGATTATCCCTCGTGGTAGAGCGCTTGGTGTCACTATGTACCTACCGGAGAAAGACCGCGTAAGTCATTCTAAGCAGCACTTAGAGAGTATGATTTCGAGCTTGTTCGGCGGTCGAATTGCAGAGCAAATCATTTACGGCGATGACAAGGTGACTACCGGTGCATCAAACGATATCGAGCGTGCTACTGATATCGCTCGTAAGATGGTAACGCAATGGGGATTATCTACTAAGATGGGACCTATGCTGTACGCAGAAGAAGAAGGCGAAGTTTTCCTCGGTAATTCAATGTCGAGAGCGTCAAGTATGTCTGACGACACAGCCCGTGCCATCGATGCTGAAATTAAGTCACTGATCGACCGCAACTACGACAGGGCGCAAAAAATTCTAGAAGACAATAAAGATGTTCTTCATACGATGAAAGACGCGCTGATGAAGTATGAAACCATCGATGCTAAGCAAATTGATGATTTGATGAACCGTACCGAAGTACGTCCTCCTGCAGACTGGGATGACAGCAAACCATCTGGTGGTGACAAGCCTAGTGGCGGTTCGCCAGTGAAAGAAGGTGAGATTAAAAACGACGGTGTAGATAAACCATCAGTCGGTAAGCCGGGCGATATTCCTAGCTAACACTTGTTTTCACTATTTTTTGTAATTCAAAAAACGCCAGTTAATCTGGCGTTTTTTATTATAGACACAGTAATATTCATATATTAACGAGTTTTTTAATGCAGTTTGCCAATCACGCTATCAATCTTTCTGAACCTCGAATTATGGGTATTTTAAATGTTACCCCCGATTCTTTTTCTGATGGGGGACAACATACCTCCATTCAACACGCAGTTCAGCATGCACTCAAAATGGTTGAGCAGGGCGCTACGTTTATCGATATTGGTGGAGAGTCTACTCGCCCAGGCGCAAAAGAAGTGGCGCTTCAAGAAGAATTGGACAGAACTATTCCAGTTATTGAAGCCATTTCGGCAAACAGCGACTGTGTCATTTCAATAGACACAAGCAAAGCGCAGGTGATGACTGAAGCCGTTAATGCTGGTGCCGGTTTGATAAACGATGTAAGAGCGCTTCGCGAACCAGGGGCGCTAGCTGCGGCTGCAAATGCTAACGTACCTGTATGCTTAATGCATATGTTAGGTCAGCCAAGAACCATGCAGGCTAACCCCCAATACGATGATGTACTCGCAGATGTAAGCCAATTTTTACTTGAGCGTATTGAAGCCTGCAAAAGCGCTGGAATAGACAAGTCGTCTATATTGTTAGACCCTGGTTATGGCTTTGGGAAATCACTTGAACACAATTATGCGTTGGTGAAATATCTTCCTGACATCATGGCACTAGGTCTTCCTGTTTTAGTGGGCATGTCTCGAAAATCTATGATTGGAAAGTTATTAGACAGAAATGTGGACGAACGCTTGGCTGGAAGCATAGCACTCGCTACAATTGTCGCTCAAATGGGCGCACACATAATACGTGTACACGATGTACAAGAAACGGCGGATGCTGTGAATATCGTGAAAATGCTGAATAAAATGTAATAAGGAATAATAATGAGTCAGCGTAAATATTTTGGTACCGACGGTATTCGCGGGAAGGTTGGCGAAAGCAGCATAAACCCCGAGTTTTGCATTAAATTAGGCTGGGCCGCGGGTAAAGTGCTTGCCGGACGGGGTACGAATAAAGTACTCATTGGTAAAGATACCCGTATTTCTGGATACATGCTTGAGTCTTCTTTAGAAGCAGGGCTTTCAGCGGCGGGTATCAACATAGGTCTTTTAGGTCCAATGCCTACGCCTGCAATTGCCTACCTTACAAAAACATTCCGCTCTGAAGCTGGAATTGTTATCAGTGCGTCGCATAACCCTTATTACGATAACGGCATTAAGTTCTTTTCCGCTCAAGGCTTTAAGCTTGACGATGACATTGAATTGGCAATAGAAGAAATGCTTGAGCGGCCAATGACATGCGTTGCGTCTGATAAACTTGGTAAGGCAACCCGTATTGATGACGCAGCAGGTCGTTATATCGAGTTTTGCAAAGGCACGTTCCCTTCTGAATTGTCTCTCACCGGTTTAAAGATAGTCGTCGATTGCGCCCATGGTGCTACCTATCACATTGCTCCTAATGTACTGAGAGAGCTCGGCGCTACTGTCATTGAAATTGGCACTGCGCCAAATGGTTTGAATATTAACGATGACGTTGGCGCGACGGCGATGGACGGGATTGTAGCAAAAGTTAAAGAAACTGGGGCTGACCTCGGATTTGCCCTAGACGGTGATGGTGATAGGCTCATGATGGTTGACCATCTAGGCAACGTTCTTGATGGCGATCAGATTGTTTATATTATCGCACGGGATGCGCTAAAAAATGGTCAGATGCAGGGCGGTGTCGTCGGCACATTGATGAGTAACCTTGGCCTAGAAAACGCGTTGAGTAAGCTGGGGGTTCCATTTGCCAGAAGCAATGTGGGCGATCGCTACGTCATGGAGCTTCTACAGCAAAAAGGCTGGTCTATTGGCGGAGAGAACTCAGGTCATATACTTAACTTGTCTATGTGTTCAACGGGCGATGGTATTGTCGCAGGCCTTCAGGTACTTGCGGCTATGCTGCGTTCGCACATGGATTTGCATGATTTAGCCAGCGGATTTGAAATGTATCCTCAAACCTTGGTTAATGTGCGTTATACAAAGCAAGATATTGACTACCTTGCACATCAAGATGTACAAAATGCAAAACAGGAAGCTGAGGCAGCACTGGGTAAAACCGGCAGAGTATTACTGCGAAAAAGTGGTACTGAGCCTTTAATAAGAGTTATGGTTGAATCTAACGAAGAGCAAAAGTCCGAGAAATGGGCAGAGCATATTGCAGAAACTGTTCGTAATCTCGCCAATTGATTGGTGTGGCAGGAAATTTCGCTTTTTATACTTGTATCTTACGTTGTAAATAGTTAATATCACGCCCGCTAAAAGACAGGGCTAAGGTCGACATAGTGAGTAAAAAAATAAGAAAGTCGCTAGTTGCTGGAAACTGGAAAATGAACGGTAGCGCTGCGCTAGTTGCTGAGTTTAATGAGAAGCTCAAAACAGTGCAATGTGAAGCAAATATAGTCGTCTGTTCGCCGTCTACGCTGTTTCATCATTTTTCTGGCGATGCATTTTCTCTAGGTGCTCAAAATGTAAGTCACCTAGACAACGGCGCCCACACGGGTGAGTTGTCTCTAGAGATGATTAAAGATGCCGGTTGCAGTTATGCCATTGTCGGGCACTCTGAACGAAGGGAAGACCAGCAGGAATCAGATGACCTTGTCGCATTAAAAGCAAAAAAATGCGTTGAGGCAGGTGTTACGCCTATTATTTGTGTAGGTGAGTCATTGGAAATTCGCGAAGCGGGTAACGTAGAGCAATTTGTAGGTGAGCAGCTTGATGCATTGACTTCAACACTTTCGGTTGAAGAGCTGTCAAAATCTGTTATTGCTTATGAGCCTATTTGGGCCATTGGAACAGGAAAGACAGCGACGCCTGAACAGGCGCAAGAAGTACACGAGTTTATACGCGGTTACTTTAACAAAGTGGACGCAGATTTGGCACTCAAGCTCCCTATATTATATGGTGGAAGCGTGAAGTCCGATAACGCGCAAACGCTGTTTTCACAAAAAGACGTAGACGGCGGTTTAATTGGTGGAGCCAGTTTAAAAGCTGAAGATTTTATTTCAATTTGCCAAGCGGCAAACTGACGAGGTATTTATGATATATGAAGTGCTTTTAGTAGCATATCTAGTTGTAGCGCTCTTATTGGTTGGGTTTGTATTAATCCAGCAAGGAAAAGGGGCGGATATGGGCGCTTCTTTTGGCTCGGGCGGCTCAAACACAGTGTTTGGCTCAGGCGGCTCTGGTAACTTTATGACGCGCACAACGTCAATTCTAGCAGGCTTGTTTTTCTTTATAAGCTTGTCGCTAGGTGCGATGACTGCAAACCGTGAAAGCGCTGATGATGAGTGGAATAATTTAGACGTACCTGCAGCGGTTGAAGCGCCGGTGGAAGTACCAGGTGATGCAGACGTGCCGGTAGTGGAAGACGTGCCAGCACAATCTGATATCCCAGTTTCTGATGAAACACAAAACGATGTGCCTGCAGTTGATAGCAGCGACACACCAGATTAAACAGTTTATTGCGGAAGTGGTGGAATTGGTAGACACGCCATCTTGAGGGGGTGGTGAGCATAGCTCGTGCGGGTTCAAGTCCCGCTTTCCGCACCAACTTTAAAGGGCCAGCAGAAATGCTGGCCCTTTTTTATTCTCTACATATACATATGCCAAATCAAGAACCTACAAAAAGCGCCCAGGTATACTGGCTTTAAAGTATGCTTCGTTTGTGTATCGGTAACAAAGTAAAACTAAGTGCAAAATAAAGTGTAATAACAGCATGGTTACCCTGTCTT
This sequence comes from Alteromonas sp. P256, assembly GCF_036864455.1. Classification (NCBI taxonomy): domain Bacteria; kingdom Pseudomonadati; phylum Pseudomonadota; class Gammaproteobacteria; order Alteromonadales; family Alteromonadaceae; genus Alteromonas; species Alteromonas sp. P256. The sequence goes on from NZ_JAZETM010000003.1 coordinate 209,318, forward strand.
GATGGGGCTAAGTCAGCTATTATTTTCCTAATATATAAAGGGTTGTTGCACTTTACTTTGAAAAAGAGGGCAGCAACACGCCATAGAACGCTACAAATTTATTCACTAGAGGCGTATTCGTGCATACAGGTCTTCGCCAATCATTGACTAGGCTTATCGCTATCGGAGCAACCATAGCGACGCTATTCGTGTTTGTCGCGCTGTGGGCTTCGTTTAGCTCCTTGATAAAAAACCACTTGGACAAGGAAATATTGATTGCTGAAGGTGCTTTAGAGAAAGTATTAACTGAACAAAGAAAGTTACTTAGCACCACGCTTGATGCCCTGACAGGCTCTGAAGCACTCAACAACCTTAAAACGCTCTCTGATACCTCTTCATTCATTAACTCTTTTAATCGAGAAAGAAGCTCATCGAATGTTGTGCATCTAGCGATTGTAAATTTAGATCATATTGTTACCGCGTCTAGCTCTCCACTGTTCCAGTCAGGAAAACAAGCTAAACAGAGTGTGGTAATGGCTGCCATGGGCTTAACGCACACCCTTGCAGTGGTTAACGGAAAGCTAACCCTCCTCAGATTTGAAACAGTACAAACTAATGGTATCCGCTACTATTTGCTCATCGCTAGGCATATTCAAGGTGACATGATTAAAAGCGTGAGATCATTTTCAAACTCGTATATCAACATCATTGATAGTAATACTGGTGCAGTTTTGGCGTCTACGCTTCCTGAGCATACACAAGGCGCACGCCATTCAATATCCCCTCAAATCAGATGGCACGATATTACTTTTTTAGACACGGCTGATTACATAGAACACGCTGTCTCTATTGACTCCTTATCGATTGCGCCTGTTAAGATAAAAGTTTTCGTGGATATTGCGGCACAAGTCGAGAGCTTTCGTTCAATACAGCTAACTTTGTTTTCTCTCTATATTTTAGGCCTTTTCACCATTACTTTATTTGCCCTAGTATGGGTACGAAGGGTCACTATACCGATGAATTCTGTGATAAGGGCTATTAATAAAATAGCGTCTGGGCGCTATAAAAATACGTTTGAGAAGATAGGTAATTTCCATGAAATTATTGCGTTGGAAAATGCGGTTGATGGCATGCAGAAAAGAATTTCTCAGCGCGAAGACAGCATTCGGTATCAGGCACAGCACGATGATTTAACGGGCTTATTTAATCGCCATTATTTAGAGCGTTATTTTGTAGAGCAAATGCGAGAGCCTAGGTGGATACAAGTTATTGCTATCACTGTTATTGGCTTTCGAACCATAAACGACTTGTATGGCTACTCAAATGGAGACAATACATTAAAAACGTTGGCAAGGCGTTTGTTGCGCTGGCCGGGGACATCTGCTCGCTTAGCCGGAGGCGAAGTTATTTACGTCACGGATGAGCCGCTAAATGATAATCAACTTGAAACATTAAAACATATTCTTGAACAGCCCGTAGAGAGTAATTTGATAACTATACCTGTCAAAGTTGCTATGGCGGTATTATCGTGTCCTGAAGATGCGCAGACCACGGAAGAGCTTTTCAGAAAGCTCAATATCGTGTCAGACAAAGCTATTCGAACAGGTGCTTGGTCGGTTCACTATAGTGCAGAGTTAGAGGCTAACCATCATAGACGTCTATCAATTACGACTGAATTAAAGCGTGCTCTTGCAACTCAGCAAGATGAGCTATCTATGGTATATCAACCCAAGATAGATTTACGTTCGATGAAAGTATGCAGCATGGAAGCATTAATACGCTGGAATAACGGTAAATTAGGCCATGTAGCACCAGATGAATTTATCTCTATCGCGGAACAAGCGGGTCTCATCGAGCAAGTGACTAAGTGGGTAATGCGCCAAACTATCTCAGATTTGGCTTATTTCAGAGAACAAAATTACAGCTTTACCATTGCGATGAACCTGTCAACACAAGACATCCAGAACAAAGCCTTGCTTAATGAATTGGTTGCTTTTTTGACAGAGAAAGGGCTATCACCTGCGTCACTTCAACTTGAAATAACAGAGAGCGATTTGGTCTCTGATGCAACCCTTGCAGTAGAAAATCTTTCATCGCTAAGAGCATTAGGTTTTCGTTTTGCTATTGATGACTTTGGTACAGGTTACTCTTCATTGGCTTATTTGAAAAATTTACCAGTTGAAGCTATCAAAATAGATAAAAGTTTCATTTTAGCGCTCGCGACACAAGATAACGATCAGCAAATAGTTCACACCATATTAAGCTTAGCCAGCATATTCGACTTAAGAGTGGTTGCTGAGGGGGTAGAAGATGAAGAGTCTTTACGCATTTTGAAAGAATGGGGGTGCGACGAGGCTCAAGGGTACTTCATAAGCAGACCTTTGAAGCGTGAAGACGTAGAAGTTTGGCTTCTTAATTCGCCATTTAAAACATAAGCTGAATGAGAACGTTACACGTCTATGTCGAACAAGATGCTTCAATCACAATTATTATTACTTTTTGGTAATGCTGGAACGCATTGTGCTTTACTTACGTGTAAAGTGTTTAATTCGCTTTTACGTTTTAGTATTTTTAAACTGATAAGTTGATGCAATTGAAGCATTATGTGGCTTCAGTGCTCACTATGTCACTGCATAATTAATTGTATACACAGCAAAGAACGAAATTACAACAAACAAGGAATTTATTATGGACATCATACGCGTACTACTATCAATTTTACTTCCTCCGTTAGGTGTGTTTTTGCAAGTAGGCATTGGCGCCCACTTCTGGATAAACATACTGCTTACTATTCTTGGTTATTTCCCAGGTGTAATTCATGCGGTTTATATCATCGCAAAAAAATAGTGAAGGTATAAAAGCCACATCTGAAAAGCCAGTGACAGAAAAATGATTTCTGTTACTGGCTTTTTTATTGAGGGAATTTGACCATATTTCTATATTGACGTGGCGTACGTTTTTATGAGTATGCATCCAGGGGATTGAGCTTATCACTAGCAGTTAGGTGTTAGCAGTTAAGTATAAGCCTTTAGGCAAGGCTTTTAAGAAAAAGCATTTAGGCAAAATCGTTTAGGTATATCCGCCAACGTATTTGAACCAAAAATCATTGATTCAGATGATTAATCGAGGCCTATGCAAAACCCTCTATTTATGGCTTTAACGTCATAAATAGAGGGTTTGTTCGGTGATTAGAACTGAATATTTGGTATTAACGAGTTAAGACGCTAATTCTTTATCCATCTCGTTCTTATAACCTTTCGCTAATTCGGTCTTTTGGTGTTCATTAAGCACTTTTCCCGCCACATGAAAGAACTCTTGTTCTTCGTCAGCTAAATGGTGCTCAACTTTTTCCTGAAGCACTTTCAAGTGATGCAGCCATGCAGGTGAACTCATATCAGTATCATCTAACTTTGCAATAAGCTCATCAATCTCGTGATGCTCTGCAATTCCATGCCGAGTTAAGTCTACCGTCGCGTCTTTCTCAAGAAGGTGAGTATAAAAATGACGCTCCTCTGCAATAGCGTGACTCTCAAGCTGCTGTTTAAGTTCTTCAAAATATTCTTGACGGGCGGATGTGTTACCACTCGTTTCTGCAAGAATTTTAAGCAGCAGGCGTTGCTTCTCATGGTCTTGACGCAATGCTTCAAAGATTTTCACAATTGGTTCCTCATAAATTAAATATTAGACTACTTATATAATTTAATGCGATAACCATTCCATAATGCTGAACTTTATATCATATTGAATATTAGAGGGTTTTGTTTAAACTAAATCGTGCACTTGATGTGGGCGTACAAAGATGAGCAGCTTTTACACTTTGTACGCCTAATTTTTCATAAGGAGTTTTACGCTGTTGGTTTACACGCCTTGTGCAACAATGGCATCCGCTAATCTTCTAAACGCGGCGATGTTTGCGCCTTTCATGTAGTTAATGTACCCGTCTCGATTAGCTAGCAATTTGGCTTCCTCAAGGCAACGCTCATGAATACTTTGCATAATAGACTGTAGCTCTTCATCGAGAATGTGGGCACTACGTTGGCTAAACATCGCATTTTGCGACATTTCTAATCCAGAAAGGGCAACGCCACCTGCGTTCGATGCTTTACCAGGTACATAAGCAATATTTTTGCTGATGAACGTTTCTTGGGCTTCTATGCTACATGGCATATTTGCCCCTTCTAGCACCATAGTACATCCATTTTTCAATAGCTCTTTTGCGTCGGCTTCGTGAAGCTCATTTTGTGTCGCGCAGGGTAGGGCGATATCGCATTTAATATGCCAAGGGGTTTTTTTTTCAAACCACACTCCAGCGCCTCTTTTTTTAAGATCTACTAAGATATTGTCTGATGCCGTGTGGTGCTTGATAGCCCACGTGATGTCTGCTTCGCTGAAACCCTCGTCGCAAAACAACAACCCACGACTGTTTGATAGTGTGACAACACAAGCGCCTTTTTGAATGGCTTTTTGCGCAGCGTGTAGGGCAACATTACCCGCACCAGAAACCACAACGCGCTTATTGTTGAGATCCGTGTCGTTGGCCTTACACACCGACTCAGTAAAGTAGATAAGGCCAAATCCTGTTGCCTCAGTTCTCACATAGCTTCCACCAAATTCAAGGCCTTTACCCGTGAGTACGCCTTCAAACTTGTTGTTCAATCGGCGATACTCACCGTACATGTAGCCAATTTCTCTTGCTCCAACGTTGATGTCGCCCGCAGGGATATCGGTATTAGCACCAATATGACGTTGAAGTTCTCGCATAAACGCCTGGCAAAAAAGCATAATGTCACGGTCGCTTCTACCTTTGGGGTTAAAGTCTGAGCCTCCTTTACCACCGCCCATTGGCAAGCCCGTTAATGCGTTTTTAAAGCATTGCTCGAAAGCCAAAAACTTCAGTACTGAAAGATTCACCGTTGGATGAAATCTTAATCCGCCCTTGTATGGACCCATTGCGCCGTTATGCTGCACGCGCCAACCTTGATTAACTTCTACGTTTCCTTCTGAGCTTACCCAGGAAACCGTGAAATAGATAACCCGCTCTGGTAAACACAGGCGGCGAACGACGTCTGCTTGTTTGTAAGCGCTATTGGCATTGTAAATTGGAATGATGTCTTCTAGTACTTCATGAACAGCCTGGAGATATTCTTTTTCGTTTTCAAATTTTGTATTTAAAAAACCGTAAATTTCATCAAAGTTACTGACGTTTGACATGTGGGTATTTATTCCTTGTTTTCTATATTGGTAAGCACATTGAGGCTTCTAGGAGAGGTGGCTATCGACAAGGTGTCTGCCTGATAGATTTCACCATCTACTGCATATGACACTGTGCTATCGAAAGTCAGTGTGACTGTTTTAGCCTGGGCATGACGGATATTTTCTGAGTGACGCTTGCTTTCGCTGGGACTCAATATTAATTCAGCCAATGACAACAGTTGCTTATCAGGTGTGGTTTGGGGTATCAGCCAAGTCAGGTCAAGCTTTCCGTCAGTAATATCTGGTGGCTCATCACCTTGCGCTAGCGCCGTTGACATGGGGGCAGCATTGGCGACCACAAAACTGGGTGTCGTTAACGTCTCTTCGTCACCATCGTCGGTTTGAATGCGAAACTTCATATTTTGATTGTTACTGATAGCGCTCCACAGGCCTTTGAGATAGGCAAATTGACCGCCTTCATTTTTTTCATCTCGATCTGCGGATGAAATCATTTGTTCCTCAAAACCTACGGCAGCAACGAGTAACATGATGTTGTCATTGCAGCTCGCCGTATCAATAGACAGCGTTTTACCTTCGATAATAGTGTCGCAGGCGATATCAATTGGCATTACTTTGCTCATGTAGCCGTGTAGCACTTGGCTAAGTGCGTTCGCTGTGCCTAACGGAATAAAGCCCATGGTAAGGGGGGTATTAACGAGTATTGAGGCAACCTCTGCTAAGGTACCATCTCCACCGCAGGCCACAACGATATCGGCGCCTTCATCTTTTGCCTTTTGGGCCAGCACTTTTCCATCTTCATCTGGGGTAGTTTCAGCTACCGTTACATTGAATTTTTCGTTTAGTCGCGCCAATATCTGGCTTTTGTTTTGCGACCATTTGCCGCCCCCTGCTATGGGGTTAGCGATAAGAAATAGATTCTGTTGTAGAGAAAGTAGCCCACCTTCTTTTACCTTTTCTAAGGCAGATAGCTGTTTCTTGTTAAGCCTCGCAGTTTTGCGTATTTGATTAATACTCTGCATGGCCTGGTCAACGGTTAACGATGAGTCTTTTGCTAACAAATAAGCCGCAACCACGAGTACAGAACGTCCTCTGCCTAAGGCACAATGCACAACCACATTGCGCCCAGCTGCTATCTGTTGATCAACCCAGTTGATAGCATGAATAAGTTGCTCTGAGGTGGGACTTGTGTGATCAAGCACAGGAATATTGAGGTATTGGTAGTCTTCGCGCAGCGCGGTGTAATCAAGACCATCAAATTCGGCGGTGACATCAAGTATGGCGGCAATATCATTTTCATTTAATAGGTCAACATGCTGACCAGACATTCGACACGCTAAAAAAAGATTGCCTTTCACCTTCTGCAGAGGAGGCACCTTATCAGTTCTTCGCGCGTATTCGTTGTAAAGCCATGAACCGAATAGGAAAGGAACGAAAATCCAGCGTATATAAAAGGGGATGGAGCCATCATCGCGTTTTCTAAAAAGAGAGGGATAGTTGAAAATATAGGCACTGCTCACCGCTGCTAAAGAAAACGAAGTCCATCCTAGTAAAATTTGTAAGACAACAGATTGACTCATAAGTAGAAGAGCAAATGCTATCAGTGCACCGACGATATAATATTTAACCATCTTCACGGCGAAACATATCCTTTGTTATTGCAATTAGTTATCTATACAGCACAAGGTTAAATTTCGTTTACTCTTCTACCTAATTTAGGGCCCTCACTAATCGTTGCATCTCATGCAGATAATGAACTTTGTTTGTGTTGTCGTCGTAAGTGAGGTTATCTAGTCGTAACTGATGTTTCGTAAATAACGAGTGAGTCCAATGAAAAACGATGTTGTTGTTAAGGTTGCCAATTTTGTATGGTTTCAAACCATTTGGTGGCTAGTGATTTTATTTCAGAACCAAGCTGTTCTTGCAGTCTTTGGGTTGCTCATTCTGTGGCTTTGGTTTTCAAGGGAACGTCAAAATGATCTAAAACTGATGGCATCCATGTTTGTTATCGGCACTCTTATCGATACAGCACTAACTGTATCAGGCGTTTTCATCTTTACTGAGGCGCAAGCCAATATTTCTTTGTTACCCATTCCTATTTGGCTCAGTTTGCTATGGGCTGGCTTTGCTGGCACCGTGTACCACAGTCTCACTGTGTTTAAGGGACGTCCACTTCTAGCTGCACTAGGTGGCGCCATTTTTGCGCCGCTTAGTTACATTGCAGGAGCTAATTTCGATGCCGTTGAACTCGGATTCACTATTCCTATTACATTTGTAATTATTGGGGTTGTGTGGAGCATTGTGTTTCCATTTTGCTTTTATTTATCAACCGTGTTTGTATCGTCAGATACCTAAAAATAGTCGTCGGAAAAACGGCTTTACATTCATCAACTCAAGGAGTGTATTGATTATGACTAAAAATGTTTTGGTTACCGGAGGCAACAGGGGAGTTGGCTTTGAGATTGTCAAAGGGATGGTTGCTAAAGGCTACAAAGTATTAATGGGCTGTCGAGACGAAGATGCAGGACTAGAAGCGAAAAAAGATATTGTTGGTGGAGATCTCCACGTCATCGAAATGCCTTTGGACAATGAGTCTGCCATTATAGACGCATTTACAAGAGCAGAAGCGGTTTTTGGGCCTATTGATATTTTAATTAATAACGCTGGTGTGTTAGACGATACCCAATGGACCGACGTGACCTCCGAGTCATTTGCATCGTCTATGCAAGTCAATGTTTTCGCACCGTTAACATTAATTCAGCAGACCCTCCCGAAAATGATTGAGCGAGGATTTGGCCGGATTATCAACGTCAGTTCTAGCTATGGTAGTTTTCATGAATCACTAGCAGGTCCATTTTCTTATGCAATATCAAAAGCAGCCGTTAACGCACTAACCGTGAAGATGGCTGCGGTAGTAGACAATGCAAAAGAAGATAAAGAGATTGATGTCGCGGTAAATAGTATGACTCCCGGTTGGGTGCACACGAGGATGGGTGGTTCAGATGCACCTAAAACCCCTGAGGAGGGGGCCGATGCTGCAATATGGCTAGCAACGTTGGCAAACGATGTGCCCAACGGCAAGTTCTTTAAAGAACGAAAAGAAATTGCTTGGTAAATGTTAGTCGTAAATCTACTTGCAAAGGCTGCCGGTGCTTTTGGCAGCCTTCTGAGTGTAGCAGCACTAAGGTCTGGCAAATTCTTTGACTTGATATCAATTTGCCAAAAGTGTTTTTTAAAGAGAAAATCGTTCTCTTAAAAATCGTGCAACCCCATCTTCGTGATGATGCCCTATGATTGACGATGCAGCCTCTTTAATGGGCGGTTTTGCATTACTTGGCGCGTAGGCCTCATCCGCTATCGCAAACATACTCATGTCGTTATCGCTATCTCCAAAGCAGATTACGTTTGTCGCTCCTAATTGCTGCTTTAATATTTCAACGGCACTGCCCTTGCTAGCGAGTTTGTGATGCACATCCATCCACCGATATTCATCGCCTTCAATCGCAGGGCCTGAATAGGCAATTAAGCTGTCGTTGGCATTAAGCTCGTTCCACATCTGTCGAATAACATTTCCATCACCTATCATACTGATATTGGTAATATGTGCCTGAGAAGGCATGTGGTCAATTGGGAGTAGGGCAGCTTTCGTTTTTGAAAAATATTTGTTGATGAGGTTTTTCTCAATATCATGCTGCGGTGCGTGATGAAAAATGATGTGGTCGTGATGTTGGGTATTTACATCCACCGTATTGATAAAAGGCGTAATTCCATTGCGGGTAGCACATTCAATAATAGTGGTGGCTTCGTTGTCGCTAAGCAGGTTCTCTAGCGTAAGGGCATTACCAGTAGGGTCCCAGATAGCGACACCATTGTTGTATATATGTGGCAGTACAAAGGGCTGTTGCCCAATCACATGCTGTGCAGAGTGCATCGTCCTCCCAGTTGCCACGGTGTATGCAATATCGCGTTCATTGAGAAGCGCAAGTGTCTCTCTGGTGTAATCCGATATTTCGGATGACTTGTTCAGTAACGTTCCGTCCAAATCGAAAAAAATTAAATCCATAGATACTATCCGGTCAATAATGTAGGAGGTTATACGATAAAGACCCCATGATACGGGATCTTTACTCTATAGTTTAATAGAACGGAAGGTCTATGTAATTTATTTAATCGATTGCACCACATTATTGCTTTGTTGCTGCAGCAGACCTGAAATTGTTTTTGCGCATTGTGATTTACGTAGATTAATAATTAATGCCGCTTTTCCGTTGCGAGCTGCTTCGCTCACATTCAAGACGATTTCGTTGCGATCTGGTCGCAGTGCTATTAAGCCCGCCACAAACATACCGATAAACGTCCCTGGGCTAATCAGCGCTATGTAGGTAAATATAGGGTTTTGTTGCGTAAGCGCTGGTCCATACTGCGTTAGAAGAAACGCAGCAATCATACCTAAAACAAAACCTACTCCAGACAACGCTAGGTGCGACGTCCAAAGGGTGTTTGCTATGGATGAAGATTTTCGTTCTAGCTTTTCGCTTAATTTTGGGTCGGATGGCACTATTAGCTGGCTTTGGTGCGAAGCAACGCTTGTTTCTTCTTCAACCCGTCTCAATGCAATTTTTGCCTCGTCAGTAGTATCAAATATAGCAGCAACCTGGAGCTTGTCACTTGAGACAATCGCTGCTCGTATATTGGTGTTGCTACTCTCTCGTGACGTAGTTTTATTTTGGTTGTCGCTTTTCATTGGAACTCCCATATTTAAATATTTACAGCTGCATTCACGCAAACCAAAGTATTGATTGATAAAAATTTAACATCCTATTTTTGTTTTTAGTCGTTAACGATGTTAACCATACAATTGTTAATTAAATAGCGTGTAGGGTGTGAACTGCCATGCAGTTGAAGGTGCAATATCAATTCGGCTATACAAATTAACCAGTTAACATATGCATACAAGATGTATTCCGTTCATAAATGTTATCGCACCAAAGTAATGGTTAGTTGCCCCCATTCACCCGTAGCGATAAATAATATACTGATGTATTGCTGTATCTCGTTGAATATAATGAACTAAATAGAAGAGTTAAATTACATTTATAAAAGAGATATTTGTGCTCGAAGCTGACAACGGCTTTCTATTTAATCTAACTACAGGTTCAATACAAAAATGAGGGTGTGTCGGTTTTTCACGGCATTTGCAAAAATAACACGGTGTATTCCCCGTAGATGACTTGTTCAACACGCTCAAGAATTTTTACTTCACTAGAAGGTAAAAAAATGTAGTAAGTGAAAGGCAAGTCTATTTTCTAATTTAAAAACGACGCTTTACTCGTTGTCATAAAACTATTTTAAAATATATAAATAAAGCTAAGAGATAGCTTCTTTAGAATGTTATTTGTTCAGAAAGGGTGGTTTGTTTCATTTAGGACGCAAATGTTTTGTTATCTATGTAATTGGTTGAATTTTGTTTAATATTCTAACTGATAATATTGTTTCATAGTAAATGGTGTTTTTTTAATTGCTTGAAAAATAGAAATAAAATAAAAATTATGAATCTGTTTTGCTCGTGAAACACGCTAAGCGAAAAACATCGTGCTCCTAGTGCTGAATGCAAGTTGGGCATAATTTGCTCTTGAAATATTCTCATAAATCTATATATTATTTGAACTCTAATGATTATTGCTCGATGTAAATAGCACTTGGAAAAAAATATGCGAATAACTCGAGTGTAAAATAATGATTAGATCCCCGAGGCTGAAGAGGACTTTGTTTTCTATATGACATCTGAAAGTTACATATCGCTGGCAGCGTTTTCGACAACACTGCTAGGTAAAGGCGTGTTTACGCATCGCCCGATGAAAAGTAACCTTGCTGATGCTTCAGTAAACGGTCAGTCAAAAAGTGGAGCAGATAAACGTTTCTCTCTAACACAACTCCAGCCCTCAGGCACTACATCATGCGCGGTAGCCTTGCTAATGCAGCTCTCACTATGGGCTGTATGTTTGTTGCCGGTGCGTAAAAATATTGCGCTAATCGGAGTCACCTTTTCCGAAATTCAGCGCAGGTTTTTTTCAAAGACCAATCCATTTCTTTTATCGATAACTTCAGGTGCGCTTCGTTCACTGGAACAGCGTGGTTGAATGCAATTTTAAAAAGATGGTCTAAATTTAGTATAAATAAGTTAAAAATTACTGTGAAGCATGCAAGTTTGCAGCTGCTTCAAGGCTGGTTAACGCCAATAGGTTTTAAAATAGGATTATTCGACCGCCGGCCAAGAATTTGCGAATCAACAATCTAAAGGTTAGATATTTATTATGAGTCATCCAAATTGGAATCGCGTAGTTATAAAAGTAGGAAGCGCACTGATTGCACCTAATCAACAGGGGTGTAGTAGTCACTACTTACTTAGCATTGCGCAATTCATTGTGCGCTGTAGAGCCAATGGTACCCAGGTTGTTTTAGTTTCCTCGGGGTCAGTGGCTGCAGGTTCACACATGTTTGCAGATCAAGAAAAATCTAACATAGCGGTCAAAAAAGCTATGGCTGCTGCAGGGCAAACAGAAATGATTGCAACCTGGGATCGATTGTTTGACTTTCCATCTGCTCAAATGCTGCTAACACACGCTGATTTACGAGACAGAGAGCGTTATGTCAGTATCAGGGAAACTATCTTCAGTCTTCTTGATAACAACATTCTACCAATCGTAAACGAAAACGATACGGTTACGACCGACAAGCTGAAAGTTGGCGATAACGACAACCTGTCAGCAATGGTTGCAGCGGCAGCGGATGCTGATGCACTTATAATATGTTCTGACATTGACGGGTTATACAATAAAAACCCACACGAACACGATGATGCAAAGATGCTTAAATCGGTGGATACCATTGATGAGAGTATTTACGCCATGGCAGGCGGTGCAGTGAAAGGTGGCGTTGGCACCGGCGGTATGCGCACCAAAATTGAAGCTGCAGAAAAAGCAGTGTCACATGGCATAGACACCTACATTATAAATGGTTTTACGGAATTGTCGTTTAATATGCTGTTGGCCGGTGAAAACCCTGGCACGCATTTTAGACCGTTCAAAAAACCAATGAAAGAAAATGAACATTGGATGCGTCACACATCAAACGCCCAAGGTGAAGTTATTATTGAAGGTAACTTTGACGGCACGTTGATAACGGACAGCGACCAACTTACAAGCAGCGAAATTATCGGTGTAAAAGGCGAGTTTTCAGTGGGCGATACCATATTGGTTCGCAAAGAAGACGGAACGAAACTTGTTAAAGCCAAATCGAATTATAGTAGCTGTCTATTAAATTTTATTGCTAATCAGGAAAGTGATGAGTTTGCCCATGAATTCGAAGAGAAGACAGGGCCAATTATTTCTGATCAGCACGTAGCAAACCTGGAGAAAGAATGAGTATTATTACTGAGTTAGCACAACAAGCAAAACAAGCTGCACGTACACTGGCAATTTTAGATGAGAGCCAGAAAAACGCGGTGTTAACTGACATGGCTGCAGCGATCCGAGCAAATAAAGACAAAATTATTGCTGTGAATGAGAAAGAAGTTGCACGAGCTAAAGAAAATAATTTAGATGCCGCAATGATTGACCGTTTGATCCTTGACGATGAGCGCATTGAATCAATGGCCGAAGGCATCGAAGTTATCGTTGAACTTGACGATCCAGTGGGCAAAGAACGTGTGTTCGGCACGCGCCCTAATGGCATCGAAATTAAGAAAATGCGTATACCACTTGGTGTAGTGTGTATGATATACGAAGCACGCCCAAATGTAACGGCAGATGCTGGTGCTCTGTGCTTCAAATCAGGTAACGCGGTAATACTGCGTGGTGGTAAAGAAGCGCTAGATACCAGCCTTGCGATAGCAGAGCTAATGCAAGAGACGCTTGAAAAGCACAACTTGCCAAAAGCGCTTGTCACCGTGGTGCCAAATCCTGACCGCGCGCTGATGCAAGAGCTCATGGAGCAGAGAGACTATATTGATGTGATAATCCCTCGCGGCGGTGAAGGCCTGATCAACTACGTGACCGAGAACTCAAAAGTGCCAGTTATCCAGCACTTTAAAGGTGTATGCCATCTGTACGTAGACAGCGATGCTGACTTAGACAATGCACTAGAAATTTTACTTAACGGTAAAACGCAGCGTACGGGTGTATGTAATGCATTAGAAGGTTTAGTTGTTCACCAAGCAATTGCGGGTGAATTTTTGCCTCGCGTCGCTCGTGCGTTCAAAGAGCAAAATGTAAAAGTTCACGTAGATAGCAAAGGCGCTTCTTATTTTGAAGGCGCGGATGTAATTGACGAAAGTGGTTACGGTGAAGAGTATCTTGGTCTTGAAATCGCCATTCGCGTGGTTGACGATTTTGACGGTGCAATCGACCATATTGCACAATTTGGTAGTAATCATACTGAAGTTATCTGCACGAAAGACAAAGCAAAAGCTAAGTTGTTCCAACGCGCCGTTGATGCCAGTGTGGTAATGGTAAATGCATCATCGCGTTTCTCTGATGGTAGTCAGCTAGGCTTAGGTGCCGAAATTGGTATCGCAACAACCAAACTGCACGCCTATGGACCAATGGGTCTTGAATCGCTAACGTCGGAAAAATATTTGGTTAACGGCGAAGGTCAAATTCGCGCGTAAATCTTATTTCCATAGACATTCATAAGGTGTTACTTATGACATTCTTTTGATGTTCCTTTGGTATTCCGACTGGTCGGCATTGTGCCGGCAAGTTGCGTGCTTCATAATGCAAAGCGCTGACACTCGTCAGCGCTTTTTTTTACTAAATTTTCAATTTACGTCTCGGAGTACATGCGTGCAGATAATGATAGAGCCAGAGAAAATATTGCAGCAACTTATTGCTTATGCGAACGAATACAAACTAGTGGCCTCTATTTTATTGATCGTAATACTTCACTATGTAAAAAAAGGGCTGTTACGCCTAATTAAACATAGAAGCACTCGCCACGGAGAAGACCGACGAAACCAAATCAACATTCTTGAGCAACTAGGTAATGCATTAATCATAATACTGCTGATGGTAGTGTGGTCATCGGAAATACAAACCTTGGCAATATCCATTGCGGCATTTATGGTGGCCATAGTGCTTGCTACCAGAGAGTTTATTCAGTGCTTCATGGGGTTTATCTACTACCTTGGCGCCAGACCGTTTCGTGTGGGTGACTGGATCCAAATGAATAACGTGATTGGTGAAGTTGTCGAAATGGACTGGGCGAAAACAGCATTGCTGGAAGTAGACCCTGAAACCTTCAACTTTACCGGCAAGCACGTTTATGTGCCCAATAGCCAGCTAGTGACACAAACCGTCAAAAACCTCAACTTTATGCGCCGCTACAGACTGCATTCCTTTGAAATCGTTAATGAACCCACCGTTAACGCTTACAGTTTATTGCCTGCATTTCACGCCAGAGCGCAAGCGCACTGCGAATACTTTCGCGATGTTGCTGAAAGGTATAAAGGATTAATTGAGCGTCACCTGGAACAAGAGTTTATTCGTATTGACCCTGAAGTTGAAATCAAGACCAACGAATTAGCTAAAGTTGTGGTAAAAGTCAGTTTGTTTTGCCCCACCGCTGAAGCCCATGAATTAGAACACAAGATGTGTTCAGATTGGCTAAGCCTGTGGTTTAGAGCGATGAAAGAGGACAATCTACTGGGCAATACCTCAGAGCAAACCGCTATCGGGGTGCCGCAACATCTTGGTGCTGCGACACAGCCATCAGCTGGTGGCGGTGGTTTCTAACTACATGTCCATTGCCGATTTCGAGTGAAATGATTTTGTAAAAAGGCCATCTGGTCTGCGAGAATTTTCCTGTTCATCAAGTAAAAACGCTCATACACGTTTGGTCTGAAAGGAACGGCGAGTAAGGGCATGCTAGCTTCTTCGGGGGTCTTTGCGCCTTTGGCGTGGTTGCATCGCTGACAGGCAGAAGCGACGTTAGTCCAGTTGTCTTTACCGCCCCGAGAGCGGGGTAGAATATGATCGCGAGTAAGCTGTTTTGGCGCAAACTGTGCACCGCAATAAAGGCACATGTAATTATCGCGGCGAAAAAGGTACTTATTAGTTAACGCAATTTTTCCGCTCATATCAGTGACCTTGCCATCGCAAGCGATGATACTCGATAACGACAGCTCACTTTGAATGCCAGCGTGATTCCAGCCTCCTTTAAGCGTGATGGCGTCTGTACCAAGTTCAAACAACACCTTGTCCTGACAATACAGTTTGGCGGCGTGTTCTATATCTATCCACTCTTGTGGCATTCCAGCCTTATTCAGTCTTAGCACAAGCATAAATTCCCCTTAACGCACATTTGTTTTATACAGTTATTTTGTGAGGTTGTTATTTTTGACCGTTGCTCAAACACCAGCATACTCGATTTTATGGCATCAGTTTATTGCATTGTGATGAAAATATAGCCATGTCATCACATTTAATATAGTCATAAAGCCGCGGTGGGGAATAGAGGAGATAAATACATAATAATTTCAATGTTAGCTCGCATTTGACGATGGCAAAATTCAGCGTTCATAGCTATACTAAGCGCCGCAATTAAAAGCGATAAATAAAGATTGAAATTAAAGGACAAATAGTGACTCCTATTACTAAATCATTTCAGTATGGTCAGCATACTGTAACTCTAGAAACGGGCGTAATCGCTCGTCAGGCAACAGCAGCGGTTCTAGCGAGTATGGACGACACGTCTGTATTGGTATCGGTAGTTGGCAAGAAAGAAGCAAATGCGAATCAAGACTTCTTTCCTCTAACAGTTAATTACCAAGAAAAAGCGTATGCTGCGGGTAAAATTCCTGGTGGATTCTTCAAACGTGAAGGCCGTCCATCTGAGGGTGAAACGTTAATTGCACGTCTTATTGACCGTCCAATTCGTCCACTTTTCCCTGAAGGCTTCAAAAACGAAGTTCAAATCATCATTACGGTAATGTCTGCTAACCCAGATATTCCAACTGATATCATCTCTCTTATTGGTACATCAGCAGCGTTAGCGATTTCTGGTATGCCTTTCAACGGCCCAATTGGTGCCGCACGAGTAGGTTTCAGTAACGGTGAATACATTCTTAACACTCGCGCAGGAGAGCAAGAATCAAGTGAGCTTGATTTAGTTGTTGCCGGTACTGAAGCGGCAGTATTAATGGTTGAATCTGAAGCTGCTGTGCTTTCAGAAGATACTATGCTTGGCGCCGTTATGTACGGTCACGAGCAAATGCAAGCAGTCGTTACTGCGGTTAACGAATTCGCAGCAGAAGTCGGCACTGAAAAGTGGGACTGGAAGCCAGAAGAAGAAAATACGTCGCTTAAAGATAAAGTGAAAGCACTTGCTGAAGCAGAAATGACGGCGGCTTACCAAATTTCTGACAAGCTAGAGCGTAAAAACGCTGTAGTTGCTGCAACAGACAAAGCGCTAGCGGCGATTGTTGCTGAAGATGAAGAACAAGACCAAAAAGAAGTGCTTGAGCTTCTTCACGACCTTGAATCTGACGTAGTGCGCTCTCGCATTCTTTCAGGTGCACCTCGTATTGACGGTCGTGATCCTAAGATGATCCGTGCTATCGACGTAGCGACTGGTATTCTTCCACGTACTCATGGTTCTTCGTTGTTCACACGTGGTGAAACTCAGGCAATCGTAGCGGCAACACTAGGTACAGAACGTGACGCACAGATGATTGACGAGCTTCAAGGCAAGAGCGACAGTCGTTTCATGCTTCACTACAACTTCCCTCCATACTGTGTAGGCGAGACTGGTTTTGTTGGGTCTCCAAAGCGTCGTGAGATTGGCCACGGCCGTCTAGCGAAACGTGGTATCCAAGCAGTTATGCCAAGTGAAGAAGAATTCCCGTACGTAGTACGCGTGGTATCTGAAATCACTGAGTCTAACGGTT
Organism: Alteromonas sp. P256; assembly: GCF_036864455.1. NCBI lineage: Bacteria > Pseudomonadati > Pseudomonadota > Gammaproteobacteria > Alteromonadales > Alteromonadaceae > Alteromonas > Alteromonas sp. P256. Next base: position 226,452 of record NZ_JAZETM010000003.1, read on the forward strand.
CATCATCTATGGCATCAGTGTGCGGTACGTCACTTGCGCTAATGGATGCTGGTGTTCCTATTAAGGCATCAGTTGCAGGTATTGCAATGGGTCTAGTGAAGAGCGACGAAAACTTTGTTGTACTTTCAGACATCCTTGGCGACGAAGATCACCTTGGCGACATGGACTTTAAAGTTGCGGGTACTACCGACGGTATTACTGCACTTCAGATGGACATAAAGATTGAAGGTATTACTAAAGAAATCATGCAGATTGCGCTTAAGCAAGCTAAAGAAGCTCGTTTGCATATTCTTAAAGTGATGGACGAAGCGATTGGTGGTCACCGTGAAGAGCTTAGTGAATTTGCACCGCGCATTTACACCATGAAAGTTGACCAAGACAAGATTCGTGACGTCATTGGTAAAGGCGGAGCAATGATTCGCCAAATTACTGAAGAATCTGATACCAACATCGAGATTGAAGATGACGGCACTATCAAAATCTTTGCAACAGAGCGTGCGAAAGCAGAAATCGCTATTGCTAAGATTGAGCAAGTGACTGCTGAAATTGAAGTGGGTAAAACCTATAACGGTAAAATTACCCGCATCGTTGACTTCGGTGCTTTCGTAGAAGTACTTCCAGGTAAAGAAGGTCTTGTTCACATTTCACAAATCGCTCATGAGCGAGTGAACAAAGTAACTGATTACCTTAAAGAAGGCGAAATGGTTGACGTTAAGGTTATGGAAATTGATCGCCAGAACCGTGTACGTTTAAGCATTAAAGAACTTCTAGAAAGACCTGCTCCAAAGTCTGACGACGCAGAGTAAGTATGTTTACATGCGGTAAACACCGTAGTTAAACAACGAAGTTAAAAAGAAAGTTATAAAAAGGGAGCCTGGCTCCCTTTTTTGTTTTGTGAAAATGAGTTTTACAGCTAAGGATTAAAAATGGATAAACAAACGCAAACCGAAGTAGAAGCAGCAGTTTTTCGTCGCTTAGTAGAGCACCTTGATGCCAACAAAGATGTGCAAAATATCGACCTAATGATTCTGGCTGACTTCTGCCGTAATTGTTTAGCAAAGTGGTACTCAGCTGCTGCAAACGATAAGGGCGTTGAAATAGATTATGACGCGGCACGTGAAGTAGTTTACAAGATGCCTTATTCTCAGTGGAAAGAAAATCACCAGCTGCCGGCTTCTGATGAACAGTTAGAAAAATTAGCGGCAAGACAAAATAAGTAAGGGTTTCCTTTCCCTCAAGCATCTCGATACCGTTGAGGCAGCAGTACAAAAAGTTTGTTGTCTCATAATAAACTTAAACCCTTAAATTACGTAACTCTTGTATACTCAGGGCGTAGTGTTCTTTGTGCAGCAAAGATCAAGACGCCCTAATACTGCTGTACAGATTTTTTATTGTTGATATAGGAACAGTGTTTCTAAGGGACAGTGTTTCTAAGGGACAGTGTTTCTAAGGGAGGGTGCTTCTATTAGCTTAAAAATCGTATGTCACTGCGCCTACTCGACATAGCTGGAGAAGCTAAATGCAAGAAGCCTTGAAAAAATCTGATCCATCGCTGACAGAAGGTTCCATATTCTCTCACATGGTACGCTTGGCAATCCCCGCCTCAACGGGCATGATTTTCAACACCTTGTATAACCTCACAGATACGTGGTTTGCCGGCTATTTGTCAGATAATGCGCTTGCAGGCTTATCTATCGCATCAAGTGTTTTCTTTTTACTTTTATCAATCGGTATTGGTATTCAAACTGGTGCATCTGCAATGATTGCGCCCGGGGCTGGACGAGGAGAGACTCACGAAGTTAAAGGGTGGCTAGACAATGTAAGCGGCATTGCCATCGCCTTCAGTGCACTTTCATGTATTTTAGGTTACTTTGCGGCGCGACCCTTGGTGGTGTTGCTTGGTGCTGAGCCTCATATTGAGCCACTGGCGATGGAGTATCTATGGGTAACGCTAGCAGGCACCGTAGGCTTCACTTTATCGTTCGGTGCTGCTGGTGCGTTGATGGCACTGGGAGATACGAAATCTAATCGCAACGCCCTGATGATTGGTTTTTTTGCGAATTTTGGACTTAATCCGCTATTTACCTTCGCGCTCGATTTAGGGGTAAGCGGCATAGCACTGGCTACCGTAGTGATAAAGTTTGCTACTGCCTTTTACCTGCTTCGTGTACTTACGAAGCGCTTAAATATATCGGTAATGCCCACCTTTGATAAAAAACGTTGGCTCGATCTTCTGAAACAAATTTTACCTGCCAGCTTCAACATGCTGACTATTATTTTAGGTGGGTTTATTACCGTCGCGCTTATAGGTCAATTCGGGAGCGAACACGTGGCAGGGTACACCGTTGGTCTTCGCCTTGAGCAGGTACTTTTACTGCCAGCACTAGGTTTAAACAGTGCTGTAATGGCCATTGCGGGACAGAACATGGGCGTGGGTTATTACGATCGAGTAGCACAGACGTACCGAAAAGGATTGTTAATCGGTTTCTTAATGGCAGTTGTGTCTATTCCGGTGATGTATTTTCTATCGCCAATGGCAATGGGTCTTTTCAGTGACGACAATGCCATTAAAAATACGGGTGTCACTTACCTTCGAATTGATACGTTAGCGTTTTATGCGTACGTTGTTCTGTTTCAAAGTGTGGCTATTTTGCAGGCAATGCAAAAGCCCATGTTTCCGATGTATCTTGGGATTGCCCGACAGCTTGTGGTGCCTGCTTCGATAAATTATGTGCTCATCGTGATGTGGGACTATCCCATGGTATCCATGTTCTACACCATAGTGACTGTGGTTATCTTAAGCGCCATTATTGCTTTCTTCTATACCACTAGAGAGATTAATCGAGTTAAGGGCCCAAGCTCTTAAAAAAGACTCCTAAAAGAACTCCTAAAAGAACTCCTAAAAGAACTCCTACAGCAAAGAAAATTACGACTCAAACTTACTAAGTTGAGAATAATAAAGGGAGGGTTGTACCAATTTATCTCGAGCCACACCAGCGGCTACTCTTTGACGTTGCATCGTGCTTTAACGTTTTGTAACGATTATTCTTTATTAGTCCTTTGCGTTACCGCTGTTGAAAGGCTACCTTAATTTAGATGGTGGGCATTATATGCGTTTTTGCCGCCCGAGAAAGGTTTAACACCCCATAGCTATAACAAAGATTTACGTCAAAAATTAACGTCAGAAACTGGGTGCAAACCTACGAATAAATTACGAATAAAGTCATAAACGTTTTGCAAACATAAAAATAAGGATAATATTTTATGAGTGTGTTGAAACATATTACCAGGCAGTTTTCTAAAAAATGCCTGAGTATTGTCACTATTACCTTGGTAGGAATATCCCCCGTGGTAGCTAACGACGATATTGATATAAGCTATGAGAAGTTCACTATTGATAACGGTCTTACCGTTATTGTTCACGAAGATCGCAAAGCCCCCGTAGTCGCAGTGGCGGTGTGGTATAAAGTGGGCTCGAAGGACGAGCCCGAGGGTAAATCTGGCTTTGCTCACCTTTTTGAACACCTTATGTTCAACGGTACTGAAAACTACGATGACGAGTGGTTTGGACCTCTTCAAGAAGCTGGCGCTACCGGGCTAAATGGTACAACAAATTTTGACCGCACCAACTATTTTCAAACCGTTCCAACTCCAGCGTTAGACCGTATTTTATGGATGGAATCGGATCGCATGGGTCACCTATTAGGTGCAGTTACTCAAGAGAAGCTTGATGAACAGCGCGGTGTGGTGCAAAACGAAAAGCGTCAAAGAGAAGACCAGCCATACGGAGCGTTTTTAGGTCATGCTGTTAAAGCATTGTTTCCCAATGAGCATCCTTACTCTCACAACGTTATCGGCTCTATGGATGATTTGAATTCAGCAACGTTAGATGATGTGAAATCTTGGTTTAATAAATATTATGGTCCGAACAACGCTATCCTGGTGCTAAGCGGTGATATTAATGCCGAAGAGGCTAAACCGATGGTAAACAAATACTTCGGTGATATTAAGCCTGGTCCATCACTTGCCAAGTGGCAATCTTGGATCCCAAGCCGCTCTTCGAATACACGGGAAATTATTCAGGATAAAGTACCGCAAACTCGTATTTCTCGTTTGTGGGTGTCTCCTGAAAATAAAAGTGCAAAAGCCACAGACTTGTTAATTGCAGCAAGTGTGTTGGGCGATGGTAAAAACTCTCGCATGTACAAAGAGCTGGTTTACGATCAACAGATAGCAACCAATGCGTCAGTATTTAACTACGAACTGCAAATTGCATCCATCTTTGGTCTGAGTGTTGATGTGGCTGCGGGTGAAGATGTAGAAAAGGTAGAGCGCGAGATGGATAAAATCATCCAGGAATTCCTGCGCAAGGGACCAACGAAAGATGAAGTTAAGCTGGTATCTACAAAACGACGCGCCTCAATCATTCGTGGACTTGAAGAAGTTGGCGGTTTTGGTGGTAAAGCCGATAGGTTAGCAACGGGTGAATTCATTGCAGGTGACCCTACTTATTTCAAAACAGAGCTAAAAGAGCTGGCTAATGCAACGCCTAAGAAGGTAAAAGCGGCAGCGAAAGAATGGTTAGGCGATGGCTGGCACCAAATCACGTTCGTGCCATTTGAAGAGCATGCTGCTAGTGGAGAGGGCGTTGACCGCAGTTCAGGGCTTCCTGATATTGCTGCTGAAACACAGCTTACCTTTCCAGAAGTGACCAAGACCACCTTATCAAATGGCATAAATGTGGTATTCGCAAAGCGTTCTACCGTACCGCTTATTAACGTTGCGGTTCAGTTTGACGCAGGCTATGCGGCAGATGCGGGCGGCAAACTAGGTTTAGCAAGCTTTGCAACGGGTATGCTTGATGAAGGTGCAGGTCGTTACGACGCGCTCGAACTAGCTGCTGAGCTAGAGCAATTAGGCACAAGCCTTAATAGCGGCTCAAACTTAGATACGACAACAGTGCGTATGTCTATGCTTAAAGAGAATATGGAAGAGTCGCTTGCTTTGTTTGGCGATATTCTCAAAGACCCAACGTTTGATAAAGAAGAAATTGAACGTCAGCGCACATTGATACTCAGCAATATTGCACAGCAGATGACACGCCCAATAAGCATTGCGCTTACGCTGCTGCCGCCACTGATTTACGGTGATGATCATGCCTATGGCATACCTTTCACAGGTTTAGGTACGGCGCCTGATGTGACTTCAATTACGCGCAGCGATTTAATCGACTTTAAAAATACGTGGTTACGCCCAGACAATGCGACCATTTTTGTTGTTGGCGATACAACCCTTGACGAAATCAAACCCACATTAGAAAAAGAGTTTGGCAAATGGAAAGTATCTGGTGAAAAAGGGACTAAGCAGATTGCTGAAGCACAGCTGCCTGAAAAAGGTCGAGCCATTATTATCGATCGCCCTGGGTCACAGCAGTCACTCATTCTTGCCGCCCACCTTGCACCACCAACGGGTGTTGAAAATAACATCGCGATTAACGCAATGAACGAAACGCTCGGCGGCGCATTCACTGCGCGGGTAAACATGAATCTTCGCGAAGATAAAGGATGGGCATACGGTGCTTACACATTCTTGCAGGAAGCTCGTGGACAACGGCCGTACATGGTTTATGCACCAGTGCAAACTGATAAGACTGGCGCGTCGCTAGAAGAGCTAAAGAAAGAGCTTAACGGCTATCTTGGTGACAACCCGCCTACTGAAATGGAATTGAACAGAGCCCGACTCGATCAGGTACGTTCGTTACCCGGACAGTATGAGACAGCAGGTGCTGTACTAGGTAGCTTATTGTCAAGCAGTCGGTTTAATCGCGAATTTAACTATCCAGAAAGCTTGGTAGAAAAATACAATGGCTTAACACTTGATGACTTAAATAGCGCAGCTAAACAAGTTGTACAACCAGGGAAGCTTACGTGGTTAATTATTGGTGATGCTGAGAAAATTAAGGCGGAAGTAGAAGCCGCTGATATTGGACCTGTAACGGTTCAGGATATGAGCAGCCTTTAAACAAACTCTCATAATAGAAGCCGAAGCAAATATTGCTTCGGCTTTTTTATTTGTAGCTTGATTACATTGCTTATGAACAACTATCTTGAAAAGAGGAAATGCCAAATGAAGACAATTGAAGTGCATTTGGTCAATGCGTTTACCGCTTTTGATGAGGGCGGAAATCCTGCGGGGGTGGTGCTCAATGCAGATAGCTTGTCTGTTGAAGCAAAACTGAAGGTTGCTCAGGCCGTGGGCTATTCTGAAACTGCCTTTGTATCTAAAGACGAATACGCTGACGTAGCGCTGTCATTTTTCACCGTCACTGGTGAAGTTGATTTTTGCGGCCATGCTACTCTCGCCGCATTTTCACTGATGTTTCAACAGGGAGTATTACAAGCAGGGGACTATATACAACGCACCAAGGCGGGAATGTTGGGGGTGAGCATCATGGGCGACGGTAATGTGGTTATGGGGCAAAAGTCGCCAGAGTTTATCCAACGCCTTCCTTATGAAGATGTATCTGAACTTATTGGAATTGCGCCTAATGTTTTGGCATCCACTCAATTTCCCATTGAAGTTGTTTCTACTGGACTGCCGGATATTATTGTGGCGGTGCCACCAGGGTATTTAAGTAAAATTGACCTAAACGCAGATAAAACCACTGAGTTTTGCCAACAGCATAATGCAGTTGGCATTCACGCCTTTGAGCTTTGTGAGCCCTCGTCTAACCTAACCGCGAGTTGTCGAAACTTCGCCCCTTTGCTAGGGATCGCGGAAGAATCTGCTACCGGAAGTGCCAGTGGTGCCTTGGCCTGTTATTTAGCTAAGCATGGTATTGAAGAGATTGGTTCTGAAGGAAGCAGCAGTGAAAATTGCAGCAAACACCAGCGTGCGCTCACTAAGATGAATCCAACTTTTAACTTCGTCTTTGAGCAGGGGCGGGCAATGGAATGTGTTTCACGTATTTTGGCTACTGTTGCCATTAAAGACAGCGAAAACACTCAATGGGAAGTATCAGTGGCAGGCTTAGCCAGCCTTATTGGCAAAAAAGCTATCGAGCTGCGGTCCCCGAGTATCTAAAGCTCACTAACTTTTGTTCCGCTTAAAGTAATAGCCTGGAGGGATGCCGGAAGCAGAACGTGTTCAGATACTCAATGTGCCAAGGTAAAATCGTAGAGGCGTTTGTTTTAAAAGCCCTAGTCTTGGGCTAGTTTTACCCGTATTTTATTACTTGCCAATGTAGTGTGGTGAAGACTTTTCAAAGCATTGTTAGCCTCACTAGCATCAGCCATCTCAACAAAGGCAAAACCTTTTGATTGGCCGGTCTCTTTGTCAAGTACAAGGCTGCACTCATTTACAGTGCCGTGCGCTGAAAAAAGAGTAAGAATTTCTTGTTCTGTGGTCGTTCTCGCAAGATTGCGAACTAGAAGTTTCATAGGATCGTCGCTTTATAGAGTGAACTTGCATTGTCTCAGGTATAAACAAGCAAACCAAGCAAAGAATACATTTATTCAACACGCCCTAGTTGCTGTGAAATCCTTGCTCGGTGGCAGTGTTTAACAATGAGTTTCAGGTCTGAGTTTTTAAATGTAAAACTCAACTCTCAATACGTGATAAGAGGAAAAGAATAATGATTACGCACAAACGATATATACCGTTGTTATTGATTGTACTAGTGAGCGGGGGACTCTATAAAAATGCCTATAGCCAAACCAGCAGCGACGAAAAGCGGCTATCTGAAAAGTCCTATGCAAGGGAGCCGAATGCTGTAAATAGGATCCCCTCTTCTGAGGAAGTAGAAGGATATATCGAGTATTTCAATTCGCCATCTCCCTGGCTTGAAATACGAAAAAAGCGCATTAGCACATTATTACCTGATGCAATGGCTGCAGCCAATTTGGACCACTGGTTAATTGTATGCCGCGAGAATAACAACGATCCACTAGCCAACCATGTAGGTTGTGAAAATGCGGGCGGCACGGCGGTGGTACTCTTTAGTAAAGATAGAGAATCCGAGGCAGTGACTTCACGGATATTTTCACCAATGAGTGAGTCAACGGCGTTAAAAGAATTAGGTACGTTTGACTTTGTAATCGACGTAGATAAATCACAAAGCGCGATAGAGGCAGCATCATCGTATCTTACTCAGCAGAATACGAAAGGCCAAATTGGGATCAATAGCTTTACCGTTAACCCACTTGCTGATGGACTAAGCCATTCACAATATATCGCCCTTAACGACGCTTTTACAGGTACTGATATATCATTTAAAAGCGCTGAAGACGCTATTTACTATTGGCTTGCGCGAAAGTTACCAGAAGAAATAGAGATAATGGCGAAAGCCGCGGCTATTACCTCAAGGTGGGAATATGAAGCTTATCAAGCCGTCATTCCAGGAAAGAGCACTGACCTAGACATTGCTCAATTCTTAAAGCGTAAAATGTCGAACGCGGGAGTAGGAGATGGTTGGGCTCCTAGTCAGAATCCAGCGGTTAATTCCGGTCCAGATAGAGGGCATTCACACCCTACTGATCGAGTGATTCAGCGAGGAGATGTCATTCAAATAGATTTCGGAATACGCGTTTTTAATCAGTGGGTCACTGACATTCAACGTTTTGCGTATGTGTTGCAAGAGGGTGAGGCACAACCACCGGAGCAACTTCAGCATGCTTGGAAAAGTGCAATCAATGGTCGCAACGCAGCATTTAACGCCATGACTCCTGGTACTACGGGTAATGCTGTTCACAATGCGCAGCAATACGTTATGCAGCAATCAGGCTCTTTACCAGTTATGTGGAGCACAGGTCACCCAGTGGGTTATGTAGCGCATGATGTTGGGCCTAATTTAGGAGTGAGGCCGGCTTCAGATAAATTGTTAGATACGCAAATGACCTTCGCCTTCGACGGTTTTTTCAGCTGGCATTATTTTACGCCTAGTGGAGGCCATACAGCAGAACTAGAGGAAGAAAAAGGTAATAACACCAAAACGATTTCCGTAGAGGACATGATAGTCATTCAAGAGGACGGTGCTAGATTTCTTACGCCACCGCAAACCTCTCTTATTTTAATACATTAGATGTGGTGTAGAGAGCGTGTTAGCCAGCGTTTTTTTATTACTATGGAGCACGCTCTTGTTAAGATTGGGTAGGAAGAGAAAGCCTATAAATAGGTATCGGGATGAATTTTATTGATTTTCCAATCACCGTCTTCTTTTATAAGGTCTAAGCTGCGTAATTTCTCGATTTTATCATCGCCATACATACCGCTTAAAAAGACGGTAATGGTAGATTTCTCCGCAAACTCGGTTCTGCCTAAGCTGCCAGACGTTTGAGGTGTTACGATTACTGAGTCGTATTTTAAATTGAGAAGATGTCGCTGAACGTTTCTGTTGGTGTGGTAGCGTTTAATTATGCGAGTCATCTTTTCACTAGACAGTGCAATGGCTTTGTCTAGATTGTCATCTTCATACACGCTATTTAAAAAGGCAACGGCAGTGTATTCAGGTGTACTTTCATCAAGCATGCCATAGCGCCCAATTCCCTTTTCTTTCTCACCACATGCGCTTAGCACTAGCAAAGCGGTTAGCCAGAACACGATATATAACTTATTAGCGTTCATTCTTTCAGCCTCCTGGGCGGTTAATCTTAAGGGCATTTGATCTCAAGGGCAATGCACACTATCAAGCGCAAATTAGTCTGCCCACTTTCTCTGACTGCAAGAATACCAAAAATGTGGCGGCTAAACGAAATGCAAAAACAAAAAAACGAGAAACTTTTTCAAGTTTCTCGCTTTTGTTCTCAATAATAGAACGTGCTCTGCCTTTTTCACTAAAGCGTGTTTTCGATTAAAACAGATTAATCCTAGCGACACGCTGCGTGGTTAGTTCGCAGTAGACTTGTCTATTACTGCACTTCTTCTTGTTCGTCGAAGGCTCCGGCAAACATCGGACTACTTAAGTAACGCTCTGTGCCGCTGGCAAGAAGAACAACAACAATCTTGTCTTTGTTTTCTGGGCGTTCAGCAAAACGCTTAGCTGCTACAACCGCTGCACCAGATGAAATACCCGCTAATATGCCTTCGTCGGTCATTAGCTTGCGCGCCATATCCATACAATCTTCGTTTGAGACTTGCTCTACTTCGTCGATAAGACTTAGGTCAAGGTTGCCAGGGATGAATCCTGCACCAATACCCTGAATTTTATGTGGCCCTGGCGTTAACTCTTCACCCGCAAGTGCTTGGGTGATAACAGGAGAGTCAGTTGGTTCAACCGCAACAGAGGTAATGGCTTTACCTTTGGTGTTTTTAAGGTAACGACTTACACCGGTAATGGTGCCGCCTGTACCTACGCCAGCGACGAAAGCATCAACTTTACCATCGGTGTCTTCCCAAATTTCAGGCCCGGTGGTTTTTTCATGGATAGCTGGGTTTGCCGGGTTGTCGAACTGCTGCAATAACACGTACTTGTCAGGATCTGAGTTAACAATTTCTTGTGCAGCGGCAACAGCCCCTTTCATGCCTTTTGGCGCTTCGGTAAGGACTAAGTTTGCGCCTAGTGCTTTAAGCAGTTTACGTCGCTCTAAACTCATGCTGCTTGGCATGGTTAGGGTTATCTTATAGCCTCGTGAAGCCGCAACAAACGCTAGGGCAATACCTGTATTACCACTCGTAGGCTCTACGATCTCTTTACCTTTAGTCAGTACACCGCGTTCTTCTGCATCCCACACCATGTTTGCACCAATACGGCACTTAACGCTGAAGCTTGGGTTACGAGACTCTATTTTTGCGTACACGTTGCCAGAGGTAACGCGATTTAATTTCACTAATGGCGTACGGCCAATCGCTAGAGAATTGTCGTCAAATACGTTCATTTCTAATCCTTAACTCGTTCTTGATTTGCAAGCAAATCCCAACAGTCGTGATCTGTACGACCTTTTTAATAGTTAATAATTCATAGCCTGAATTTGGGGATTTCTTTATACCCCTATATCATTGGCCCCAAACGTAAAAATGCAAAGTGTTTTTTAGCTATATGTTATTGTTAAATTACATGAAGACGAAGAATTAAACGGAGTATAAGAAGAATGGCTTTTAGTGGCACGTCTAATTACATCGCAACCAAAGACTTACAGCTCGCGGTAAACGCAGCTATCACCCTAGAGCGACCCCTATTAATCAAGGGCGAGCCAGGTACCGGTAAAACGATGCTTGCTGAAGAGCTCGCTGAAAGTTTAGGCACTGAGCTTATCCAATGGCATATCAAATCGACGACTAAAGCTCAGCAAGGGCTTTACGAATACGATGCGGTTTCCCGTCTTCGTGATTCACAGCTTGGCGACGATCGTGTTCACGATATTAAAAACTACATTGTTAAAGGAAAGCTTTGGGAAGCATTTACCGCTGAAAAACGCCCGGTATTGCTCATTGATGAGATAGACAAAGCCGACATCGAGTTTCCAAACGACTTATTGCTCGAGCTCGATAAAATGGAATTCTATGTGTACGAGACTCAAGAGCGCGTTGTCGCCGCTCAGCGTCCCATTGTGATTATTACGTCCAATAATGAGAAAGAATTGCCCGACGCTTTCTTGCGTCGCTGTTTTTTCCACTATATTCAATTTCCAACACCTGAAGATATGGAGGAGATTGTTAATGTTCACTTCCCTAGTCTTAAGAAGAAGTTGCTGAGCGAGGCATTAGGTGCATTTTTCAATTTACGTGATGTGCCAGGGCTTAAGAAAAAGCCATCGACCTCTGAGCTAATTGACTGGCTCAAGCTGCTGGTTGCTGAGGATATTCCACCTGAGGCCCTACACAACAAAGATGGGAAAGCATCTATTCCACCACTTTATGGTGCATTGCTGAAAAATGAGCAAGATATTCACCTGTTTGAAAAACTGGCCTTTATGGCGAGACGCTAATGCTTATTCAGTTTTTTTTCACGCTACGAAAATATCAGGTTAAAACAACCCTTCGCGAGTTGCTTGATTTACTCAGGGCAATGGAAAAGCATGTGGTGTATGCCGATATTGAAGCGTTTTACAGTTTGTCGCGCACCATCATGGTAAAAGATGAAACTCAGTACGATAAGTTCGACCGGGCTTTTGCTAATTATTTTGAAGGTGTCGAGTCAATTGACTTATTCGGTAAAGAGATCCCTGAGGAATGGTTACGCAAAGAGCTTGAAAAGAACCTAAGCGCTGAAGAGCGCGAGGCCCTCAGGCAAGCTGGTGGTCTTGATGAGCTCATGGAAACCCTTAAAAAACGTTTAGAAGAGCAAGAGAAGCGTCATCAAGGTGGCAACAAATGGGTAGGTACGGGCGGCACGTCACCCTTTGGCGCTTATGGCGATAATCCTGAGGGCGTTCGCATTGGTCAAAAGGGCAATCGCAAGTTCTCAGCTGCTAAGGTATGGGACAAGCGAGAATTCAAAAACCTGTCGTCCGATGTAGAGCTAGGCACGCGAAACATTAAGGTTGCCCTTCGAAAGCTGCGCAAATTTGCCCGCACAGGTGCGAGTGAAGAGCTTGATGTTAAAACGACCATTGGTGAAACCGCGAAAAAGGGTGGCATGCTGGATATTCATATGGCGCCCGAAAGACACAATGCGGTTAAAGTGTTGATGTTTTTCGACGTGGGAGGCTCTATGGACCCCCATGTAAAAACCACTCAAGAGCTGTTTTCAGCGGTGCAGTCTGAATTTAAGTACTTGGAATACTTTTATTTTCATAACTGCGTGTATGAAGAAGTGTGGAAGGATAATTTGCGCCGTAATAAAGAGCGGATCTCAATTTGGGATATTATTCATCGATACGGCAAAGATTATAAAGTGATTTTTGTGGGGGATGCCACTATGGGGCCTTATGAAATTACCTATCCTGGTGGCAGTGTCGAGCACTGGAATGAAGAGCCAGGCAGTGCATGGATGCAAAGGCTGTTAAACCATTTCAGTAACGCGGTGTGGCTCAACCCTCAGGCTGAAAATTATTGGCCTTATTACTCGTCTATCAACATTATGCGTGAAATTATGGAAGACAAAATGTATGGGTTGACGCTAGAAGGGCTCACCGAGGCCATTAAAGGACTGAGTCGCACTCGCTAATACACAAGTGGTTAATAGCAGTATGTGCGTCTAAAGCGCGCTGTAAACACAAGAAACTAGGCCCTTTTTATTTCCTTGAAGGAAAGGGCCTAGCGAAAAAGCCTTTACGCAGGTTGTTCAATAAGCACATTGGTGGAACGCTGAATATAAAGCAGCCTGGCTCCCAGTAATACTGCGGCAGCGCTTAATCCCACAATAAATCCAATCCAAAAACCAGCTGCAGCCATTGGCTCGTTAGTCAGCCAGGAGGTTCTTCCCAAAATAATGCCGGTGGGAAGCCCGATAAGCCAATATGACACAAAGGTGATGATAAACATTGCCGTGGTGTCTTTATATCCTCGCAGCGCATTGGCCGATATTACCTGTACAGCGTCTGAGAGCTGGAAAAGCGCTGCATAGATAAGTAGGGCATTGGCAATGGCGTAAACCTCGCTGTCGCTTGTGTATAAGCTGATGATGAAACCTTTAGCCACAAGGGTGAAAGTAGCGGTACACGCAGAAGTAATAAATCCAATTAATATGGCACTTCGCGCTGCTATTTTTGCCTGTCGAGGGTTCTTTTGTCCAATACGGTAGCCAATGCGAATGGCCACGGCCATACCTATACTCATCGGAAACATAAACATCAGTGCTGAAAAATTTAAGGCCACTTGGTGTGCAGCAACGACTGTTGCGCCAAACGGTGCAAGAAGCAGGGCAACGGCAGAAAACAGCGTTACTTCAAACAGGATTGTCATTGCAATAGGAAGGCCTAAAGCGAAGGTTCGACCAATGGTTTTTAAGTTTGGACGGTACCATTGATTGAACAGGTCGTATTTTTGCAGCGCAGGTGCAAGTCGCACGTAAATAAAGGTAGCAATTAGCATGGTATAAATAACCAGCGCAGTAGCAACCCCGCAGCCAGCACCACCCATGGCAGGTAATGGGCCAACGCCATAAATGAATAAATAGTTGCCTACAATGTTTGCCATCAAGCCAATGACGGTAATGATCATGGTGGGCTTTGTTTTACCTAGTCCTTCACAATAATTCCTCAACCATTGATAGATAGCAAAGCCAGGCATGGCAAGAAATACATAAATAACGTAGTCCACGGTTATGCTGTGAAGCTCTGGTGCCATTGGAAATAACGATACAATGTTTTCAGTAAAGGGAATAAACGCGGCGATGATTAAGCCTACAAATAACACTAAATAACCGGCCTGCTGACTGGCATCAGCAATACCAGCAATGTTCTTATTGCCGTGTAGCCTTGAGATGATAGGCGGTAAAGCAAGAGCAATACCCTGAATGAAGCAAAGAAGGGGGATGGTAATACTAAAACCTAACGCCACTGCAGCCATGTCAGTTGCGCTGAAGCGACCTGCCATAATGGTATCACTCACACCCATGAGCATTTGCGTAATTTGGGCAATCAGCAACGGCCAGGCTAACTTTAATACGTCTCTAGCTTCGATAATAAAGCGTTTTCTATTCACAGATGTTTATTCTCACGGTAAAAAATTCAGACTAAAATGTTTTTAAAAGCTAATGTCTAAACAGCATTGTTTGAAAGATGAAAATCAAAAGGCATAGCTCAATAGGTATAGCTCAACAGGCAAGGCTTGAGCGCTAGGTAAATGGCATCACCGGCACCGTATCGCCTATAGCTAATGTGCTTATATCTTCATGGATGATCATAAAGCAGTTAGCGGATGTGATCGATGTCATCACGCCTGAGCTTTGTGTTTTAAACGGCGTGACCACTAAGTTCCCATTGTCGTCGTAACTCATAGTGGCTCGCTGGTAATCTCGACGCCCAGCGCGACGCTCAATGTTTTTTGTCAGCGTGGCCGTTACCGTGAGCGCAGTGTGACCATCTTGCCGTCCCTGCATTTTACTAATGATGGGAAGTACAAGAAGCTTAGCCGTCACAAACGAGGAAACTGGGTTACCTGGAAGCCCACAAAATACGGTATTGTTTAATCTACCAAGTGCAAAAGGTTTTCCAGGCTTAACGGCAATTTTCCAAAACTCGATGTGGCCCATGGCTTCTATGACGTCTTTTACATAATCAGCATCGCCAACGGATACACCGCCGCTGCTTACCATGATATCAACGTTGTTGCCTGCGTTACCTTTTGTGCTAGCTCCTGCAGCTGTTCTTGTCGTGAGAGTTGCTGGGCCAGCTCTGTTATTAAAAGAGTCTGAGGCATTAGATGCCGCATAATTAAACAAACTAGTCAGGGATGCTTTATCATCTTCAACTATGCCAAAATCGACAACCTCCACATTTTCGTTACTTAAAATAGCGCTTATGCCAACACGGTTCGACTCGTAAATTTGCGTGTCGCTGCGCGACTCTCCAGGGGCTGCTAGTTCGTTGCCAGTGGCAACGATACCAACTCGTAATTTTCGATAAACCACCACCTCGTTTAGGCCTTGAGAGGAGAGTAACATAAGGTGCTCTGCCCGTAGCTGAGTCCCTTTTTCAATAAGAACTTGCCCTTTGGTGATATCGTTGGCTTGATGGCGAATATTTTGACCCTGTGTAGGGGCCTCATTAATGATCACGTTGCCGTTGGCATCATTGCCACAGTTCTCAATCATTATCACTGCATTCGCGCCATCTGGAATAGGCGCGCCAGTCATAATTTTGTAAGCATGACCGGCGGAAAGGGAAGTAGAAGCCTTTTCTCCAGCGGTAATAATACCTTGAACGGTAAGCGCTTGGCCTTGAGTGTACGAGTTTGCATTAATAGCAAACCCGTCCATTGCAGAGTTATCCCATGGCGGCACATCTAGCGTGGCGACAACGTCTTGTGCCACTACACGACGATGTGCACTGGATAAGCTTATTGTTTCAATGTCAGAAACTACATGTGTCGCTGCCAACGCCTTTGAGAGCGCCTCTTCCAATGAAAGCCAGCTAGATGACATTTCGATAACTCCCTGAGTGATTTAACCGTGGCATGAGGCTGTTAACTTTTGGCCAAATAAAGACGAAAACAAAGTTAACAACGAAAAAAATAGACGAGGAATACTACAGAAAAAGTACGCTATTCTCCAAAGGTAAATGCGATAGTCCTTAACCTTTATTGAGAGTCTTATTAAAATTGAAGGTGAAGAATGACTAGTTGGAAGCACTGTTTAGATTAAGTGCTCTACATGACGCCGCTTGTATAGGCGTGAGGCTATAGGGCTGACGGTGTAAGGGAAACGTGCTAAGTAAATAGTGCTAAGGGGTAATTGAAGCGATACGACTAAAGTCATCGAATACCCAATCTGGGTTGTGTGCACCAATATCTTCGCCGTAGTTATACCCATAGGTAAGTCCAACACTTCGCATGTTTGCAGCATGTGCCGCTAAAATATCGTTTTTCGAATCGCCCACCATAACGCATTCACTCGCTTTGACGCTCAGGGTTTTACAAACATGGTTCAAAGGCAAGGGGGAAGGTTTCTTTTCCTTTAAAGAATCACCCCCAATAAAAAGAGAGAAAAAAGATTCTACCTTGAGCGCTTTTACAATGGGGGCGATAAACTTTTTGGGCTTATTGGTCACTAGCGCTAGCGTATAGCCTTTACGTGAAAGGGTACTGAGTGTGTCATACACATGAGGGTAGAGAGTAGAAGCACGACACACGTTTAAATCGTAATGATATAAAAAGCGCTGAAAGGTATGGTCGATTAACTCGTTACTTATAGAGTTACATTGCTGCGCGCTAGCATCGGTGTTGCCAGATAGACCTCGTTCAACCAGCACTCTTGCACCATTACCCACCCAATTTCTAATTGTGGATTCACCAAAGGTTGCCATACCCACATCGCTGAGTGCATTGTTTAATGCGCTCGCAAGGTCGGGGACTGAATCAACAAGTGTACCGTCTAAATCAAATATAAACGTAGTTATAGGTTGCATAAAATACTGTTCGCTACTCTTTATGATTACTGCCCATGTTTAGGGCTATGGCTAAGGTTACTGCCCATATCCACAGCTTGCTTTTAGTGCTTGAACCCAAGTGAGCCGAACCCCTTTTTCGTCACAGGTTTCGGCACTCGTTTTGGCTGTTTTCTTAGTTGTTTTCCTATTTGTTACTTGGGCTGCTCTCTCGGTTCTTTTCGAGTAGGGCATTTAAGACACAGACTCAATTGTGTCACTAGCCTTACTAATACACACTATTCAAAGTCTTGATTACTGATCCACAGTGTCTGGTAGGGCTTCAATTGAATAAAGCCGCTTGAAAGACAAATTTCATCACGTGTTACCAAGTCTATCCAATTGTCAGTGCCGATTAAATTGATGTCTGATAGCAAAATGGTTTTTTCTTCATCGCAAATATTGTTTACGCAGAAAATACTCTGCTTTCTATCAAGACTTTGTCGCCAATACCCAAATATTTCATTACCCAACTGCAGCGTGAACTGAGTTGCATTGGGGTGAAACGCCGGTTGCGCCTTTCGTATACGGATAAGCTGAGACACCCGGGTTAACACTTTGTGGTGTTGAGAGAAGGGCGAATCAAGCAAAGCCTCTAATTCATCAATATTCCAGCGACGACGGTTAATACTTCTATTCTGTCCTGTATTTGCCACTTTTTCATAGTCGTTGGATGTGCCCAGTAAGCTATGAATATACAGCCCGGGAATACCTTCCATGCCTAGCATAATTGAGTGGGCACAAATAAAGCGGTCTACTTGGAACCGGTCAGGCCCTTTAGTGGTGCCTTGTAATGCGTCAAACAGGGTAATATTAATCTCATAAGGTTTTTGTTTACCATGCTCAGATGCACGCCAAGAAATCTTACCGCCAAAGTTCTGCATGGTGTGAACCAATTCGGATATTTCCTCATCGTCTAGCAGCCCCTCTGCGGGACGCAGTCCAATACCATCATGTGAAGCAATGAAATTAAAATAGGCCGTGCCGTTTTGCGCGGGTGGCATACTCATCATCCAGCTTTTTAGATAGGTACAGTCGCCGGTCACTAACGTGTTAACCAGAAGCGGTGGTAGAGAGAAGTTATAAATGGCATGCGCTTCGTTTGCATTGCCGAAATACGTTAGGTTTTCTCTATTCGGAATGTTGGTTTCTGTGATGATAATGATAGAAGGATCGACATGCTCAATCAACGTTCTCAGCAAACGCACAACTTCGTGGGTTTGAAACAGATTAATGCTGTTTGAACCGACAATTTTCCACAAAAATGCCACCGCATCTAGGCGGAAAAGCTTTGTGCCTTTATCAATATACAGTTTGATAATGTCCACAAAGGCCAGCAGCACCTTTGGATTTCTAAAATCAAAATCGACCTGATCATGACTGAAGGTACACCACACGTGCTTAGTCCCTTCGGCGGTTTCCGTTTCTCGCAGTAACGGTGACACACGAGGCCTAGTTACCATAGAAAGGTCATCTTGCGGGTCTGCGGTAAAGAAAAAGTCTGAACCGGGCCCTTCGCTTTTAATAAAGTTATCAAACCAAACGCTTCTTGCCGAGCAATGGTTTATCACCAAATCAGTCATCAGCCCATAGTCTTTCGCTATGGCTTCTATGTCCGCCCACGAGCCTAATGACTCATTCACTGTCGAGTAATCAATGACTGAAAAGCCATCATCGGAGCTATAGGGGAAGAACGGCAATATATGCACATTGTTGATCGTGTTTTTGCAATATTGATGTAAGAAGTTATTCAAGGTTACCAATGGTTTTTCATTCTCACGAATAACGCTATCACCATAGGTGATCATGATAATATCTTCTTCGTCCCAATAGTTATGGTGAGATTGAGGCGAAGCAATGTCTTCGCTCAATGCTATGCCGATAGCGGCTAGCAGCTGCTCCGTTAGCGTGTCATAGGACACCTCTAACGAAACATCGGCATAGATAGTCTCTAAATGGTGCTTTACTTTGTCATAGAGAGGATCCCATGCCATATTACTTCTCCATGTATTCGGCGGTGTCTGCTTCAACCGCTTCAAGTAGGCGTTCTAAAATGTCAGGTACCGCACTAGTGACTCGGTTCCAACTTGGAATAAACGGCGTTTCCATCGGATTTTCTAAGAAATTTTGACCCGCTTTCATAATGTTACTCGCAAACATTTCTACGGCTTTTTCTTCGCTGTGAATGTCTAGCGTTAAACCGTTCATGACCGCGTCGTTGTGGTAAGTTTCGATAAAGTCGAGTGCAATCCTAAAGTACGTCGCCTTAATTGAGCGAAACATTTCATTACTGAACGTATAGCCCTGAGTGGCCAGCTTCCTGAAAATGGCTTTAGTGATGTCGATAGACATTTTTGATAAGCCACCTTGATCATTATTCAATGATAAATCCTGGTGCTTATGGTCGTAAATATCGCAGATGTCTGCCTGGCATAGACGGTTATGGGAATAGTTGCGATGCATCTCAGACAACACACCAATCTCTAGTCCCCAGTCGCTCGGAATGCGAATGTCGTTTAACACGTCACGTCTGAATGAAAACTCTCCCGCTAGTGGATAACGAAAGCTATCCATAAACTCAAGGTATTCATTGTCGCCCATAATGCGTTTTAGCGCTCTAAGCAGAGGCGTTACCAGCAAGCGAGAAACACGACCGTTAATTTTACCGTTTGCAACACGGGCGTAAAACCCTTTACAAAACTCGTAGTTGAAGTTGGGGTTCGCAACGGGATAAATTAGCTTGGCAAGTAAGTCTTTTTCATAGGTCACAATATCGCAATCGTGAAGCGCCACAGATTCAGCGCGATTTGAAGCGAGTATGTAACCCATGCAGTACCAAACGTTTCGGCCTTTACCCATTTCTTTTGGGGCTAAACCCTGCGCTTGTAACTCTTCATCTAAGGCCTTTAGGCGCGGCCCATCGTTCCATAACACCCGATGGTGCTGCGGTAATTTACCGAAAAAATTAAGTGCGTGTTTATATTGCTCTTCGTTGGCTCTGTCTAACCCAATGACAACTTCGGCCAAATAGGGGACTGATGTAAGCTCACCAATGATATGAGGTAATGCATCACCTTCAAGCTCTGAAAATAAAGAGGGTAAAATCAACGCCATGGGGCGTTTTTTTGAGAATTGTAATAGCTCAGCCTCTAAGTCTTCAGTAGGTCTGCGCGATAAGTTGTGTAATGTAGTAATAACACCGTTTTGATAAAAATCAGCCATGTGTGCTCCTGATTATAGAGATAGCAATTGAGTAAGCATTTCAGTCCAACCTTCTGGACCGTTAAGGGTGCTGGTATATACCTCTTCTTTTTTGACTGTTGGCGGAGGATTTACCGGTGATAAAATTCGTATTGAGACATCTGCCGCCTCTAGCATAGCAATATCGTTATTGCCGTCGCCAAGTGCTACGGTTTGTACGCAAACCCCATTTTGTCTTTGGTATTCTTTTGCCAGCCACGTTAGCGCTTGGCCTTTATCGCAGTTGCCGGAAACGTGGATAAATCGTCCACCTTCCAGAGGATATGCACCTCTGTGTGATACTGCTTTCAGAAATTTTTGTTTATCATCATCACTTCCTTGCCACAGAATGGGCTCGCCAAACTGACGCTTTGCAGCAAGAGAGGCTGAATATTCATCTAAACCGGTACTTTCTTGGATTTCTTCAATGGACATTTTGGAAAACTGTTTGTAGCTGCCTTCAAAGTCACCGCTTATTTTTTCCAACAGCTTAATCCAGTGGTTTTTGCTCGATATAAACGCCTTACACCAATATCCGTCTACCCACACTGTGCCAGCTGGCTTTTGTTTAAAAAAACCATGAGGAATAAAAATGGCAGCGCCATTTTCAATGATGAAAGGGCCCGTTAAATCTATTTTTTCTCTAAGAGGCTGAAGCTCTGCAAAGGTCTTGCTGGTGGTTGGAATAACGGGGATCTGCTTTCTGTCCAATGCGGTTAAAGCCGGTTTCGCCGCCTCAAAAGAGTAAGTATGATGGTCTAACAGCGTGCCATCCATATCGGTGAAAACAAGCGGTTTTGTCATTAATTCAAATCCTGTTGTGTGATGTTTCTGTGTTCGTCTAAATAGAATACGGTATCGCATTGCTGAGGAAGCGTACTAAGTGCATGCTCAGTAAGGCGCTGATAGTGTTTAATAAAACGAGCAACCTCATCATCGTTCATTACGCCAGTTTTTTCACCTTTAGACGTTTTGGCAAGCTTGTGCTCTTGCTCTAAACGCCAATGTAGAACGCTGTCGAAGGAGGGGGCTGCTAGCATTACACTATAATCTATCTTGTTAAAAAGTGTTTGATATTGATTGCCTAGTTCGCTGTTAACAAAGGAGCGCCATGTACACAGTGAGTCTTCCTCGCTTTCTAGCTTATTAACAGGGTGTGTTAACGCTGACGATTCTTGTGGCGAGACGCCCACGCACCAGCCTTCTAAAATAATGACATCAGGAACAGCGTCCATTATCGGCCATTGAGATGTCGGGAAGGGGTTATCTGTGGATTTATCAAACCGTGGGAGCTGTGTACGTTCGCCTTTTTTAAGCATAGAAAACGTATCGAGAGCCAATGATATGTTGTGGGTCCCCGGTACGCCGCGCGTTTTTAATAGCGGGTGCACCTTTATGGCAAGGGCGTTTCGGTGGTTTTTATCGAAATAAAAATCATCGATGGAAAGAGAGACCACACGCATGTCGTGCTCAGATTTCAAAAAGGTTTCTATAAAACTAGTGAGTGTAGATTTTCCAGAGCCTTGGCAACCATTAATGCCCACAATGAATGGTTTTCCTGCACTTTTTTGGTGCTTTAGTAACTGTTCACAGAGTGGGATGAACCACATTTGTGCAGTGTCTGCGTAGCTACTTGGCAGATGATGGGCTGTTAAAAAGCCATGTATGTCCATGTTGTCACCCTAATCAATACAGAATTAGCACTCCATAGCTGATTAGGGTTACAACATCTATGCCAACAAAGCGATTAACTTCAAGACGAGCGCAATTACTTTTTGTTAGCGACGATCACGGCTCTTTGTGGTGCAGGGTAGCCTTCAATGGTGCGCGTAATATCTTCTGGGTTGAGAAAATCTTTCAACGACTGGGTTTCCATCCAGTCCGTTGCTCGCTGCTCATCAAGGGTAGTGTGGTTAATATCAACCACACGTATATTTTCAAACCCGAGACGCTCAAGCCACACCATCAGCGCCTTGGCGCTGGGAAGAAACCAAACATTACGCATTTGTGCGTAACGCTCGCCAGCCATCAGCACAGTGGTTTCATCACCATCAACAACCAGGGTCTCAAGCACTAACTCGCCACCCTTGCGTAGCTGGTCTTTCAACTGGGTAAGAAACTGCATGGGATCCTTACGGTGATAGAGGACCCCCATTGAAAACGCGGTGTCAAAAGCCTTAAGCGGTTGCATATCTTCAATGCCAAGGGGTAGGAAATGAATATTTCGTTGTCCGATAAAGTGCTTAATGGCTTGAAACTGAATTAAAAACAGCTGTGTGGGGTCGATACCATAAACACCGGATGCGTCTTCGCCCAGCATTCTCCACATGTGATAGCCACTGCCACAGCCTACGTCTAGCACTTGTCTGTTTTTAAGCGGCGCAATATGAGGCACTACGCGATCCCACTTCCAATCTGAGCGCCATTCGGTATCGATATGAATGTCGTGCAGATAGAAAGGGCCTTTACGCCATGGCATAAATTGCTTCATTAACCCACTAATCTGTTTTTGAGTATATTCGTTTATGTCTGCAGCTCTGCCTACGGTTACGCTGGTGCTTAATTCAACAGTGCTAGGCGCTGTTTGCGGCAACTTGGCGAGAAGTCGACACCATTTGTCGAACTCACCGTGCTTATTGTGTTGCTGCCAAGAGTTGAGCTGTGAAGGAAGTGTTTGAAGCCACGATGAAAGAGGGCTATCTAGAAGAGATTTATAGCAGTCGTTAAACCAAGTCTGCGCTAATTTGCTCATTGTGTTCTCGTTGTGCTCTTAATGTATAAACGTTGATACCGTCATGCGCTGTTAAAAAAATGATAAGTGCCAATAAAATGATGAAAGTAACTCGAGGCTGTACACCTATCGCTTAATGGCAACAATAGAGGTAAAGTTGTAGCACTTAAACCACATCACTACCTCGTCAAACCCGGCATTGAAAAGCCTTTGCTCATGCTCTGCATACGTATCGGTCAACATGACCTTTTCTAGCGAGGCACGTTTTTGACTGACTTCTAACTCGCTGTAGCCATTATTGCGCTTAAATTGATGATGTAGGTCGATTAAAAGCTCATTTCCAGCCACTGAAGGGTGGCGAATTTTTTCAGATAAAACCAGTATGCCCCCAGAATTCAAGCCGTCAAAAATTCGTTTAAGCAGACCCTCCCTATCCGCAGGGGGAATAAACTGCAAAGTGAAATTCATTATCACCATAGATGCATTATCTATCTGAATGTCCTGGGCCATTCCTTGTTCAACCCTAACAGGGTTTGGCAATGAAAAGGTTTGTACAATCCGCTTGCAGCGGTCAACCATTGCCTCGGAGCTATCAATGCCGATAATTTCACAAGATTTGTTGTCTGTTGCTCTGGCCACCGATAGACTTGCAGCGCCAAGAGAGCAGCCCAAGTCATAAACACGGCTGCCATCGGTTACTTTCATTGCAGCGAGTTCACCGATAGCGTGAATAATGGATTCATAGCCCGGCACCGAGCGTTGAATCATATCCGGAAACACATCAACCACTGACTCATCAAATTTAAAGTCGGTGACTTTGTTCAGCGGGACGGCAAAAATGTTGTCGTGTTTCTTCACGTATTTCTCATGGTTTTTAATTTGAGAGTTTAATTTTACCGTTTGAAACCGAAATGCCAAACCAAAACGTAAAATATATACTGAATTTACAGGTTTTTTACGATTAAGGGGTTTTAGTAACTAGTCTAAAGTATTAATCTATACTCATATTATAAAAAGGACGTAGTACGTTAATGATTAGAATCTTAATTGCAGACGATCATCCGTTGTTTCGAGAAGCATTGAGTGGTGCTCTTAACCCTTATTTCGAAAATGCACAAATCGTCGAAGCGGAAAGCCTAGAGACTGCCCAAGACAGGCTTAGCGAATATGAAGATATCAAGCTTGTACTTCTCGATTTGAATATGCCTGGTGGCGAGTACTTCAATGGATTAATTACGTTGAGGGAGCAACACCCGAATATCCCCGTTGGCGTCATCTCAGGTAGCGACAGTGTTGAAGTTGTTGCTCAGGTAATGAGTTTAGGTGCTAAGGGCTTTATTCCTAAAGTATCTGCAACAAGAGAGATTGCGCAAGCTATTGTCGATATGATTGCTGGCAAAAAGTGGCTACCTGACGGTGTTGAAGAGCAACTTGAGAAAGTGGACGACGAGCTAAAAGTATTGCTGCAAAGATTCAGAGAATTAACGCCTAAGCAAATTCAAGTACTCTCATATTTGCGTGCAGGTCTTATGAATAAGCAAATCGCTCATGAGATGAACGTGACTGAAGCCACTATTAAAGCGCACATAAGTGCAATACTTCGCAAGTTAGAGATTAATACTCGCACTCAAGCGGTGTTATTAATGGATAAACTTCAGCTTAGCTAATATAAGCGCTAGCAATTGAGCTAAAAAGTGCGCGGCTAATGCTTAAATTAAAATGAGAACAAAGCCAATTTGGCGTGTGTCTATCAGCGAGACCGCTATAAAAAAACCGAACTTTGCGTTCGGTTTTTTTGTGTTTCTCACTTTATGTCTCAAGTAAGGAACAGGCACTAAAATACAAAGATAAATAAGGCCGCTGTAGTAGCGGCCTTGTTTTTAGAACGAAATAGCTAAGGCAATAGACTATGCAGCCTTGCCGCTTCGTTTCTTCGCGGCACTTGTTGAATTTATCTTGGCCACAAGTTCTTCATGGTCAAAGTCGTCAACGTTAATAGTGCGCAGTCTTCCGGCTTCCGTTTTGTGCAGTAACTCAGCTTCAGCTTTATCAATAATACCTTCAGCTAAGGCTTCATCTGCTAACACGTCCAAACGAGTAAATGGAAGTTTTGCTTTCTTATGCTTACAAATGCGGTCAAACACAGGCTCGCTTAGCAACACATCATCAAGCGTTTGCTCAAGGTCGCCGAACAGGCTACCGTCTTCACGGCTTAGGTATTGACCATAACCTAGACGGCTACGCGCTGATGACGGCGTCTGAAGCATTTTAGCAATCGCATGTTCAGTTTTATCTGAAGGCTTACCAACACGACGTCCCACAGGAAGCACCATCACGCGTAACGCTACTGCAATGGCTCTGTTAGGGAAGTTAGCAAGGAAGTCTTCGATAGCCGTTTCTATATCGTGCAATGTGTTTTGCATTGCCCAATGTAGAAGAGGAAGGTCTTCTTTTAAACGACCGTCTTCATCGAAGCGCTTCAGCGTTGTGCTACCCATATAGATACCGCTTAGAATGTCGCCCAATCGAGCAGACAAACGTTCGCGACGTTTAAGATCGCCACCAAGTACACCCATAGACACATCTGTTAGTAGCGCTAAGTTTGCACTGTAACCTTGCATTAATTTGTAGTAGCGTGCTGTTTCGTCGGTAAATGGGGCACTGCTGAATGCTCCATTCGTTAGCGAGAACCAAATACTGCGAACAGTATTTGATACCGCAAAACCAATGTGACCAAATACGGCTTTGTCGAAAGCAACAAGTGCGTCTTTCTTATCATCAATGGCAGCAGCTTGAAGTTCTTTCAACACAAATGGATGACAGCGCATTGCGCCTTGGCCGAATATCATCATGTTGCGGGTAAGAATATTTGCGCCCTCAACTGTGATTGAAATGGGAACGCCTTGGTAACCACGGCCTAAGTAGTTATTTGGCCCAAGCATAACGCCTTTACCACCATGAACGTCCATGGAATCGTCCATGACTTGACGCATTTTTTCCGTCAAATGGTATTTACATATCGCTGAGATAACAGAAGGCTTCTCGCCAAGGTCTACACCCACCGTAGAAAAGCGGGTAACGCCGTCCATCAAGTAAGCATTACCACCAATGCGTGCTAGCATCTCTTCAACGCCTTCCATATGACCAACTGGCATACGGAACTGGCGACGAATACGCGCATAAGCACCTGTAGCAAGCGATACTGATTTAGCACCGCCTGCAGCAGAAGAAGGTAGGGTAATACAACGACCAACGGACAAGCATTCCATCAGCATACGCCATCCGCGCCCAGCCATTGAAGGGCCACCGATGATGTAGTCAATAGGGACGAAAATATCGTTGCCCTTCACCGGACCATTTTGAAATGGTGTATTAAGTGGGAAGTGACGACGACCAATTTCTAATCCCTTCGTATCGCGGGGAATAAGTGCACAAGTAATGCCTGGATCGGCATTATCGCCAAGCAAACCATCTGGATCCTTCAGTTTAAATGCAAGGCCGATAACCGTAGCAACTGGTGCGAGGGTGATATAACGCTTACTAAACTTAAGGCGCATACCTAACACTTCTTCGCCATTGAATTCGCCCTTACACACTATACCAACGTCTGGAATAGCGCCTGCATCTGAGCCCGCTTCTGGACCCGTTAGCGCGAAACATGGAATTTCGTCACCCGCTGCAAGTCGTGGTAAATAATGGT
This sequence comes from Alteromonas sp. P256, assembly GCF_036864455.1. Classification (NCBI taxonomy): domain Bacteria; kingdom Pseudomonadati; phylum Pseudomonadota; class Gammaproteobacteria; order Alteromonadales; family Alteromonadaceae; genus Alteromonas; species Alteromonas sp. P256. The sequence goes on from NZ_JAZETM010000003.1 coordinate 253,144, forward strand.
CTTGCTGCTCTTTAGTACCGTAGTGCTGCAGTAACTCACCTGGACCTAATGAGTTAGGTACGCCTACCGTACTTGAAAGGACAGCACTAACACCTGCCAGTTTCTGTAAAACACGAGACTGAGCAAATGCTGAGAAATCTAAACCGCCATATTCTTTTTTGATGATCATAGCGAAGAATTTATGATCTTTAAGGAACTGCCAAATTTCAGGAGGCAGGTCGGCGTCTTTATGGTTGATTTGCCATTCGTCCACCATAGAACATACTTCTTCACATGGCCCGTCTAAGAACGCCTGTTCCTCTGCGGTTAAACGGCCTTTAGGGATGCGGTGTAGCTTGTCCCAATCTGGCTTGCCGCTGAATATATCGCCATCCCACCAGACAGTGCCGGCATCAATAGCTTCTTGTTCAGTACTCGACATTTCAGGCATTACCTTGCGATAGAATGCCAATAATTTTTTCGAGATGTGCTGTTGTCTAATATTCGACAGCGTGAAAGGGAGTGTGAGTGCTAAATACACTACCCAGCCTAGAAGGCCAATGTCACCAAAGAAGGTGCCTAAAACCATGACGCCTGCACCCATGGCAACTGCTGTTACCAAGCTAGTACGCTGATAGCTAGCGACTGCTAGTGTCACAACGACCAGTAAAAACCATATAAAATCTGCCATACATCACTCCTGAAAGGCCTTGAATAATACACTTGTCTGAGATTTTGAACGATGGAGCTTGGCTCACTCGTGTTTAGTTGCCTAAAGCCATGTTCTTTAAACTGCATTTTGAGGTCAGACCAGCATGCTTTAAACGTATTATTTAATGGCCGAAAGATCAAGATTTTTACATGAATAATCTACTAATCACGGCGTAAATAATAGGCGATTAATTAAAGTATAGCGGTTACTGAAAAATTCAGATCAAAACCCTCAACGACGATAGTGACATGCCGCCGTTAATTATGCCCCATTGGTAAAGTCCAATTTACGATAATAAGAGCGCAATGATTGAAAAAGGCCGCAGATAGCGGCCTTTGGAGGGGAAAAGAGGTAGGCTAAAAAGCGCATTCAAAGTTCATTCAGGGCTCATTGACTAAGGCCCAGTTGTCAAAGCGAACTAAACAAAGCTTGGCCGCATGTAAAACAATGAGCTAAAGCATTTCAAATGCTTTTAATTTGATATCGCCTTGTTCTTCGCCTTCTTTAAATTGTTGTAATCTAACTAAGGCATAGTCTAATGAAGGTGCAAACCAAGCAAAAGTTTCACGCTTTTTGGAATCGCGGATTAATTTCACTTTCACTGTCTTTAAATCGCCGTAGGGTAGTTTCAACGTTTCGTTGTCTACAACCTCAACGCCGTATTGACGACGCTGACCACGATAATTAATAAAGTCGTAAGTCAGTGACGTTTCACCTTTAGCCAGTTGTTTGGCTAAATCTAAACGGTAAATTTGATTATCAAACTCACCATCCCATTCAAACGCATTACCATTATCAACGGTTATTTTTCCGTCACCCTGATGACTGAAAGACACTTCTAATGATTTATCTGGACCGGTACCCGAGCGGCTATAATAGTACTCAGATGGTACGATATTATCGCCCTGAATTAGAAATATTGAATGTTCACTGCGTTTATCAGAGAGGAAAAACTTCGATACTTTAGAAGTATAAATAAGCGAATATTTTTCTTCGCCTAATTGGGAGAGCTCGATGGACGCTTGACCCACATCGTCACCCCATTTATAAGCTGTGTAGGTGGCTTTATAGGGTTCGATAGACAGCGAGGTATCAGCGAATGCATTCGCTGATACCGCACTCAATGAGATAAATAGCGTCGCTAATACGTTTTTTGCTCGCGCATTACTCGTTCGCATAACCTGTTTCTGGAAGCTCTTGCTCATCTAAGATAGCCTTATTGTCCCGCATCGATAACCTGCCTGCGCTAAACCAGCCCAGAACAAGAGGGTAAATACGCCTCTCTTGCTCCTGTACACGCTCAGCTAAGTCGCTTGCAACGTCATCTTCAAACACTGGCACTCTGCATTGAATAATAACAGGGCCGCCGTCGAGTTCTGGTGTCACAAAGTGAACACTAACCCCGTGTTCCTCGTCACCGTTATCGATAGCACGCTGATGTGTATGTAAACCTTTGTACTTAGGCAACAATGATGGATGAATGTTCACTAATTTTCCAGCGAATGCATCAACAAATTCGGGGGTGAGTATTCGCATGAAACCGGCAAGTACCACACAATCTGCTCCGAAGGCCTCAATCTGCGCTCTTAAAGCGGCGTCGTAGGAGGCTCTGTCGTCAAAGTCGGTGTGGTCAAGACAGATGGCCTCGATACCGGCGTCTGCTGCCCGCTCTAAGCCATAAGCATTTGGACGGTTACTGATAACACCACTTACTACAGCATCGAGTCGGCCGGCAGCAATTGCATCGATAATCGCCTGCAAATTACTACCATTACCAGAAATGAGTACGCAAAGTTTTGTCACAGTGCTGCTCACCCGTTTATCTCTACTTGTTCACCGTCGCTATCTTTTGCTTCGATGGTACCAATAAGCCATGCATTCTCACCCTGACTGTTTAGTATTTCCAGTGAGCTCTCAACATCGCCTTCGTCAACAACGATAACCAAGCCAACGCCGCAGTTAAAGGTGCGATACATTTCATGACGAGTGACATTACCTTGAGTTTGTAACCAAGAAAAAATCTCTGGCCATTCCCAAGTGCTTTCGTCAATAACAACTTTTGCATCGTCAGGAAGCACGCGAGGAATATTTTCCCAGAAGCCACCACCGGTAATATGGGAGATTGCACTCACTTTAATTTGCTCTAACAAGGTAAGCACAGACTTAACATAGATGCGTGTGGGCTCAAGAAGGTGATCGATAATAGGCTTGCCGTTTAATTCGGCATCTACGTCGGCTTCACTCACTTCTATAATTTTACGCACTAAGGAGTACCCGTTAGAGTGGGGGCCTGATGAACCCAAGGCTATCAACTTTTGCCCTGGCTTAACGGTTGTTCCGTCAATGACGTTTTCTGCTTCAACAACACCCACACAGAATCCAGCAATATCGTAGTCACCGCCGTGATACATTCCAGGCATTTCAGCGGTTTCACCACCAATAAGTGCACAGCCTGCTAGTTCACAGCCTGCGCCAATGCCAGTCACTACCGACGCTGCAACATCTATATCTAACTTGCCTGTCGCGTAATAATCCAGAAAGAACAGCGGCTCTGCGCCTTGAACAATGAGGTCGTTAACACACATGGCTACTAGGTCAATACCTACGCCATCATGGCGATTCGCGTCCATAGCCACGCGAAGCTTAGTACCTACGCCATCGGTTCCAGAAACAAGCAGTGGTTTTTTGTATTTAGTAGGTAACTCACATAACGCGCCAAAACCACCTAAATTACCTTTTACTTCAGGTCGGTGGGTTTTTTTAGTGACTGATTTGATGCGCTCTACAAGTTGATTTCCTGCGTCAATATCTACGCCTGCGTCTTTGTAGCTTAAAGAGGTTTTATTTTCGCTCACGGTTGGGCCCTGGAACTAAGAGGTAGAAAACCGCGGATTCTACCAGTTAGTTGACACAAGTCCAATTTGTAGCGGTGATTTTATGGCCTTTTTTCCGATTATCCTCTCCACGCCCTAGCAGGCGATTAAAATATTTGTTGGTTTAAGGATGAAATAAAACCCAATATAAAAGAGAATGGACGTACCGCTGACGCGTTATCACTATTTTTTATGGGTATCGGCATGTATTTAGTCATTAGTATCAACACTTGTTTGTAACCACCGTGTTGATACACACTTGCAAATAAGGGCGTTGGCAGCGTAGTTGTTGATAGCGGAATTGTGAGCAGGGAATTGTGAGCAGGGAGTTGTAAGCAAAGATTTGATAGCAAGCAGCTGATAGCAAACTGTTAAGACAAAAATACAACAAAGATGGAGCATTAACATTGACAATGAGTAGGGCATTCTCACTCGCCGGAACGAATAATTTGATGAAACCGTACCATTCTTTACTACTGACGTGTGCAGTCGTTTTTACTCTCGTTTGCGCTTCGTTTGTCGCAAGCGCTACCCAGAGAATAGTGGTGAACGAAGCAAAGATCCTTGTCGAAGATCAAAGCTCTCGCGCTCAACAAAAAGCAGCCAAACAGGCATTGCGAGAGGTGTTTCTGAAGATGTCTGGGTCTTCTGAATCCCTGAGTAATCCCGGCGTAAAAGCCGCACTATCTTCACCCCAGTCTTTGCTTCGGTCTTATCGCTATTCCTATGAAGGTAGCGAAACCTATTATGTCGCTGAATTTGATAGCACTAAAGTAGGTGAAATTCTACAACGTGAAATGTTGCCCCTGTGGGGCGACAGAAGGCCAGAGACGTTAATATGGCTAGCGGTGCAAGACGACAATGAAAATAAGCTTATTATTGACGAGTCTTTAGATTTTCCAATCGCAGAAGCGCTAAGGACCACCGCACAAGAAAGGGGGTTACCGTTAAGTCTTCCTCTTATGGATTTAACGGATAACGTCAACATTACCACTTACGATGTGTGGGGACGTTTTGTTGAGCCCGTGCGAGAAGCTTCTCGCAGATACAGCCTAGACAACATTATCGCCGCTCGAGTATATAAAAACGATTCGTCCTTTATTCCGGACCTCCCCAGCGCTGAACCGAATGCGGCCCTCAATTCAAACAGTAACCCAAACAGTAACCCAAACAGTAATCCAAACAGTAACCCAAACAGCAATTCAAATGGCGAAGAAAGTACGCAATTTGAACGCATGTCTGACGAATCAGATAACTATGGCAATAATAACAAAGAGCCTGTTGAACAGGGTAGCTATGTAAGTGGTAGCCAAGGTGAACAGACAGGCGAAGCTATCACCGACACTATCACCGACACTAACAGTGATAATAACACTTACATCGGCACCACCGACGGAGTGAGTGATTCAGGTGTGAAAAAAGTGAAACCAACGATTAAACCCTTTACGATGGACGAATTTGAAGCGTATGCCAAGCAGTCTGAAGAGGGAGATTTCGGACTTGATTGGGTTTTTATCAGTAAAGAAAGCGTGAGTTACGGCAGTATTTATGCTGATTCACCCGCTGAACTTGGTACTGCACTAATGGATGCCTACGCGGACTATCTATCATCACAATACGCTGTCGTTGGCATTGATAAGGCAAACCGTGAAGTACTTGAAATATCTATCGCGAACGTTGGAACCATTGAAAGTTATGCCGCTGTAAGTCGCTATCTTACTACGCTAAGCGTGATTGAAAGTGCATCGCTCAAGGCTCTGCGGGGCACAGTCGCGACGTTTTCCATTACGCTTATTGGTACGACAGAAGACCTCATGAATACGGTTGGCCTAGAAGCAAAACTTAGACCTGTAACTGACGCCTACGGCCAGCCTGTACAAGGTTTCAGTTTCTATTGGAATAACTAACTATTTATGCAATTACCTTTACCCGTGACGCTGCCCATTGATGAGAACTTCGATAGTTTCGTGGGTGATGGTAATGAAGAAATAGTCACTTTGTTAACTGATATTGTTGATGCGTTTCCAAGCTGGCGTACCTCATCATCATTGGGGCAACTCGTATCGCTCAAACTTCCTCTTGTTACTTTACTGGGTGCAAGCAGTGCAGGGAAAAGTCACTTGTTATTTGCAGCGTGTCACCAGCTTGCAAACAAGCAAGTGAATCACCTGTATTTAAACCTCAACGACTATAAAGCGTGGTCTCACGATATCTTTGATGGTCTCGAAAACTTATCGTTAATTGCACTAGACAATGTTCACGCGATTGCGGGGGATGCAGAATGGGAAGAAGCGTTATTTGACCTACTTAATAGAGTGGTGGAGACCCAAGACACTCTCGTGCTGTGTACCAGTCATTTAGGCCCTTCAAACCCTGCATTTTCTCTGCCTGATTTACGTTCGCGCTTAGCGTGGGGCGTTATCTATCACATCAATCCACTTGGGGATGATGGCAGAGAAAAGGCGGTTCGACTCAGAGCATTAGAAAGAGGGCTAAAGTTATCTAACCAAGCCCTAAATTTTCTTCTTCATCACAGTGAACGAGATTTGAAAAGTTTAATGACGCTTCTTGGGCGCCTAGACACGCGCTCTTTGCAGGAACAAAAGCGACTTTCGGTGGCCATGGTAAAACGAGAGTTAGGCATTCAATAATACCCTTTAATGGTAGATGCTATTTATTCTGAGCAGCGTTTACATCGTTATAGGGCGATAGACACCAACACTGTAACCTGCACTAACACCTACATGAACCTATTCACACACTCAGAGTATACGATGCAGCGCCGCTCTGCATTTAGTAAACAAACTATTTCTGTTGCTCGAAATACTCTTTTTCTTCCTGCATTTCTTCTTTCAGTTTTTTGATACCCAAACCAAGTTCGCGACCTCGTTTTCTTGCAAATGCTGCACAACCAACAAACATAGTGGTGCAAAGCACTAACTCAACAACGCCATACCAACGCTCAGCGGGTACTGCATACACCACGGTGCAAGCGTGAATAAGGTAAAACAGCACGACAAAGTTCGCCCATGCATGAGTATAGGGTTTGCCTTTCAATACGCCGCGATAAGGCAACAGTAAAGGCAACAGATAAATCAGCACAATAAAGGTAGGCGAGTAGGTGTGTACCTTGGTAAAGGTAAATTGCCATAACGTAAGCCATATTATTAGTAGGGTGTGGCTTACGAGCGCTAAATAGCGAAAAAAGCGCGTATCAGATGCCATTCTTATTCTCCGAATGTGTAGGTGTATAAAGTTGTTGAGCGAATGAAGCCAAGCGTTTGCCTTGTGCTATACATAACGACTTCTCGTCGTCGCTCAATTGATTTGAATTTTTTAGGTTGGAATGCGCCACGTGCGAAACGCCGTAAGGACTGCCACCGGTTGAGGTGGTATGAAGCTCAGGCTCACTGTAGGGCAAGCCACATAGCACCATGCCATGGTGTAAAAGCGGGATCATCATGGAAAGTAGCGTAGACTCCTGACCACCATGCATGGAAGAAGATGAGGTAAATACGCAGGCCGGTTTGTCAATGAGCGAGCCTTTGAGCCACAAATTACTGGTTGTGTCTAAAAAGTGTTTCATCGGCGCTGCCATATTGCCAAAACGGGTAGGGCTTCCCAGTGCAAGGGCGCTGCAATTTTCTAACTCTTGTAATGACACCAAAGGCACGTCCAGTTCAGATTCACCGGTCGCAATTACAGCGCTACCATCCTGGTCTTGCTCCTCAACTTTTAAGCCAGGCACAGTACGGACAATAACAGGAACATCGGTGGAGGCAATACCTTGTGCAATGGCGTCAGCCAGGCGCTTGGTGCTTCCATGGCGACTGTAATAAAGGACAAGAACGGGTTTCACTATATTATTTCCAATACATTTTCAGGTGGGCGACCAATGCGAGCGTGGTCTCCATTTATCACAATAGGACGCTCAATTAATTTAGGTGTGGTAACCATTGCCTGTAATAAAGCATGGTCGTCGACGTCCGCATCCATCAATTTTGCTTCTTTGTATTCTGTTTCCTTTGTACGCATCATATGGCGAACCGATTCAACGTTAAGTTTTTTAAACACTGATGTGATTTCGTCAAGGCTCAGCGGAGTTTTCAAATATTCAATAACGTTGGGCGTAATGCCATTTTCTTCTAGCAATGCCAATGTTTGTCTGCTTTTAGAACAGCGCGGATTGTGGATGATAGTGACTTGACTCATGAATAAAGCCTTACTTTGATATTTTGCGCAGACTATTGCGCTTTTGATTTTTGTTTTCAAGCAATAATCAGTGATAAGGCGAAAAATGTTGAACGCCATTCAGGTTTCGTACTACTTTACTCCTTAACAGTGCCTGTAGACTCTGAAAAGCACCGAAGAATTAGAAACGAAGAATTAAAAACGAAAACATATTGCTCGCCCCAATTTTGACGAAGAACTTACGGAAAACACGTATGGCCAACAAATTTAAGCCAATTCAAGCAACACAAACCTCTAATTCAAAAAAAGATACAAAAAAAGATACAAAAAGAAATACAAAAACAGAACCAAAAACAGCAACAAAAGCGTTCGGCGTAAAAGCATTAGGCTTCGTTGTGGTAACGCTACTCGCGCTAGGTGCTGGTATTTTCACTTATCAGTCGCAGCACAGTGATTTCGAAACAGTGAGTGGCCAAGGTTACCAATGGAGCGAATTACAAGGGCAGTGGACCGTAATCAACTACTTTGCGCCCTGGTGTGCGCCGTGCTTACGCGAAATGCCCGAGCTAAACGCGTTTAGTCAAAACCTGCCTGAGGACACATTAATTTTTGCAATAAACTACGACAAGCAAACATCCACACAAATTACTGAAATGGCGGATAAGTATATCATTGAAGTGCCTATTATTTTCGCATCTGAAAACACAGTGCTTCCCATGGAGAGGCCGCCGTATCTACCAGCAACATTTATAGTAGGCCCAGAGGGAAAAGTGGTCGATACCATTATGGGGGAGGTGTCAGAGCAAGAGCTGCGAGAGCGAATTCAACAGTTGAAAACGGCGGCTAACAAAGCCGCATAAGTGAGTAATTAAAGTCGCTCTAATCGGTCCTCTTGATCTCTAAACTGCTTAATGCGAGCTCGTATGCGTTGCTTTTGTAAATGATTGTCGCCAGCAAAGTTGTAGGCATATTGCAGTTCATCTACCGCTCTATTGTAGGCCCCATAAAGCGCATACACTTCCGCTTTACTTTGGTGCATCTGGGAAAAACGTTTCGCTTTTTGATAAGCTTCGCTCATCATTTGATACGCCACCTGATAATCTTTCTTCACTAGCAAGAAGTCTTTAAGCAGTATAATAGCATCGTCGTATTTCTGAGCGCTTATGAGCGCGTTCGCCTGATTCAGCGCCAAGACTTGGTTTCGCGGGTTATGCGTAACGTGAGGTTTTAGCATTTCTACGGCTTTTAACGGTTCGCCAAGGGCGATATATATATCCGTTGCTGCATCAAGATAGAAAAGATTGTTTGGGTCTTTTTCCAAAAGTTCGTCTAAAATTTGTTGGGCTTTCTTGTTCTCTTCGTTTCGCATATAGGCCAGAGTGAGTCCATACAAAGAAGCTTCTCTGCTTCGCTGCGCCTGTTGGTTAACGGCGGCCTGATAATATTCAAGTGAATAATCTGCATCGAAAGAGTAGCGTGACTTTATTCGCGCCTTTGCTAATTCAAACTGTTTATTAATGGGCAAATAGCGTCTTGGGTAGTCATTAGCACGGCTTCTAGCGTCAGCAATCCGCGTTTCGGTTAAGGGGTGAGTTAATAACCTAGCTGGCGGTCGTGACACCATTCTGTACTCTTCTGCCATGGTCGAGAAGAAGCTTGCGGCACCTTTTGGATCAAACCCCGCTCTGGCAAGCATGGCAATACCAATTCGGTCGGCTTCTTGCTCGTTAGACCTTGTATAATCTATTTGCAACTGTGCTGAGGCTGCCGAGCCTGCTTGCATAGCTGCCATACCCGCTTGGGGGTTCGCAATGGCAATAAGCACACCGCCTATCAGTGAAGCAAGGGCCAACGGGGAAGCTCGCTTTTGTGCTTGCATTCTTCGCGCAATGTGACGCTGGGTAACGTGAGAGATTTCATGGGCAAGCACCGAGGCGAGTTCACTCTCATTGTCTGCCCGTCGCATCAATCCTGCGTGAACACCAATGTGACCACCGAAGAAAGCAAACGCGTTGATGGCATCGTTATTAACCCAAAAAAATTGAAAGGGGAATTTGGCGTTATCTGCATGCACAACTAGGCGATTACCTAAATCCTGCAAATATTCATCTAAAACAGGATCGGCGATAATTGGACTTTGGCCGCGCATTTGACGCATGACAGCGTCGCCAATGATCATCTCTTTATCAAGAGAAATGGCGTCTGACGCTACCACTCCTATCTCGGGTAACGTATTTTTATTGCTGTATTTCATATCTTGGGCAACAGCAGATAAGCTGAGGACAAGAGCGCAAGAAAGAATAATAAACGGCGCAGATAATTTTTTTCTCATGAACCTACAAGTGTACCAATGTTGTTTACTGTTTAGTTAGAACCATAAGTGGTTAAACAGTTTCATTTTTCTTCGAATATTTCTCTGATAGTTGCAGCGATCATTGTGCATCATGCGTTACGTTATTGCCACATGTGCATACTGCGCATTAGAGAACAAACTATCCTGACACAGGGGGCAACGAGCTGCTCAATAACCGTCCAGCTTGAATGTTCTTTTTCGACGTAGAGTTTTTTTACTCACATTCTTTATACGCAAGATATGTCATACCAGTTTGATTTAGAAAGATTCTTATCTACTACTTATTGCTAACTCGCCATCTGATAAACTATGATGCGAGACCTATTCTTTGTATTTTCTGGAAATTGATATGATTAGCGTATTTGGTCGATGGTACCGACGCAAATTCTCCGATCCCGATGCAGCAATGCTGCTTATCTTAATTTTACTTAGCACCGCGGTTCTATTGCTGTGGGGCGAATTGATCATGCCTGTTTTGGTTGCGGCGGTTATCGCATACCTTCTCGACTGGCCTGTGAGCAGATTAATAAAGTTGGGAGTAGGAAGGGGGATAGCATGCGGTGTTGTGCTTCTAGGATTTATTACAATCACTATTCTTACGCTAATTGGTCTTGTACCTATCATTTCTAAGCAAAGCGTTAACCTTATCCAAGAGACGCCACTTATCTGGCAAAAAGCCCAAGAGTGGATTTTAACTTTACCAGACAAATACCCTGACTATGTTCAGGTTTATCAAATACATCAAATGATGGAAGGGTTAAACGACAAGCTAGTTGATGTTGGAGAGACGCTTATTTCTGTGTCGTTTAGCAATATTGCTAATGTGGCTGCACTACTGGTTTACATGGTACTTGTACCTTTAATGATATTTTTCATGCTAAAAGACAAGATGTTCTTTTTGGACAGTATCTCTCGATTGCTTCCAAAAGAGCGGCGCCTAATTACCCAAGTGGGTCATGAAATGAACTCTCAAATTGCGAATTATATTCGGGGTAAGGTCATTGAGATTGTCATCGTAGGCGTGATTAGCTGCGCTACGTTTGTTCTAATGGATTTGCGATATGCCATCTTGCTAGGCGTTCTTGTCGGGCTTTCTGTATTAATTCCTTACATAGGCGCGGCTGTGGTTACCATACCGGTTGCCATTGTTGCTATGTTTCAGTGGGGTATAAGCCCTGAGTTTTGGTATCTCATGCTTGCCTACGGCGTTATACAGGGCTTAGATGGCAATCTACTGGTGCCACTTTTGTTCTCAGAGGCAGTGAGTTTGCACCCCTTGTATATCATTATTGCCGTGTTGGTATTTGGCGGTTTGTGGGGCTTTTGGGGCGTATTTTTTGCAATTCCACTTGCAACGTTAGTTAAAGCGGTGATAACAGCGTGGTCAAGTAACCCCGTAAAAGAGACGCCAGAAGTCGCTCAATAGAGAAGTCAGAAGTCGCATAACAGATAAGCTCTGGTACAAGAAAAAGCCCCTACATCGAGGGGCTTGTTCGTTTTAGCGATTTAACATTCGATACGGGCGCGTTTTAAATTTGCTGCATATCTTTTTGTTTTGCGCTACAGGCTATCGCGGTAAACAACTAGCCATTGTTTAAATAGTCTAGCACCACGATATGGTGGTCCTTCGTTTTGAACTTATTGAAGACGTGCTCAACCGTACCTTCTTCATTGATTAAAAACGTTAATCTGTGTATGCCGTCGTATTCTTTGCCCATAAACTTCTTAAGGCCCCACACACCAAAATCATCTGCCACAGCGTGATCTTCGTCCGACAATAAGGTGAAGTTCAGACTCTCTTTCTCGATAAACTTCGGCAAGCGTTTTACTGCATCAGGGCTAATACCTAATACCACAACGTTTTTCGCTTCAAGTTCGCTTTGGATATCACGAAGTCCTTGAGCCTGCACAGTGCATCCTGGCGTCATCGCTTTTGGATAAAAATAAACCAAGACCTTTTTACCTGCGAAGTCAGTCAATGCAACGGTTTCGCCATTTTGGTCTAAAAGAGAGAACTGTGGTGCTTTATCACCAGCTTGTAGTGTTTTCATTAGGATCCTTTTTCTGTTTGTCTACCACTTTGCCCGTAACATTTAACGAAGCAAATAGGGTCATTAGATCAGATTCTAGTTGTTCAAAGCTTTCTGATGTGGGAATAGAGACCACGAATTTACACTGCATAACATTATGATCTGACTTTTGGTATGTTCGCTGCCTAAACGCGCTGATGATGGCGTCGCGGTCGGCAAAAAAGCCAGTGACCGACTGAATGAGTCCCGCCGCGTCTTGGCCACTAAATTCAACATTAAGCAAGTTAGCGAGATTTTGTTTTTCGTGGTGACTTGTCCGCTTCATCATCGATAACAAATCTAGACGTTGGATAACCGCGGGCAAGGTGCATTCAGCCTTTGTGATGGCGCTTTGGCTTCCCTCAATAATCATAGTGAGAGAAAACTCCCTCCCATAGACTGCTTGTCGACTATCGAGAATATTGCACTGGGCCTGCGAAACTGCGGTGGCTATTTCGCTTAGAATGCCGCTTTTATCTGTACCTAAAAGTGTAACGATTAGTTGGTGTTTAGACATCAAATTCACTTTAAACCTAGCAATGGCGGGATGTTAGCATAGAGTTTTTTGTTAAGTTAGTGCCTTTTTCGCGTCATTGCATAAGTTATTGTCAAATTCTTGTCTATTTACCCGCGCAACTGCTTGTGTTTGCGCACTGAGATAATTAACATGTGCGCTCACATTTTGCGGAGAGATTATGTTTACTGGTAGTTACGTCGCACTCGTCACACCCATGTTCGAAAATGGCGATATAGATTATAAGTCTTTAGAGAAACTCATTAAGTTTCATATAGAACAAGGAACCCACGGGATTGTTTCAGTTGGAACAACCGGTGAATCAGCGACACTTCCCTTCGACGAACACGTAAATGTGGTTAAAGAAACGGTAGCGATGGCGTCTGGTGCTATCCCCATTATTGCTGGAAGCGGAGCAAACTCCACTGCAGAAGCTATTTTTCTTACAGAACAACTTGGCGCAGCCGGTGTTGACGGCTTCTTAAGTGTGGTTCCGTATTACAACAAACCTCAACAAAGGGGAATGGTGGCGCATTTCAATGCGATTGCCGATGCGAGCGAACAGCCTGTTATTCTCTATAATGTGCCTGGCAGAACGGTTGCCGATATGTTGCCTGAAACTGTCGCTGAATTAGCCGTACACAAAAACATCGTGGGCTTGAAAGATGCCACAGGCGATATATCTCGCTTAAAAGAAACTCTGCCTTTAGTCCCCTCAGATTTTGTTATTTTAAGTGGTGACGATGGCACGAGCAGTCAATTTATGTGTGAAGGTGGGCACGGTGTAATTTCCGTAACGGCTAACATAACACCCAAGGCTATTTCACAAATGTGTGAGGCTGCGCTTAATAAAGATTTCGATAAATGCCGTGACATTGATAAAACAATCGAACTGCTTCACAGCGAACTGTTTATCGAGCCAAACCCTGTCATGCCTAAGTGGGCATTATACAAAATGGGCATGATGGAAAGCGCAGTTATGCGTTTACCAATGGTATTGCCGGAACTATCAAGCCAAAAACGTATCGAAGAACTATTACAAAAATACGCATTGATTTCTGGTTGATTAAGGAACACAGATGAATAAAACGCTGGCTATAGCAAGTTCAGTAGCAATTGTTGCACTTGCAGGTTGTACAAGCCAAATAGATAGAAAGACTGCGTCAGGCAGTTACAAATATCTAGAAACGGAAAAACAAGAAGAACTCAAGATACCATCCGATTTAGACAAACCGGCTTTTTCTCGTGAGTTTGCGCTTCCTGAACTAGGCGAGGGTGCTAACGAAGAGCTAGTAGGTCGAACATTGCCAGTGCAATCACCTGCGTTGGTTCTACCGCTAGTGACGGGCTCTCACGTTGAAGAGGGAAAGAATACCGCTACGATTTGGTTTGACCAAGTTGATGACAGCCAACCATTAAGTGAAGCTATTTGGAATTCATTACTGAGCTACCTTGATGAAAACGGCATCGGCGTTGATTCATTTGACCCTGAGGCGCGTGTACTTATCACCGACTGGATGGTGGTGAAGGAAGATGTAGATGGACCGTGGTACAGCATCGTTGATGACGAAAGCGAAATCGGTCGTAGGTTCGAGTTTAACCTGAGTGTTAAACCACACGGGCGAAGCGCTGCACTTAGCGTAGACCTAAAAGACTATATGAAGTCTATCGGTAATGACGTTACAGCACAGGTGACTGAGTTAGATGAACGCCGTGAAGAAGTGAGTGTTCTTAACCAAGTTGTTGGCCATTACGAATATCAAATTCGCTTAGAACAGACCCGTCGTATAGCGCGCATTCGCAAGGGTATTCAAACCGAAATGGGCTTTAACGCCGATGGCGAGCCTGCTTACGTAGTTGAGTCTCAATACGATATTGTGTGGCCACGTATGTTGCTTGTATTGCGCAAACTTGGTTTTAACGTCAAAGACTTAGACAAATCTAACGGTCTGCTGTTTGTAACCTATAGCGGTCCAGAAGGCGACTGGTGGAATGATTTATTTTCAAGCGATGATAAGTTACTCGAAAAGGGTGACTACCGTTTGAAAGTGGCGAAAGCAGGTGACTCGAGAACGTCCGTAACCTTTATGGATAATGAGAGTACCCCGTTTGAAGCCAATCAGGTTTCCGACCTTTACGATGCATTTGCTGAGGTCATGTCAGAAGATAATCTTGATATATAACTGAGACTGAGAATGGAAAAACGCGACGAGCTTTACCGTGGTAAAGCAAAAACGGTTTATTACACCGATGACAGCGAAAAGCTGATATTGCACTTTCGAAACGATACATCAGCGTTTGACGGTGAAAAAATTGAGCAGCTTGACCGCAAAGGCGAGGTGAACAACAAGTTTAATCATTTCATTATGAACAAGCTTGAGGATGCTGGCATTGCTACGCAAGTAGAGGCCCTTGTATCTGACACCGAATCGCTGGTGAAAAAACTCGATATGATCCCGGTTGAATGCGTCGTGAGAAACCTCTCAGCGGGCTCTCTTGTGCGCCGACTTGGCGTTGAAGAAGGCCAAACGCTTAACCCACCCATTTTTGAGTTTTTCCTAAAAGATGATGCGCTCCACGACCCAATGGTAAATGATTTTCATATCATTTCTTTTGGTTGGGCTACGCAGTCGCAGATTAGCGAAATGAAAGCTCTCACATTCAAAGTTAACAACGTGCTCAAGGCATTGTTTGATGACGCCGGCATGCTGTTAGTGGACTACAAATTAGAGTTTGGTGTGGACAGCGACGGTAACATTGTCTTGGGTGATGAATTTACGCCTGATGGCTGTCGTTTGTGGGACAAAGAGACCCGCAAAAAAATGGATAAAGACAGATTCAGACAAGGCTTAGGCTCGGTAGTAGAAACCTACATCGAAGTGGCCGAGCGTTTGGGTTTATCTTTGTAGTAGCTTATCGTTGTAACAGCTTATCGTCATACAATTCAGTAAAGAGGACCTGTGATGGTCCTCTTTTTGTTTTAAATGTTGATAAGAGTAGTGTATGTGGCACTAGTAATTAATGAATAGGCATTCACTGAGACCGCCTTTACGGAGAGTGTATTTTGTTTAAATCAGTGCTGCTCGTCATTGCCGCGATGATAGCGTTTGCTGCAAATTCATTGCTGTGCCGTATGGCGTTAGTTAATACGGGTATTGATCCCAGCTCTTTTACCATTATCCGGCTGTTAAGTGGCGCAGTTAGTCTTCTTGTTCTTTCAATAGTGTTCTATGTTTCTCAATCACGGTCGCAAGAGTCAGAAAGGCTCATCGCTGTGATGAAGCAAAATGCGAGTGTTGCTGGGGGCATTGCGTTATTTGTTTATGCACTGTGTTTTTCATTTGCCTATATTTCAATGGCAACAGGCACAGGGGCACTGTTACTTTTTGGTACAGTTCAAGTCACTATGATCGCAGTAGGCCTTATAAAAGGGGAGAGGTTTACACCGTCACAGTGGCTTGGATTTTTCTTTGCAATAATCGGTTTAGTCATATTGCTGCTGCCAAGCAGCAGCGCGCCCTCAATGCTTTCTGCTGTTTTAATGATACTAGCCGGGTTTGCATGGGGAGCATATTCTTTAATTGGAAAAAGCGCAACATCACCATTAGTAGCAAGTGCAGGAAATTTTGTGATAGCTTCAGCGTTTTGTGTGCCTCTTGCTGCAGTTGTGCTTCTAACGGGAGCTAAAATCAATATTGACCCGACAGGCAGCTTATACGCGCTTGCATCAGGCATGCTCGCATCTGGCGCAGGTTACGCTATTTGGTATGCTGCTTTACCCTTCATAAAATCTACCACCGCCGCTACTGTTCAATTAAGTGTCCCTATCATTGCAACATTTATGGGGTGGGCCATTCTAAAAGAATCACTAAACATCACTATCATAGTGGCGTCACTTGCTACATTAGGCGGAATTTTGCTAGTGATAAGGCAAAGAAATTAGCATCGACGTGTCGAGTCTCATCTGTCTAGTGGCAGTGGTGAGTTGTGAGTAATAAAGAGCAAAACCTGTCTATTTCAGGCGATAAATCATAAAAAATTGAATAAGTGAGCGATTTTAGCACCAATTTACGTTGCTCTGTGTTAGGTTCATATACGACTTTGGCTATGCTGTACGCTTAGGATGTGAGTTAGCTGTGTGGGAAAGCAGGCCCACTCTTTTCAATACGGACGTTCATCAATCACATTATCGTTTAAGATATCCAAAATAGCACTATTAACTAGCGTTAGGAGAGATTTTGACCAGCCCAGTATTGCCGCCGAACGAACAAAAGCGAATGGAAGCGCTGCGCAAGTTAAACATATTGGATACCTCTCCAGAAGAACGTTTCGATAGAATTACGCGTTTGGCCGCGCAATTATTTTCCTGTGAATTTGCGACCGTTTCTCTAATAGACTCAACACGACAATGGTTTAAATCGAAAGTTAACCTAGATGTTGACGAAACATCACGAGATATTGCTTTTTGTGCCCATGCTATTTTAGAAACCGATGCGTTGATTGTACAAGATACCCATAAAGACCAACGCTTTTCTTCACACCCCCATGTAGTAGAAGACCCTCAAATACGCTTTTATGCGGGAATAAAACTGATGGTTGACGGGCAGGCCGTGGGAACCATATGTGTATTTGATACTACCCCCAGAGCCTTCTCTGCCCAGCAGCTTAAATCGCTCAAAGATTTGGGTAGTTTGGTTGAACTTGAGTTAAAGCGCACTGACCTTAGTGTATTGTCACACGAACTCGATACAAAGCACCAAGAGCTTGTTGAATCGCAAAAATTGCTGCGAGTTCGCAGTGCTATTCTCGAAAAAGTGGTCAACACGGAGCCGCTCTCTTTTGTACTCGACGATATCGTCGCTGCTGTGGAAAGAGAATATAAGAATCAGCTCTGTAGCATACTATTGCTAGATGGTACTCAGTTACGATTAGGCGCAGCTCCTTCATTACCAGAATTTTACAACGATTTGATAGATGGCATTGAGATTGGCCTTGGACAAGGGGCGTGTGGCACGGCAGCTTTTCTTAATGAAAGAGTCATTACAGACGATTTAACTACCCATAGTTATTGGGCGTCTTGGCGTAATGCGGCAAAACAGGCTAACTTGGGAGCGTGTTGGTCGCAACCTATCTGCGGTGCAGATGGAAAGGTACTGGGTACCTTCGCTATTTACCACAGAGAAGCTGGCGTTCTTTCAGATGAAGACATTACCCGTATCGAGTACTTTGCCCATGTGGCGAGTATTGCCATTGAGCGGGAAAGGGCTGATGACATCATTTGGCGACAGGCTAACTACGATAGTTTAACCGGTTTGGCCAATCGTCACTTAATGGAAGATCACCTGTCACAAGCATTGAGTTCTGCCGACCGACTATCTACTAAAGTCGCCGTGATGTTTCTCGACTTGGACCATTTTAAAGATATAAACGATACCATGGGGCATGGAGTCGGCGACGAATTACTTGTTCAGTGTGCCCGTCGAATCGAGCGTTGCGTAAGGCAAAATGATCGCGTTGCTCGCTTGGGTGGCGATGAATTCGTCATCATCCTAAACAATTTGCAAGATGTCGATGATGTTGAACGGGTCTCACAGTATTTATTGTCCTCACTGTCTAAACCACTCGTCATTGAAAATGAAGTTATTCATACTAGTGCAAGCGTTGGTATTACGCTTTATCCCGACGATGCAGAAGACATAAGCAGTCTGCTGAAGAACGCTGATCAAGCTATGTTTCGTGCTAAGGCAAACGGAAGAAACAGCTATGAGTTTTATACCCAGAGTATGCGAGAGGCTGCCATTAAAAGGCTGGGCCTGCTCAACGATTTGCGGTACGCCACCAAGAATGGTGAGTTCTTTTTAGAATATCAACCTATTGTGGCATTAGACACTGGTGCCATCCACAAGGGAGAAGCGCTAATTAGATGGAACCACCCTAAGCGGGGACTTATTAGGCCCGATGACTTTATTCCACTAGCAGAAGAATCTGGTTTGATTATTGAAATTAGTAACTGGGTTTTTTCTCAAGTTTGTAGCGATATCAATCGCTGGAGAGAGTCTTACTGTAAAGACTTGCAGTTAAGCATTAATACATCTGCAAGCCACTATTTCAGTTCAGAACCCAATATTATTGAATGGATGACTGAGCTGTTAGGTACAAACACGCCATCAAGTGCAGTGCTATTAGAAATTACCGAAAGCTTGCTAATGGACGCTGACGAAAAAGTCTCACAAAAGCTATTTCAGTTCCGCCAGGCCGGAGTAAGCATTGCGCTTGATGATTTTGGCACTGGGTACTCTTCCATTTCCTATCTAAAGAAATTCCCCACTGATTATATAAAAATAGACAGAAGCTTCGTTAACTCGATGACAGAGGTTAGCAACGACAAAATTCTTTGCGAGGCCATTATTGTTATGGCGAAAAAGTTGGGTATTCGAGTGGTTGCAGAGGGAATAGAAACATCAGAGCAGCTCACAATTCTCAAAAATATGGGGTGTGAATATGGGCAGGGCTATTATTTCTCAAAGCCAGTGAGTAAGTCGCAATTTGAAGCGCTTTTAATCAGTAAGCAATAAACATCAGAACTGCTTCATTCAGTGTAAATGGCTTCGATAAAGTGATTGTTCTTGAAATGTGCAAAGGTATATATACGTTATACCTTTGTGGGGTGTTTTTTATTGCGCTTAAAAAAGCAGATAGGAAGAATATGATTGATATTCCAAATGGATTCGAGCCCATTTTTAGAAGCAGCCCTTTCGTCGATTTATTGGGGCCAATATACAATAAGAAAACGGTAGATGGATTAACTATAGGCTTACGAGCTGAAAAAAAACACTGCAATGCGAGAGGGCAGGTGCATGGTGGTGTGTTAAGCACACTTGCAGATATAGCCTTAGGTTACAATGCAGCTTTTTCAGACGACGTTCCCGTTCCTTTGGTTACAGCAAGTCTCAATATCGATTATGCTGGTTCAGCTAAACTCGGCGATTGGATCTACATTGACACTGACGTACACAAGGTAGGTCGTAAAATGGCGTTTGCCAACTGCTATTTTTGGGTGGAAAAAAAGCGCATTGCGCGGGCAAGTGGCGTGTTTGCAGTTATGAGCACTTGATACTTGAATGTAAGCAACGTAACAGTGTATTTAGTAAATAAATAGCAGCAGGCTCCTTGCTGCTGCGTTCACATACACGTGTTTTTAACTTCTCAAGTTGTATTTATCATATTCATACGAGGGATCAAAAATGAAGAAAAAGGTACTAATGATTGGTCTGCGTTCTGACGCTGTTGAATTTGATAAATGGCCTCAGCTAACTAAGGAAAAGTTGGAATCTGCGTTTGTAGACACGGTTACAGAACTGGCAAAAAATGGCTACGATGCAAAATGGTGTTTGACCGATAGGGGCGAAACAGCCGAACAACACGCGTATCATACTCTACTAAAAGAGAAGCCAGATATCGTTTTAATTGGCGCAGGAGTGAGAGCAGACCCTGACCACTTTTTGCTGTTTGAAAAGCTGATTAACATCATTCACACTCACTCCTCCAACGCAAAAATTGCGTTTAATACCATGCCGAATGATTCGTTAGAGTCAGTTCAGAGATGGGGATAGTCAGTCACTATCTTGCAGACTCTTTATATACGTTGGTGTGTTTTGGTTTAAAGCGGTGAATTAAAGCCTTTTATAAGAGGCTTTTGTTGTGAAAAAATTCGTTATAAAAAGATTTCGTTATAAAAAGATTTCGTTATAAAGGAATTTAGTTATAAAGGGATTTAGTTATAAAGGGACTTTAATTTTCAACGGCTTTGTTGCTACGCAGCAGCAGGGTAAAATCTCGTCGTCATCAATAAAGGCAAGAGGGTCGGTGGTGTATTCCACTTCGCCTTCAAGAAGCTTGGTTCTACACGCTCCACAAAAGCCTTCTTTGCAATGATAGTGAATAGTGATACCAGCGGCTTCAATAGCGCTTAATAAGGTTTTATCGGTAGGGGCGCTAATTTGCCCCACATCAACAATGTCGATGCGGAGCATCTCGTTACTGCTATTCATTAAACTGCGTAATTACAGTTCAAAGTCAGCGAAGTCTTCTTCACTTACCGCTGAGTCAATTTGACCAACAAGGTAAGAGCTAATCTCAGATTCTTGAGGAGCTACCTGTACATTGTCTGAATTAAGGTAGTTATTCATCCAAGGCAGTGGGTTACTGCTAACGTCAAACGGTGCGTCGAAACCAATGGCAGTCATACGCTGATTAGCAATGTACTCTACATAAGAACACAATATTTCCTTATTCAGGCCAATCATAGAACCGTTTTGGAATAAGTAATCTGCCCATTCTTTTTCCTGCTCGACGGCGTTCATAAAAATAGCGCGAGCTTCGTCTTTACATTCTTCTGCAATTTGCGCCATTTCAGGGTCGTCTTTACCCTTCGCCCACAAATTTAATACATGTTGCGTTGAAGACAAGTGAAGGTTTTCGTCGCGAGCGATTAGACGAATAATTTTTGAATTACCTTCCATCAGCTTGCGTTCAGCAAATGCAAACGTGCATGCAAAAGACACATAAAAACGAATGGCTTCCAGCGCATTCACTGAGTTCATGCAAAGATATAGTTTTTTCTTAAGCTCGTACATATTGATTATGTGTGCAACACCGTCAACCGTATGCACGCCTTCGCCTTGAGTTTGCCAAAGCTGGGTCGCAAAAATCAAATCGTCATAGTATTTAGAAATATCAGCGGCACGGCGCTTTATTTCATCGTTTACCACGATGTCGTCAAAAATCTCACTTGGATCAGAAAACAAGTTACGCAATATGTGCGTGTAAGAGCGAGAGTGAATAGTCTCGTAAAAAGACCATGTTTCTACCCAGGTTTCTAATTCAGGCAGTGAAATGATTGGCAAGAACGCAATGTTAGGGCTTCTGCCTTGTACCGAATCAAGTAATGTTTGGTACTTAAGGTTAGAAATGAAAATGTGCTTCTCTGGCTCGGTTAATTTTTGAAAATCAACGCGATCTCGAGTGACATCAACTTCTTCAGGGCGCCAAAAAAAGCTTATCTGTTTTTCAATAAGCTTTTCGAAAATGGCATGCTTCTGCTGGTCGTAGCGTGCAACGTTTACGGGGTTGCCGAAAAACATTGGCTCTAGCAACGGATTTGTACTTTGTTGATTAAACGTAGTGTATTTCATGATGACCTAACTAAAAACTTAATGATAAACGCGTATTTTTATTTGTGTTCTTGCTGCTATCTAATTCCTTGCGGCGTACCGCAAGGGTGCGTGCAGTATCTAAACCCTTAGATTTTGCACGCACCGCCGGCACAATCATCATCTTCTTCTATCACAACTTCTTCTTGACGAGGAAGTGGCTCACTAGCTTTTGCATCTAGTGCTGAAGTGTCTGACGCACCGTCGCGGGTATTATGATAATACAATGTTTTCACGCCAAGCTTGTATGTTGTTAACAGGTCTTTAAGCAACAGCTTCATTGGAACCTTGTTACCATCAAAACGGCTTGGGTCGTAGTTTGTATTCGCTGAAATTGTCTGGTCGATAAACTTCTGCATAATACCCACTAATTGAAGATAGCCATCGTTAGATGGAATATCCCATAATAATTCGTATTGATTTCTCAGAGTCTCATACTCCGGAACAACTTGTTTTAAAACACCGTCTTTACTGGACTTGATACTGATAAATCCACGAGGTGGCTCAATACCATTGGTCGCATTTGAGATTTGTGATGATGTTTCTGACGGCATCAACGCCGACAGTGTCGAGTTGCGCAATCCGTGTGCTTTTACGTCTTCACGCAGCGCGTCCCAGTCGTATTGCAGAGGCTCATTACAAACCTTGTCTAAGTCGCGCTTGTAACTATCAATAGGCATTACACCTTGTGAGTAAGTAGTCTCATTAAACTTCGGACATGCGCCTTTTTCTCTAGCGAGATTGTTCGATGCCTTAAGCAAGTAATACTGCATTGCCTCAAATGTGCGGTGAACAAGACCGTTCGCACTGCCGTCAGAGTATTTAACGTTATTCTTTGCCAAGTAATAGGCAAAGTTAATTACACCAACACCTAAGGTTCTGCGTCCCATAGTGGCGTTAAGCGCCGCTGGCACTGGATAGTCTTGGTAATCTAATAAGTTGTCGAGTGCACGAACCGCTAGGTCTGCTAGCTCTTCAAATTCGTCTAATGAATTAATAGCCCCTAAATTAAATGCAGACAGTGTGCATAACGCAATCTCACCTTCTTCATCATTAACGTGCTGAAGCGGCTTAGTTGGAAGCGCTATTTCAAGACAAAGGTTGCTCTGACGTACCGGCGCTACTTCAGGGTTGAATGGGCTGTGAGTATTGCAGTGGTCCACATTTTGAAGATAAATACGGCCTGTGCTTGCTCGCTCTTGCATAAATAAGCTGAACAATTCCATGGCTTTAATTTGTTTCTTGCGAATGCTGCCATCATTTTCGTATTTAACGTACAGCTCTTCAAACTTATCTTGGTCGGCGAAGAAAGCATCGTACAAACCAGGCACATCAGAAGGGCTGAACAATGAAATGTAGCCATCCTTCATCATGCGCTGATACATAAGCTTGTTAAACTGCACACCGTAGTCGAGGTGGCGAACGCGGTTTTCTTCAACACCACGGTTGTTCTTAAGTACTAAAAGCGATTCAACTTCCATGTGCCATAGTGGATAGAACAAGGTTGCAGCACCGCCGCGAACACCGCCTTGTGAGCAACTTTTAACTGCCGTTTGGAAATACTTATAGAAAGGAATGCATCCAGTGTGGAATGCCTCACCACCGCGAATTGGGCTACCTAGTGCACGAATACGCCCAGCGTTCACACCAATACCAGCACGTTGACTCACGTACTTAACAATAGCGCTTGCGGTTGCATTGATTGAATCTAGGCTATCACCTGCTTCAATTAAAACGCATGAGCTGAACTGACGAGTAGGGGTCCTAACACCAGACATGATTGGCGTCGGTAATGAAAGTTTAAACGTAGATGCAGCATCGTAGAAGCGTCGGATGTAATCCATACGAGTCGCTTTGTCATAATTCGCGAATAAACAGGCGGCAACTAAGATATAAAGAAACTGTGCGCTTTCGTAGATTTCACCCGTAACACGGTTTTGAACAAGGTATTTCCCCTCGAGCTGTTTAACCGCGGCGTAGCTGAAGTTCATGTCGCGCCAATGGTCGATATACGTTTCCATTTCGGCGAACTCTTCACCAGAGTAGTCTTCTAGTAGGTGGCTATCGTATTTGCCCATTTCAACCATTTGCTTAACTTGGTCGATAAGCGCTGGCGGCTCAAACTGCCCGTAAGCTTTTTTGCGTAGATGGAAGATAGCTAGGCGTGCAGCAAGATATTGATAATCAGGGGCATCGGTAGAAATGAGATCTGCCGCAGATTTGATTAATGTTTCGTGGATCTCGCTGGTATTAATACCGTCATAGAACTGTATTTGCGCTTTAATTTCAACTTGCGAAACAGAAACGTTGCTAAGTCCTTTTGCCGCCCACGTTACTACTTTATGGATTTTTTCTAAATCAATAGACTCTTTTTCACCATTTCGTTTGGTGACAAACAAATTATCATTCATGTTACTTGGCCGTTTTTCTGTTAGCGCATAAAGCGTGGGTTTAACACCCATTTTAGTTTTAATTCGTGTCGTGTTTCTAAGGTGTTTAGTTGTCACTTTTAGCGTGTCTGCATACAGCGTTAACCGCTGCTAGTGTGATGCTGTTTTTGCATTTGTGCTCACATCATTAAACACACTAAAGCCGTCTGAACTGAAATACACGAGTAGAGACTGCTTAAAATTTTCTGCTTTTGTTGTGTCCAGTGAAAGCGTCGCGTAAAACTTTTTGCGCGACGTCTGAGCTTTGATCCTGAATAATTACTGCCGGATCGCGCTGCGGACAGAACACAAGATAGTGAGGTTTTCACTGTAATGCAACCCAATATCTGGTGGTATTTCCATCACTCAATCTGGCATAGTTTTTACGTTAGTGGAGACTAACTTTTTAGCGTTCTACAAGCGTTAATCAAACCAAATGCAAGCACTTTTGAGAAAAATGATCGAACGCTAAATTAATTTAATATTAAAAACGCTTTTTTATAAAAACACGATATATGGTGTATGAAATATCATCATGCCCCTACATATAGTGTTAACTTAATCTGGTACTACTGTATATAGTAGGTAATTAACATCTACATTATCAGCAGAAAGATAAAAGCCTTGTGTGACCGGATCCATATGAAGACCTGTCATGTCTCGGGGAAGTAAACCCGCATTATCAGTCATCGACATGAGCTCAGAAGGCTTCAAGAACTTGCTGTGATCGTGAGTACCTTTAGGGACCAATTTAAGGACATATTCAGCACCGACGATCCCCATCAAATATGACTTTATATTTCGATTAAGCGTAGAAAAGAACACATGCCCTCCAGGTTTAGCTAGCGCAGCGCATGCAGAAACTACAGAGGCCGGATCGGGAACGTGTTCAAGCATCTCCATGCAGGTGACTACATCAAACTTGCCAGCGTTCCCAGCGGCAAAGTCTTCAGCAGTTGAGCAAACGTAGTCAACTTTGGCGCCTGATTCCAGACCGTGAAGCTTTGCCACTTCTAGAGAAGCTTGGGCCATGTCCAAGCCTGTGACTGCAGCACCGGCTTTGGCCATTGACTCAGCCAGTATTCCACCACCGCAACCTATGTCGATCACGGTTTTACCAAAGAGGCCTTGTGCATTTTGATTGATAAAGTCCAGACGAAGAGGGTTTATGAGGTGAAGGGGCTTAAACTCTCCCTCAGGGTCCCACCACCTAGAGGCGAGTTGAGAAAATTTATCAATTTCTTGTGGGTCTACATTTGTTACAGCTTTATTTGTCATAGACGGGTGAATCCTTCAATGGCGTATAAATAACATAACGCAAAATACCGAGTAGGAGTTACATTTTCCCCTATTTTTATCCATTATACAGGGTCTAAAACTGCCGTCTGCACGAAAAATAAACGCTTACCTTATATTGCTCCAATAAGCGTAATTAAGCGCTACATAAATCTGTCATCAAGTGGTACACTCGTGAGACGATTATGAACCCACATAATAACAATAGTGCGCACCATGGCATTGCTTTGAGATTACGTAAAAGCAGGTCAAAACGGATAACGCAGAACAAATCAAGAAAAAGGGATTAAGCAGTTTATGTCTGATAACGCTAAAGAAATTCTCCCCGTTAATATTGAGGAAGAGTTAAAAAACTCCTACCTCGATTACGCGATGAGCGTTATTGTCGGGCGAGCATTGCCTGATGTAAGAGATGGCTTGAAGCCAGTTCACCGCCGAGTGCTGTTCGCGATGAACGAACTAAAAAACGACTTCAACAAGCCATATAAAAAATCTGCCCGTGTGGTAGGCGATGTAATTGGTAAATATCACCCACATGGTGATTCCGCCGTGTACGACACTATCGTTCGTATGGCGCAACCTTTTTCATTGCGATATATGCTGGTAGACGGACAAGGTAACTTTGGTTCTGTCGATGGTGATTCTGCGGCCGCAATGCGTTACACCGAAGTGCGCATGGCAAAAATTGCCCACGAGTTGTTAGCTGACCTAGATAAAGAAACCGTTAACTTTGTTCCAAACTATGACGGCACTGAATTTATTCCTGAAGTGTTACCAACGAAAGTGCCTAACCTTCTCGTTAATGGTTCGTCGGGTATTGCCGTGGGTATGGCCACTAATATTCCGCCGCATAACTTAACTGAAGTTATCAACGGCTGTGTTGCGCTTATCGAGAATCCCGATTTGTCTATCGACGAATTGATGACTCATATACCGGGTCCCGATTTCCCAACCGCTGCAACCATCAGCGGCCGCAAGGGAATTGAAGACGCTTACCGCACTGGCCGCGGTAAAATATACCTGCGTGCAAAAGCTGACATTGAAACTGACAGTAACGGTAAAGAAACAATTATCGTTAACGAAATACCCTATCAAGTTAACAAAGCTCGCCTTATCGAAAAGATGGCCGAGTTAGTTAAAGAAAAGCGTATTGAAGGTATTTCAGCACTGCGTGATGAGTCTGATAAAGACGGTATGCGCATTGTTATCGAGGTTAAACGCAACGAATCAGCAGAAGTATTGTTAAACCACCTATATGCCAATACGCAGTTACAAACTGTATTTGGTATAAATATGGTAGCGTTGGACAATACTCAGCCTAAGATATTTAACCTTAAAGAAACGCTAGAAGCATTTATTCTTCACCGCAGAGAAGTAGTTACACGTCGTACTGTGTTTGAATTGCGCAAAGCACGAGATCGTGCTCACATCCTTGAAGGTCTAGCTATTGCGCTTGCCAACATCGACCCAATTATTGAGTTGATTAAGGCATCGAACAGCCCAGCTGACGCGAAAAAAGGATTGGTTGCACAAGGCTGGCAGCTAGGCGACGTGTCGCAGATGCTAGAACGTGCTGGCGACGACGCTGCGCGACCAGATTGGCTAATGCCAGAGTTTGGTATTCGCGAAGGAAAATATTTCCTTACCGAGCAGCAGGCGCAAGCTATTCTTGACCTTCGCTTACATAAGCTGACAGGCCTTGAACACGAAAAGATTTTAGAAGAATACAAGCAGCTACTAGAGATCATTGCTGAATTACTTCACATATTAAATAGCCCAGAGCGTTTGATGGAAGTTATTCAAGAAGAACTTGAAAAAGTACGTGAAGAATACGGTGACGAACGCCGTACAGAAATCACAGCTGCAAGCCACGACATTGATATTGAAGACTTGATCGAGAGAGAAGAAGTAGTTGTAACCCTTTCTCGCGAAGGCTACGTGAAATACCAGAAGCTGACAGATTACGAGGCGCAACGACGTGGCGGCCGTGGTAAATCAGCGACGAAGATGAAAGACGAAGACATTATTGAAAAACTGCTTGTGGCAAATACCCACGACCATATTCTTTGTTTCTCAACTCGCGGAAGACTGTACTGGCTGAAGGTGTATCAACTGCCGTTCGCCAGTCGTAATGCCCGTGGTCGTCCAATAGTCAATATTTTACCGTTGGAAGAAAACGAACGTATTACTGCAATCCTACCTATTAAAGAGTTTGTTGAAGGCAAGTATGTCCTTATGGCAACGGCGAACGGTACGGTGAAGAAGACTGACTTAAGCCTTTATTCTCGCCCTCGTGCAAACGGTATTATTGCTGTTAATCTCAATGAAGGCGACGAACTGATTGGTGTTGATATTACCCACGGTGATGACGACATTATGTTGTTCTCTGATGCTGGTAAAGTGGTTCGCTTTAACGAAAAGCTTCGCGATAGCGAAACCGGTGAAGTGAAACGCGACCCTGAAACTGGGGAAGAGCTTCTTGCCCTTCGTCCAATGGGTAGAACAGCAACCGGTGTTCGTGGAATTCGTTTGCAAGATGATCAGAAAGTGGTCTCACTTATTGTTCCAAAAGGCGATGGTCCTATACTAACGGCCACCGTAAATGGTTTCGGTAAGCGTACGCCGCTAGAAGATTATCCAGCGAAGAGCCGAGCAACCCAGGGGGTTGTTTCTATAAAGGTTTCAGACCGTAACGGAAAAGTTGTTGGTGCCGTGCAAGTAGACGAAACTAACGAAATGATGCTGATCAGTGATCAAGGTACATTGGTACGTACACGAGTAAGCGAAGTCTCAGTAGTGGGACGTAACACTCAAGGTGTTCGCTTGATGCGTACTGTGGAAGGTGAACATGTGGTTGGCTTACAACGTATTGAAGAAGTTGTAGAGTTACCTGAGCTTGATGAAGAAGGTAATCCTATTACTCCTGAAGCGTTACCTGAGCAAGAAGAAAACGTCGCACAAGACGACGACAGCTCAACGACAGAAGACTAGGGGTAGTGCAAGTTACTTAAAAAGTAACTAGTTACCGGTTACAGACAATGCTCCGTAACTGGTATGCATTATCATTGTTCTTATAAACAAGCGGCTTATGCCGCTTGTTTGCCAATTGGCGTTCTTATTGGCATCCCAATTGGCAACTAGTATACAGGTGTTGAAAAACGCGATGAATGAGGTATTTAACTTTAGTGCTGGCCCAGCAATGCTCCCTAAGGAAGTGATGCAGAAAGCCCAAGGCGAATTTACAAACTGGCGTGACTTACAATGCTCTGTCATGGAAGTCAGTCATCGAGGCAAAGATTTTATTGAGATAGCCGCAAAGGCCGAGCAGGATCTGCGCGACCTTTTATCTATTCCTTCAAACTATCACGTTCTGTTCACCCATGGTGGTGGTCGTGGTCAGTTTGCTGCAGTGCCTCTGAATATTTCTAAGAGTGAGGATACCAGTCTTCACCTTGTCAGTGGTTCTTGGTCTAAGGGAGCCGTAGCAGAGGCAAACAAGTATAACAACGCAGTGGTTATTGGCGAAGTAACGGATAAAGATGGAATGCACTTTGTTCCTCAGCCTTCACTTGCCAATATTGACCAATCTGCGGCGTATTATCACTTTTGCCCGAATGAAACTGTCGATGGTATTGCTTTTGATTGGCTACCTGAATCAGGCGATGTGCCCTTAGTGTCAGACATGTCTTCAACAATATTGTCGCAACCGCTAGATGTGGCTAAGCACGGTATTATTTATGCTGGCGCGCAAAAGAACATTGGCCCAAGTGGTTTGTCAGTGGTTATTGTTCGTGAAGACTTAGTGGGTTATGCCCGTAAAGAAACACCTTCTATCTTCGATTATGGCTTAGCTGCCAAAGCTGACTCTATGTACAACACGCCGCCAACTTTCTCATGGTATTTAGCGGGGTTGGTATTTGAGTGGTTGAAAGACATGGGCGGCATAGATGCAATGGCGAAACGCAATGCCGAAAAAGCCTCGTTACTATATTCAGCTATTGATAGTTCTGATTTCTATTCAAGTAAAGTGCACCCACACAATCGCTCAAAAATGAACGTGCCGTTTCATCTTGCAAATACTGATTTAGACGGGTTGTTCTTAAAACAGTCTCAAGAAGCAGGATTGCTAGCGCTTAAAGGTCATCGTTCTGTTGGCGGTATGCGCGCGAGTATTTACAACGCTATGTCTGTTGAAGGCGTGTTAGCCCTTGTAGAGTTTATGCGTGAATTCGAACGAGTGAATGGATAAGAAAGGAATAGTCAAGAAGATGGAACAGTTAACATTAGAACCGATTGCAAAAGTATCGGGAGAGGTCAACGTACCTGGTTCGAAAAGCCTGTCAAATAGGGCTCTGCTACTTGCGGCGCTAGCAGAGGGCGACACTGAACTGACCAACCTGCTTGATAGTGATGATATTTCTCACATGCTTACGGCGTTGACTCAACTTGGCGTGAGCTACACGTTAAGTGAAGATAAAACCCAATGTGTTGTAACGGGTAATGGTGGTGCTTTTGATGTAGCGGCGTCCCAAGAGTTATTTTTAGGCAATGCAGGAACGGCAATGCGCCCTTTGTGTGCTGCATTAGCAGTCAGTAAAGTAGATACAATCCTTACCGGTGAACCTCGTATGGAAGAGCGACCTATCGCTGACTTAGTCGATGGGTTACGAGAAGCCGGTGCCGATATTACTTACCTAAAGAACGACGGCTTTCCGCCGCTTCATATCAAGGGTAAAACATTAGCCGGCGGTAAAATGTCGGTGGATGGCAGTGTGTCTAGTCAGTTTCTAACTGCGCTATTGATGGCTGCTCCATTATTTAGCGACGATGTTATTATCCGAATTAAAGGCGAGCTGGTTTCTAAGCCATACATCGATATTACCTTGGACACTATGGCTAAGTTTGGCGTGCATGTCAGTAACGACAACTATCAAACGTTTACAATATCGGGTGACGCAAAATACGTATCTCCAGGTAAGTTTATGGTTGAGGGCGATGCGTCATCTGCTTCTTACTTTCTTGCAGCCGGTGCTATTAAAGGCGGCACGGTACGCGTAACCGGTATTGGTCAAAATAGCATTCAAGGTGATATCCGCTTTGCAGACGTTCTCGAGGCTATGGGGGCGACTATTACTTGGCATGATGAATATGTGGAAGTCACGGGGGCACCTCTAAAAGGTATATCGATGGATATGAATCATATTCCCGATGCTGCCATGACGATTGCGACCACGGCACTCTTCGCCAAGGGTCCAACTACCATGACAAATATTTATAACTGGCGAGTTAAAGAAACCGACAGGCTTCACGCAATGGCCACCGAACTAAAGAAAGTAGGTGCTGAGGTAGAAGAAGGGCACGATTACATAAAAGTATGGCCCACTGATAGTTTGAAACATGTAGAAATAGACACGTACAACGATCACAGAATTGCCATGTGCTTTTCCCTTGTCGCATTAAGTGATACGCCGGTAACCATTAACGATCCGGGGTGTACCCGTAAGACGTTCCCAGACTACTTTACTCGGTTTAAAACGCTTTTCTCTGAAAAAGCGTAGATGCTAAGGCCAGTAATCAGTTAGTTCCTAGAGCTACCTAGAGCGATTTCACAACATCAATAACGTTATACATATCAACGTTGGCGATTAACTGCGCGGCGTGCATGTACTGACGCCATTGCTAATCTCGTGTTAAAGCGTATAATTACGCGCGATTTTTAGCAATTTTAAAAATATGGAGCAGGTATGCATTCCACACCCGTAGTCACGGTCGACGGCCCAAGTGGTGCTGGTAAAGGTACACTAAGTAGCTTATTAGCCAAAAAGTTAGAGTGGCATTTTCTAGATAGCGGTGCAATTTATCGCGTTCTAGCCGTTGCTGCACTTCACCACGACCTCCCGTGTGATGATGAAGAATGTGTTGTTCCCCTTGCAACAGGGCTCGACGTTAGTTTCGAGACGAGCCAAGATGCGACCCGCATTATTTTGGAAGGCGAAGATGTTACTGATGACATCCGCACTGAAGAAGTGGGCGCTGTAGCGTCAAAGATTGCTGCACTGCCAAGAGTGCGCGAAGCGTTATTGCGCAGACAGCGCGCTTTTCAGCAGTCGCCAGGGCTCGTTGCTGACGGTCGCGATATGGGCACAGTGGTGTTCCCTGATGCACAGGTAAAGATATTTCTTACAGCAAGCGCTGAAGCACGCGCAGAGCGACGCTATAGCCAGTTGAAAGCAAAGGGCATGGATGTTAATATTGCGCGCCTTTTAACCGATATCAAGGCGAGAGACGAGCGCGATACACAGCGCACGGTTGCACCTTTGGTACCGGCAGAAGATGCTGTAATTATAGATTCGACAGACTTGGATATAGACCAAGTCTTTGAAAAAGCGATGGATATTATTTCCTCACGACGTTAATCGCGTGGGGCAAAATACGTTCAGAGCAGAGCTGCAACAGGAAGTGGCGGCGATTTTTTAATAACCCCGCGTTATCCGGATTAGAAGCGTGGATATCAACTTAAAAGTTATCTGAGACTTATGACTGAAAATTTTGCACAACTTTTTGAAGAAAGCTTACAAGAACTAGAAACACGTCCTGGTTCAATTGTAAAAGGTACTGTTGTTTCTATCGACAAAGACATTGTTCTTGTTGATGCGGGCTTGAAATCAGAAAGTGCTATCCCAGCAGACCAATTTAAAAATGCTGAAGGCGAATTAGAAATCGCTATCGGTGACGAAGTAGATGTTGCACTAGATGCAGTAGAAGATGGTTTCGGTGAAACTATTCTTTCTCGCGAAAAAGCGAAGCGTCACGAAGCATGGGTTGAGCTGGAAAAAGCTTACGATGATAAAGTTACTATTAAGGGCGTTATCAACGGTAAAGTTAAAGGCGGTTTCACTGTTGAAGTAAACAGTGTACGCGCGTTCCTTCCAGGTTCATTGGTTGATGTACGTCCGGTACGTGACACAACTCACCTTGAAGGCAAAGAGCTTGAATTTAAAGTTATCAAGCTTGATGCAAAACGCAACAACGTTGTTGTTTCTCGTCGTGCAGTTATCGAAGCAGAAAGCAGCGCAGAGCGCGAGACTCTTCTTGCTAACCTTGAAGAAGGCCACGAAATCAAAGGTATCGTTAAGAACCTTACTGATTACGGTGCGTTCGTTGACCTTGGTGGCGTAGACGGTCTTCTACACATTACAGATATGGCTTGGAAGCGCGTTAAGCACCCAAGTGAAATCGTAAATGTTGGCGATGAAATCAACGTTAAAGTTCTTAAGTTCGACAAAGAGAAGCAGCGTGTTTCTCTTGGTATGAAGCAAATGGGCAACGATCCATGGCAAGAAATTGCTTCACGTTACCCTGAAGGAACTAAGATCAACGGTCAGGTTACTAACCTAACTGACTACGGCTGTTTCGTAGAAATCGAAGACGGCGTTGAAGGTCTTGTTCACGTTTCTGAAATGGATTGGACTAACAAAAACATCCACCCATCTAAGGTTGTTAACCTTGGTGACACAGTAGATGTTATGGTTCTTGAAATTGACGAAGAGCGTCGTCGTATTTCTCTAGGTCTTAAGCAATGTATTGCTAATCCTTGGGAAACGTTTGCTGAATCGCACGAAAAAGGCGACAAAGTATCTGGTAAGATCAAGTCAATCACTGACTTCGGTATCTTCATCGGTCTTGACGGCGGCATCGACGGTCTAGTTCACCTTTCTGACATTAGCTGGAACAAGTCTGGTGAAGACGCAGTTCGTGACTATAAGAAAGGCGACGAAATCTCTGCTGTTGTTCTTCAGGTTGACCCAGAGCGTGAGCGTATCTCTCTAGGCGTTAAGCAAATTGAAGAAGACCCGTTCAACAAGTATCTGACAGATAACAAGAAAGGTGCTATCGTTGTTGGTACAGTAACTGAAGTTGAAGCGAAAGGCGTTACTGTAAACCTAGCTGAAGAAGTTGATGGCTATATCCGTGTTGCAGATATTGCTGTTGAGCGCGTAGAAGACGCAACTGAAGTAGCGAAAGTTGGTGATAGCATTGAAGCGAAATTTATGGGCGTTGACCGTAAGAACCGCACTGTTAACCTATCTGTAAGAGCGAAAGATCAGGCTGACGAAAAAGAAGCTATCGAGAAGGTTAATCAGCAAGATGATGCTGGTTTTGCTAGCGCGATGGCAGAAGCATTCAAAGCTGCTAAAGGCGAGTAATGTTTTTGTGGGTGTGCTTAGGCGCACCCAATTCGCGATAGCTGTTTAAACAATAATAGTGACAACGAGGTTAAGTATGACCAAGTCTGAATTAATTGAACGGCTCGCGGATCAAGCGCGTCAGGTTCCAGCGAAAGAACTAGAACTGGCTATCAAAGAGCTTCTCGAACAGATGGCACAAACCCTTCAAAAGGGCGAGCGTATAGAAATTCGAGGTTTTGGCAGTTTCTCACTGCACTATCGCGCACCACGCGTGGGTAGAAACCCTAAAACGGGCGAAACAGTAAAGCTAGACGGTAAATATGTACCGCACTTTAAGCCAGGAAAAGAACTTCGCGAACGAGTTGATGCCTCATTAGCATAAATTATAAAAGCCGTTTTCTTAGCGGCTTTTTTGTGCCTGCTTTTCTAATTCTCTACAGCATCCCGTTAAAATCTCATAATTAATGCGTATCTTCTGTTATACGTAGGGCTTGCCGCTAATAACTATTGACCCTCACTTAAAGACAGTTATATATTATTGCTATAAGAATAAACGGTTTTAATTGAAGTAATGTCAGCCGGCGAAGAACAAGCAATAATAAAACAATACCAGCCGCTAATTCGTGCACTGATCCCCTATGAACAGCAAAATCGTTTGTTAGAGGGAATTAATAAGTTTTCCAAACGCTTACCAAGTGCTGTTCGAAAAGTGGTAAAGGAGGAAGTCGTTAGACTTACCTCTCTTACAGACGCGCCCGCTGATAATTCCGCCTTTGCACATTTTCCGGTGATGAAGTTTAAACACTTCGGCATTCAAATGCGTTTAGATAAGGTGGGGGCAAAGATCCTCAAAAACGAAACCTCGCTTTATCAAGACAGATACACCGTCGGTGTCTTTGAATCGGTAATGAACTCCGATTTCTATCAGAACCAGATTAAGAAAGACCAGTTTAAAAAAATCGTGGATGCCTTCAATATTGAGAGTCAGTCTTTTACTGACATCGATTTTGGTGACGACATCGCAATAAGACCTAATTTTACCGTAAGCTCTCCAGAATTTGAAAAGGGAAGGCACTGTAGTGTGAGTGCTTTTTCTCACCTTGGTATGGTGGTAGAAACAAAGCGCCCTCCAAACGTAACCACAGGCGACACCATAACGTTTACATTGCCTGAAGTAGCTGGCTTAACCAAAGAACCCACAGACATAGCGTTTAACCTTCAAGCAGTAAAATATAATAAGCATCTTGGGAAATATGAGTCATTCTTTGTATTTCCCGATGATATCGAGCCTGAGTTCTTAACTAATCTGAGACGCTATGTGGAGGTCACCGCTTACAGGCAGCCTTTGCAAAGGGATTTAGAGATAGAGCGCGCCATGCAAGAACTAGAGCGCGATAGAATTTTGGAAAATAGCCCTTGGTTACCCATTTACTTATCTGCCCATAAAAAGTCACTAAAGCCAACAATAGCGCTTTTTACAAAAGCCAATGTTGAGCACAACAAAGCTGAAAAGTTACTTAGCAGCTTACAAGATAAACCGTTTTTTGATGCTCTTGCTAAGGAGCTATTGAAATACAATGAAGCATTCGTCTTTCACGGTACAATAAAAACCAAAAATGCCACGGTAAAGATTACAGCTACCCATAGGCAACTGGTAGAAATGGGCCAGTTAAACGCGTTAGTTTACCTGTTGGCGAAGAACGATGATTTTATATGTAGTCACTGCCGTCTTGATGTTGTGACGCGGACAGATAAGCAGAAAGCCTTCGCCATACATGATATTGCTAGCAAAGAATTTGAACAGCTCTCTAACATTTCTCATGTTCTCTATTGTAAAGATGTCTCTGGCTATATCAGCAATTTAACCTTAAGCGCGAAATGCAGTTTCAAACCACTATCAAGCAGTCTTAAAGCCAGCGGTGACAATTGGCATATTGATTATGTGATGGAAGAGGATTTAGACAGACGTAACGAAACACGTTACGTGATTGATAAAGCAGCCTCAATTAAAATCGGGCTGCTTTCGTCTTTAGAGGCACGGGTTGCCGATTTGTCTGCCAGCGGAATGCGGCTTATTGTTGCGCCAAACAGCGAATTACAAAAAGAAATTCGGGTTTCTGTGCCAGACCTTAAAATCAAAAATGAAAAATATAAGGTTGTACATTTTGAGCCTGCCACTGGCGTTATTAGGTTATGTTTGGCTGAGGTCGGTCGAAAAACCAAGGTTAGTGCCAATGTAGACAATATTGTAGAAGAAAATACGGCGTATTTTAAAGTAAGGGACATTGCTCGTATTCAGCGTTTGACCCATCGGTTTATATGGGAGTTGGCGGTAAGGCATATGCCTTCTCTGGCTGTGCTGTGTGTAATGAATCGCTTTACGTTAGACAGACTCAAAACCGTGTATCAAAGCGATAACTCGGATGACTTATTTCCTTTTTCTCGTACCCAAAATATTATTCCGTTACACGGGTTCTTTGCTGATAAAGGTCAGGCCAAGCCTAAATCGTTAATTCTAGAGGCAATGTTTAAAGAGTCTATACAGCAGCATTTGGTAGTACACTGCGTTCGCAAAAGTGACAACAGACTTGTTTTTATTAGAGAGCGAGACTTTTTGTACTCTAAGCTTCGCACCCAAATTAAAGAGCAGCTGGATGAAGGAAAAATTCAGCTGAGTTCCACTGACGTAACGGCAATTCGCTGTCATGGTGCTATTACGCCGTTAACCAAGAAACGGTTGGCACAATTATCAAAACTCGATAAAGCGATGTACGATAAATTAGAGACGATGCAAGCAGGGTACACTCACTGTATTTTTATTACTAATATGTCGGCGCTGCATCACGATCTGGTTATCGACAACCTAATTGCAAAACGGGAGTCGAAAGAGCCTGATTCTGTTCCTGATTAATCGATAAACCGCGCTGCTATCTGCATTGGGTAATGCTTTTTTGTGTTATCTTTTTTCCCATTTTGCTATTCTTACCAATAAATCAAATTAAAGGGTTTTGTGTTGAAAGGGATAGTATCATTTTTGGTCATTCTTGCGCTGCTCACGGTGGCGTTCGTTATTGGGTCGCAAAACGAAGGAGTAGTGACGGTAAATTATCTTATTGCTCAAGCAAACATCAGGTTATCTACTCTGATCGCTATTTCGCTCTCTATAGGAGTTATTGTTGGTATCTTGATTATGCTAGCGAGTTGGTTGCGTTTAAAAGTGCAGCTCATGTCGGCGCAATCTAAGATGCAGCATTTGGAAAAAGACCACTAATGCTAGAGCTGCTGTTTTTACTTTTACCTGTCGCAGCAGGTTATGGCTGGATAATGGGGCGCAACAGCGTTCGCCAGGCACAAAGAAAGCAGTCGAGCATACTGTCTAAGCATTATTACAAAGGCCTTAACTTCCTTCTTTCAGACCAACCAGACAAAGCCGTTGATACGTTAATTAAAATGATTAACGTGAATAGCGACACGGTAGAAACCCACATTGCCATGGGCAGTTTTTTTCGTCACCGAGGCGAAATAGACCGCGCAATTAAGGTGCACCAAAACTTAGTGAGTCGTGATGAGCTTCAGCCTGCACAGCGGGAAAACGCGTTACGGGAACTAGGGCAAGATTATACACAGGCAGGCTTTTTAGAACGGGCAGAAAATGCGTTTCTCCAGTTATTGAACAGTGAAAAACACTACCTCATAGCCCAGCAACAGCTTTTCAGTATTTACCAAACAACCAAAGAGTGGCAGCGAGCCATTGAGCTTGCTGAGCGTATGGTTGAATGTCACGGCGATAACGATGATGTGTGCGAGCGACTTGCCCACTTTTATTGTGAGCAGGCAACGGTTGAGCTTAAAAATGACAGTCAGGGTGCAGCCCTTACGTTACTTCAAAAAGCGGTTAATGCCGATGCTCACGCAGTGCGTCCTTGGCTTATGCTAGGCGAGCTAGCACTTAATCAAAAACGATACACCGACGCCACTGCTTATTTTGTTCAGGTAGCTGAGCGAGATATTAATTGGTTTAGTGAAGCCGTGCCGAGTTTAGAAAAAATTGCCGAAGATACTGGTGAGTGGGATAGCTTCGAAAA
The DNA here is from genome assembly GCF_036864455.1 of Alteromonas sp. P256. Classification (NCBI taxonomy): domain Bacteria; kingdom Pseudomonadati; phylum Pseudomonadota; class Gammaproteobacteria; order Alteromonadales; family Alteromonadaceae; genus Alteromonas; species Alteromonas sp. P256. The sequence goes on from NZ_JAZETM010000003.1 coordinate 291,046, forward strand.
GAACTTAGAAGCACACTGGCAAGAATGCGCTACATCATACCTAGCCATGGTTGATGTTTTGCTGAAAAAAGGTGAGATATCGCAAGCCAGTGAGTACTTAATTGAGCAGCTTAGAAAGCGTCCTACCATGCGAGGCTTTAAAACCTTAATGGGTCTTTATATCGACCAGCTTAGCGATAAGAATACTGCCGACAGTTTGCGATTATTAAAAGAGTTAGTTGGAAAACAAATGCTTCAGCGCCCCAAATATCGCTGTAATAGCTGCGGTTTTTCCGGAAGAAAATTGTATTGGCTATGCCCATCGTGTAAGAAATGGGGTGTAGTAAAACCCATAAAAGGGTTAGATGGAGAGTAATGATTTATGCCCAAAGCTATTCCTAGTGAAGCTATTCCCAGTGAAGCTATTCCCAATGAAGCTATTCAAGGCCCCCGCGTTGTTGTAGCGCTTGATTATGACGACAAAGACACCGCATTAGCGTTTGTCGATAAGCTAAGTCCCAGCTTGTGTAAACTCAAAGTAGGCAAAGAAATGTTTACTTTATTCGGGCCAGAGTTTGTTAAGAGTTTAGTGGGTAAAGGGTTTGACGTCTTTTTAGATTTAAAATTTCACGATATCCCCAATACCGTGGCCAAAGCGTGTAAAGCTGCTGCTGAACTTGGCGTTTGGATGGTAAATGTTCATGCCTCTGGTGGGCTGCCAATGATGCAGGCAGCAAAGCTTGCCATTGAAAATAGCAGCAACCCCAACACTAAACTGATTGCCGTCACTGTGCTAACCAGTACTGATCAAGAGCAGCTTTCAGACGTTATTGATGACGTTACCCCTGAGCAGCAGGTACTGCGATTGGCAGGATTAACGGAAAAAGCCGGCTTAGACGGTATCGTTTGCTCAGCGCAAGAAGCAGCTGCTCTGCGCAAACGTCATAACGATGATTTTTTACTGGTAACACCTGGCATAAGGCCTAGTGGAAGCCAAGCTGGTGACCAGAAGCGAGTAATGACGCCGCCTGACGCTATTAATTCTGGTGTGAGCTATTTAGTGATGGGAAGGCCTATCACACAGGCAGAAGACCCCATGGCAGTGTTAGCAGCGGTTAACGAATCTATTCGTTGAACAGTGAGTTAACTTTTTGGTTTATCAATTAAATACACACAAAAAAGCTCGATGTCTTATTACAGACATCGAGCTTTTTAATTGAGTGGGACTAACCCAGAGCAATAGCGTCTAGATTACAGGCCTTTAAGCGCTGTTTCTGCTGGTGTATAGGTTAGGCCAAGTTCTTCACCCAACGCATCAACAACCGCCTTATAAGTGACTTTTCCTTCGTGGGTGTTCAAGCCCGCAAGTAAATGCTTGTCATCTAGCATGGCTTGAACAGGGCCTTTGTTTGCCAAAGCAAGGCCAAGGGGCAGAGTTGCATTGTTTAGCGCCATCGTTGATGTACGCGCAACACCACCTGGCATGTTAGCAACACAATAGTGCACAACGTCATCAATGATATACACAGGGTCTTGGTGTGTCGTTGCTTTTGACGTTTCAAAACAACCGCCTTGGTCAATGGCAACATCTACCAATACTGAACCAGGCTTCATTGCTGCAATTTGTTCACGGTTGAGTAACTTAGGTGCTGCAGCACCAGGAATAAGCACCGCGCCTACCACTAGGTCAGCTTTTGATGAATAGTGCTCGATTGCGTCAACCGTAGAATAAACTGTCTTCACTTGGCCATTAAAGATATCGTCAATTTGACGTAAGCGAGGAAGAGAGCGGTCAAGAATAACCACTTCAGCGCCTAAACCGAGGGCCATTTTCGCCGCATTTGTTCCTACAACGCCACCACCAATAACAAGTACTTTACCAGGTGCCACACCCGGTACACCGCCAAGCAATGTGCCACTACCACCGTGGGCTTTTTCTAGGTAATGCGCACCTGCTTGTACAGACATACGACCGGCAACTTCACTCATAGGAGCAAGAAGAGGGAGGCCTCCACGGTCGTCAGTTACTGTTTCATAAGCAATACATGTTGCTCCAGATTCAACGAGAAGTTTAGTCTGCATTGGGTCTGGTGCAAGATGAAGATAAGTATATAAAGTCTGGCCTTTGCGAAGCATTTTACATTCGTTAGGCTGAGGCTCTTTTACCTTTACGATCATTTCCGCTTCTGCGAAAACTTGCTCAGCGGTTGACGCAATAGTAGCGCCAGCGGCTACGTACATTTCGTCAGTAAAACCAATGGCGTCGCCTGCTAATGTTTGAACTAGCACAGAGTGACCGTTGCTTGTGAATTCTTTCACTGCAGCTGGCGTTAGGCCAACACGATACTCGTGGTTTTTTATTTCTTTTGGTACACCAACTAACATACTAGGTCCTCTTATTACTGATGAGCACGGAATGGCTCGGCTTTTAAATAACTGTGTGTTTATTTTGGCGAGTATACGTTAATAAAAAGCGAACTATGTGCTGAAAAATAGAAATTACTAGCATATAGTATGGCTATTCATTGCTTTTGAAAAATATAATATGTTAGTAAAAACCCCAAAACACCTTGACCGAATAGACAGGAATATCCTAGTACAGTTACAAAAAAATGGACGGGTTTCTAATGTAGAACTGGCTAAGGAAGTGGGTCTGAGCCCCAGCCCTTGTCTTGAGCGGGTTAAGCGACTGGAAAGCCAAGGCTATATAAAAGGCTACCACGCCATTGTGGATCCCGAAAAACTTGGCGCCGCAATGTTGGTGTTTGTGGAGATAACATTAACGAAAACTTCCGTGGATATCTTCGCAGAATTTTCTGCTGCGGTAAAACTGCATGACGATATACAAGAGTGCCACTTAGTCTCAGGCGACTTTGATTTTCTGTTAAAGGCAAGAGTGGCAGATATGTCTAGCTATCGAAAGCTATTAGGGGACACATTGCTGCGCTTGCCGGGCGTCAGTGAGTCTAGAACCTATGTGGTTATGGAAGAAGTCAAAAGTACGTCTTCTTTGCGCATTAATTTGAAGTAATGAAAGCATGGCTCAGAATGTTGCTTTTATGGTAGGCTGTGCAAAAATACAGTGCTTTAATACTCACGCGCTTTCAATACCTTACAGAACCAATACATATCGGTTACAGAAGGTTTGAGACCGTTACAGAGAATGGATTGCGGGAAACAAAAACGGGTTTCTTGTACTTATAGCGCATTACACAAATAGTAGTGGCAGATAATTTAAAGGTTTTATAAACGTTATGGCGCGATTAACAGGGGTTCAGCGAGTGTGGGAAGCAGGCATGATAGTCGCTTGCGTTTTCGCCTTTTTCTTATTGCTGGCACTAGCATCTTTTCATCCTGGCGATCCTGGATGGAGCCAAGCCGGGCTGCAGCTCGATGTACACAATTGGGTGGGAGCTACTGGCGCATGGGTTGCCGATTTATTGCTATTTTCTTTCGGGTTTCTTGCTTATTTACTGCCTTTTAGTGCAGCGTTCTTAGGTTGGTTTCTTTTTCAGCATATTAAAGAGCTTGATGAATTTGACTACTTAACCATAGGCCTTCGCATTATTGGCGGTTTACTTATGGCACTGGGCGCAACAGGTATCGCGAGTATCAACTTTGACGATATTTATAACTTTTCTGCTGGGGGCTTTGTTGGAGACGTTATAAGCTCCGCGTTAGTTCCCTATTTTAATACCGCAGGTACAATCCTTCTTTTACTCTGTTTCTTTTGTACAGGGTTTACTTTGCTGACCGGCGTGAGCTGGCTTTCGATCATTGACAAAATAGGCGAGGGCGCTCTGTGGCTTACCAGAAAAACGATTGCTGCGCCCCAGCGGTTACTGTCTTTTGAGATGCCGCGCCTAGCGCTAACCAGCAATGTTAAGAGTAATACCGCTTCATCAGGTGAGCTTGATATTACGACTATGCGCGCTGAGCCTGCTTATGAATCTGACTCTGATTCTGGTTCTTATTCTGAGAAGGGGCAGGAGAGGGGAGCGCAACCTGCTGCGCCTTCACACAATGCACACGATGCACACGATGCACACGATGATAGCGCGGCGAATCAGCGTCATTCCTCCTCTGAGAGAATGGAGCCGAGCTTTACGGTAGACACTGCTCACCATACCAGTCAGGCAAATGAAGAGAGCGAACCGCCATTTTATTCTCACAGCGACGGTACAGAAGAGCCGTCAGCGTATTCTCAAGATGTCGAAAAAGAACCGAAAAAGTCCCCATTCTCTTTATCAGGCATGCGCGCGGCCGTTAAGGATAAAGTGGGGCTCGGTGAGTCTGGAAATTCAGCTGCATCAAGCGTAAACGATGCTGTGAGTGAAGATGCCGTTTCAGATGCAAGCACAAGAAAAGCTGAGCCAACCATCGGTGACTTTGACGAGTTTGATGAGTTTAACGCAGACATGCCTTACGCTAGCGACGAAGAAGACTCAGCAAACTCGCATATTCAACCTCCCGTAGAACCGGCAATGGCTCAAAAAACGGTAGATACCTCTGTACAACAACCGTTTTCGCCAGCGGCAGTGGGTGCTAAGCCTATTAAGCCAAGACAGGAAATTGATGAAAACATTGCACCCATGCCATCGTTTGATTTGCTAGAGCGAGCCGATAAACACGAAAACCCCCTTACACAAGAAGAGATTGAGGGTATATCTCGACTGGTTGAGGAAAAGTTAGCCGACTTTAATATTGAAGCCACGGTAGTGGGTGTTTATCCAGGGCCTGTTATTACGCGCTTTGAACTTGATTTAGCGCCGGGAGTTAAGGTAAGTAAAATTACTGGTTTGTCGAAAGATTTGGCGCGAGCGATGTCTGCCATGTCGGTGCGCGTTGTTGAGGTTATCCCTGGTAAATCGGTTATTGGGTTAGAGCTGCCGAATAAGCAGCGAGAAATGGTTCGCTTGAGCGAAGTCATCAGTTGCGACGCGTTTCAATCGAGTAAATCGGCGCTTACCATGGTACTTGGCGCTGATATATCCGGTAAGCCAGTTATTGTAGATTTAGCAAAAATGCCTCATGTACTCGTTGCGGGTACGACAGGCTCGGGTAAATCGGTAGGTGTGAACGTGATGATTTTGAGCCTGCTGTATAAAAGCACGCCTGAAGACGTTCGCATGATCATGATAGATCCTAAAATGCTCGAACTATCGGTATATGAAGGTATTCCTCACTTACTGTCTGAAGTGGTTACCGATATGAAAGAGGCGGCAAATGCCCTTCGCTGGTGTGTGGGCGAAATGGAGCGCCGATATCGATTAATGAGTGCACTTGGTGTGAGGAACCTCAAAGGCTACAACGTCAAAGTTGAAGAGGCTAAAGCTAATGGAACGCCGATAAAAGATCCGCTCTGGAAAAATGAAGAGAGCATGGAAACCGAAGCGCCAGATTTAGATAAATTACCTGCCATTGTGGTTGTGGTGGACGAATTTGCTGACATGATGATGATTGTTGGTAAGAAAGTAGAGGAATTGATTGCCCGAATTGCACAAAAGGCGCGAGCCGCCGGCATACACCTTATTTTGGCCACGCAAAGACCGTCGGTAGATGTTATTACCGGATTAATAAAAGCAAACATCCCTACTCGTATTGCGTTCCAGGTATCAAGCAAAATAGATTCGCGCACCATATTAGACCAGCAGGGTGCTGAAACTCTGCTTGGTATGGGAGATATGCTTTACCTACCGCCAGGAAGCCCGGTGCCTACGCGAGTACATGGTGCGTTTGTAGACGATCATGAAGTGCATGCCGTAGTAGCCGATTGGCAGAAGCGTGGCGAACCCGAGTACATCGATGAAATTCTAAACGGTGAGGCGTCTGCTGAAGTATTATTGCCGGGTGAACAACCTGAAGGTGAAGAGCAAGAGTTTGATGCATTCTACGATGATGCCGTCGCATTTGTTACTGAAACACGCCGTGCAAGTGTGTCTAGCGTGCAGCGTAAATTCAGAATTGGTTACAATCGAGCAGCGCGTTTAGTTGAACAAATGGAAGCGAGTGGGGTCGTAAGTGCACAGGGGCACAACGGAAATCGCGAAGTCATAGCGCCGCCCCCAATAAAGGAATAATGATATGAAGAACAAAGCAATGTACCTTGTACGCAGTGTGCTTTTGGTCGCTGCAGGCGCCACAAGTTTTGTGTTAAATGCCCAAACACAGGCCTCAGCCGAAGCGGCTCCTGAATCAATGGCCGCACCTGAATCAACGAGCGATAGTGATACTAAAGACACTTCGGCATTAAAAACACTGCTTAGTGATATGCGTCAGTTTCGGGCTAACTTTGCCCAAACCGTTGTGGATGCCCAACAAAATGTAGTCCACGAAGCACAGGGCGTACTTACGATGACCCGTCCTGACAAGCTACGTTGGGAAACCACTTTTCCAGATGAGACGCTACTGATAGCCGACGGCGAGGCCGTGTGGAATGTAGACACATTTGTAGAGCAGGTTACTGTGCTATCTCAGGCTAACGCCATTAAAGACAACCCTGTTATGTTACTCACCTCGAATGATGACAGCACGTGGTCGATGTTTTCAATTAGCCAGCTTGATAATGCGTTATCGAAGCTGTCAGGACAAAAAAACAAATTAGGGCAAAAAAACAGGACAGGACAAGAAAACACGTCGAGTTTGCGCAGCTTTCAAATAACACCTAAGCAGCAGGGCGGACAAATACTAACGCTTACCCTTACATTCAACAGCAACAACGAACTCGCAGCGTTAACCATGTTAGATGCTCAACAACAAATAAGCACGCTGACCTTCAGTGATATAGAAACCACTTTCCCACTTGCTGCTGATACGTTTGAGGTTGAAGTGCCAGACAGTTTTATCATCGATGACCAGCGTTAATCAGGCATTCGCCCCATTCGCCCCATTGGCCGCGCGGATGCGGCCTACAACCATTGAAGAATACAGCGGTCAATCTCACCTTTTAGGCCCTGACAAGCCCCTGCGTAAAATGCTAGAGGCGGGTCACTGTCATTCGATGATTTTATGGGGGCCTCCTGGAACAGGAAAGACAACCCTAGCAGAGCTCATCGCCGAATACACTAACGCTACAGTGCTTCGTATTTCAGCGGTGACGTCTGGAGTAAAAGAGATTCGTGCGGCCATGGACAGCGCCCAAGATAACGCACGCTACAATCAGCGTACGCTGTTATTTGTTGATGAAGTGCATCGTTTTAATAAAAGTCAGCAGGACGCGTTTTTACCGTTCGTAGAATCCGGTGTTGTGACTTTTATCGGTGCAACCACACAAAACCCGTCTTTTGAGCTCAATAATGCGTTGTTATCTCGGGTGAGAGTTTACGTACTTAAGCCACTTGAAAATGATGCTTTAGCCGAGTTAGTAGAACGGGCTTTAGCCGATGAGCAAAAAGGGCTAGGCGGACGACATTTAAAAATTTCAGCACCTGCAAAACAAGCCCTTATCGACTTAAGCAGTGGTGATGCCAGACGTCTTCTCACCTATTTAGAGTTATCTGCTGACTTTACCAGTAATGATGAAATTGCCATTGGTGACATTGAGCAAGCCGTTGGTCAAAAAGTGGCGAGCTACGATAATAAAGGCGACACGTTTTACGACCTTATTTCTGCCTTTCACAAATCGGTAAGAGGTTCAGACCCCGATGCAGCGCTATACTGGTATGCCCGTATTTTAGACGGTGGTGGCGATGCCCTTTACGTTGGCAGGCGTTTGCTAGCCATCGCTTCAGAGGATATTGGCAATGCTGATCCGAGGGCCATGCAGCTTTGCATTAATGCTTGGGATACATTTCATCGCGTAGGCCCAGCTGAAGGCGAACGGGCTATTGCGCAGGCTACCGTTTATTGTGCATTGGCAGCAAAGAGCAATGCGGTTTACATGGCATTTAGTGCGGCAAAGGCATTAGCGAGAAAAACATCTGATGCGCCAGTGCCTATGCATTTACGTAACGCTCCCACATCGTTAATGAAAGATCTTGGACATGGCGATGGTTATCGCTACGCACATAATGAGCCAAATGCTTTTGCGGCAGGCGAGACTTATTTGCCAGAGAGTATTGTGGGAACGCGATTTTATGAGCCAAGTGAACGAGGCCTAGAAAAAGCACTTAAAGCGAAACGAGATTTCTTAGACAGCTTAAATTCACAGAGTAAAAATAGACGGTAAAGGGGTATTAGCGTGTCATTTGGCGTATCACACAGCTTAACATTGTATTGTTTTATCGCCGCAGGCGGCGCGACAGGTGCATGTTTACGCTATTTTGTTACCACAACGGTAGATTCTTGGTTTGGAAAAAACATGCCGTTTGGTACACTAACGGTAAATGTAATTGGCTCATTTGCGCTGGCGCTTCTTTATGGCTTGATAGAACGTCACGATTTGAGCGATTCGCCATACCGCGCACTACTAGGTGTGGGGTTACTAGGCGCATTTACAACATTCTCAACGTTTTCCATTGAAACGCTAACGTTGTTAGAAAATGGGCTGTGGCTAAAGGCCGTAGCAAACGTATTTCTTAATGTCGGCGCTTGCTTAATAGCAGGGTGGCTGGCAATTGAATTGATGAAAGGATAAGTAGGAACGCATGTTAGATCCAAAGTGTTTGCGAAGCGATATAGAACAAACTGCCGAACGTTTGGCTGCCCGTGGTTTTAAGCTTGATGTGGCAGCATTTAGTTCGCTTGAAGAAAAAAGAAAAACACTTCAATCCAGAACTCAGGATCTGCAGAACGAGCGTAACGTGCGCAGTAAGTCTATTGGCAAAGCGAAGGCACAGGGCGAAGACATTGCGCCTTTGTTAGCTGAAGTTGGCAAATTAGGTGATGAGCTTGATTCAGCAAAAGCTGAATTAACTGCATTGTTAGATGAAATTACAGTGATGACTCAAGGCATACCTAATTTGCCTGACGAATCTGTGCCGCAAGGTGAGAACGAAGATCACAATGTAGAGATATCACGCTGGGGCCAGCCAAGAACGTTTGATTTTGAAGTAAGTGACCATGTAGACGTGGGCGAGCGCTTAAACAATGGCCTCGATTTTTCTACGGCAAGTAAAATTACCGGCAGCCGCTTCGTTGTCATGCGTGGCAATATTGCGCGTATAAATCGAGCAATAGCGCAGTTTATGCTAGACGTGCATACCGGAGAGCACGGCTATCAAGAAATGTATGTGCCTTATTTAGTAAACTCTGACAGCCTGTATGGCACAGGTCAACTTCCCAAGTTTGGTGAAGATTTGTTTCACACGCAGCCTGCAACAGAGGAAGGGCAAGGGCTATCCCTTATACCTACCGCAGAAGTGCCACTCACTAACATCGTGCGCGATGAAATAGTAGATGCCAAATCGCTACCAGTGAAAATGACTGCCCATACACCGTGTTTTCGTTCTGAGGCAGGCTCATACGGTCGCGATACACGAGGTCTAATTCGCCAGCATCAATTCGACAAAGTAGAATTAGTGCAACTCGTTAAGCCTGAAGATAGCTTTGACGCGCTTGAAGCGCTGACTAGTCATGCCGAAGCGATTCTGCAAAAACTTGAATTACCTTACCGTAAAATGTTGCTGTGTACGGGCGATATGGGCTTTGGGGCTTGTAAAACTTACGATTTGGAAGTGTGGTTACCGGCTCAAAATACGTATAGAGAGATCTCTTCATGTTCTAACATGTTAGATTTCCAAGCCCGTCGTATGCAGGCTCGCTTCCGTAACCCTGAAACCAACAAGCCTGAGTTGCTTCACACATTGAATGGTTCAGGTTTAGCAGTAGGGCGTACATTGGTTGCTATTTTAGAGAATAATCAGCAAGCCGACGGCAGCGTAACGGTACCTAAAGCACTAGTCCCTTACATGGGCGGTGTTGAAGTACTTAAACCTCAGTAAACCAAGAGGCTTTGCGTTACCAGTTGAACGCTGTATGTAGCTACTTGCACTTGTTCATATCTTAAGCATTGTATTAAAAGGTTTTTAATTAAACACACAATAAAAGTCTGATGGTTTCTACCTCAGGCTTTTTTTGTAGTTGGTGGTTTAATCGGTTATGCGTAACGCAAGTCTTAATTAAATACCAGCGAATTTGCTAGAAAATTGTAATTCGTATTTGAAGTCTATTAAGTGTGGAAAACATGGAGGCTATATGTGCGGTTTTATTCAACGAGAGACACGTTCCCCCGCGGTTTTGGAACTGCTTGAGGAGGTGGGGTTAGGTGAAACTATTCCGCTTTTTAAGGATGAGGCACAGCATAGCGATGTACTCAATTTTTATCCGGCATTTGGCAAAGCGGTAGATAAACGTATCACTAATCTAATTGTAGATAGTAAGCGCACGATAAACGCAACGTGGTGGTTTGACGCGAGTCCCGTTGGCGATACATTAGCGCTTGGTGATCGCACCACGTTTAATGCAAGAAATTTGGATAGCCCTTACTGGCACAAAGCAATATCTAAACGGCGTGGTATTATTGTCGCTACTGCGGTGGGAGAGTCTAATTCTTCTGCTAACGGTAAATCACAGTATTTAATGCGTGCTACCAGCGGCGCCATGCTGCTGGGGGTGGTCTATCGGATGTTTAGCAACGGATGCTTTTCATGCGCAGTGGTAACGCGGCCGCCAAGACCTGATTTCAGCCAGTATCACGAAAAATCCATTCCGTGTTTTTTACCCCATAACAAAGCATTCATTAACGCTTGGCTTGGGAATGAGGACCACGGAGCTGTCGATGAACTATTGTCGAATCCCAAAATTTACTGCGACCTTGAAGTCACTAAAGTGAAAACCTTTAAAAGCGGCGAACCCTTAGCACCCACAGCTATACTGCCAGCTTCCACACGCTAAACGGGTAAGGCAAATACATCAGCTAACGGGATAGCTGCTTTGTCTGTAACAAAACTCTCTTCTATGATGTGGTGACAATATTCTCTAGTAAAATGCCAATGGCACAATTTGAGCACGACATATTAGAGAAGGGTATATTAGGGACGCGAAGATTAGGGGAGATCACTTTAGGGTAGATCTCTTTAGGGGAAAACACTTTAGGGGAAAACACTTTAGGAAAGGGCATATTATTAGAGGCGTTATAGGCAGCGCGCAGGCTTTGGTAGGCCAGCTAGCTTTGTTGCTTGTTTAGCCGGGCCTTTTTTGAACAGACGCTGTAAATAGCGGCTATTTCCTTTTTCGGGGCCAAATTTATTTGCCATGGCTTTTACCAATGCTCTAATAGCGGGGCTTGTTTCGTACTCTTCATAAAACTCGCGAACAAAACGAACGACTTCCCAGTGTGCATCGCTTAGCTCAATATTCTCTTCTTGGGCCAGTAAGGGCACCATTCCCTCGTCCCATAACGTATAATCTAGCAGGTAACCCGCTTTGTCTGTTGGAATTTCATTTCCGTTGTAGGTAAAGCTAAAGGTATCTTGTGACATTCTTATCTCGTCCGTCTTTTTCTTAAGTCTTGCTCGTACCGCATTCTCGTAAGGCTATTTTGAAGCAGCTTCAAATTGGTCGTTTCAGTGCCGCAATTTCTCTTAGGTAGGCCATATCACCTTTTTAAACCGCCAAATACGCTTCACCAAATATGCTTCACCAACACGACCCACACACTCTTTAACGCAAACCAATCTAACCCGTAAGCTCACAGCGTAACCCATTGCTGATGACGATTCGCTAGCTCTGCAAATTCTCGGTGATTGATTATCGAGACATGGTTCGCAACACAAGCGCCTCGAAGTGCCAAATCTTCTTTTACCGCAAAAAGCATAGTCTTGCTGGGGCTCGCTTCGGCTTCCTTCGACAATGCTTTACGTTTAGCTAATAGTGCGTCTAATAGTGCCGCGGTGCTGGATTGTGCAAAAACGCCATCGCCAGAAAATATAATGATGGGCAGCGAGTCAGTGGCTAGGTCTTTTTTAACACCAGTATTAGAAGCCGCCTCATTATTTACATCGAAAGCGGCATTTAAAACTGCATCTAAGTTAGCATCGAATACGGCATTGATTAGTGATTTGTTGCTATCTAAAAGCTGTGTACTGGTAATATTAATAATCATTAAAAGGTTACCACGTGATCAGCACGTTGAATTAATGCTAGTCGCTGGGAAGCGCTTAGCAGTTGTCCTTCGAGTTCTTCTATTAATCCGGTATTTAAAAGCACACTTTCGATTGCAAAGGCGTTGACGCTGTCTTTGCAGATAAAGCATTCTTCAATATCAAAAAAAGGCATAGAGGCTAAACGTTTACTGTGGTTCTTTATCCCTTTTGTTGATGCTGTTTGAACAAGCTGTAATACCCCTTCACCTTCAAAAAGAACGTGAACCGTATGCCCATAATTTGTTGCTGCAAGGGCAAAGTCTAGCCCGTCTTGACTAAACCCGCTGCCATAAGGGCTCTGGGTAAATCGGATAAGTAAACTCGCCATTAAAATTGTACCAACCTAGTGCAATTATGTAATTCAGTAAAAAACTCACCCAAGCCAGCCTGAATAAAAGGAGCGGTTAAATTTGCAGAGGCAATGCCGTTATTAACCGCTTCCTGTTCGCTCACAATACCGCGTTTTATAGCAGCGGTGATGCATACCAACAGTTTTACGTTATGGGCTTCAGATAGCTTTTTCCATTCACCAAAACTAAAGCACTCACCACCAGCCTCAAGCATAAGGTTGTTGGTATGATAAACCCCATCACCATAAAAAAAGACATTATCAATAGTGCTGCCACTCTCAATCACGCCCCCAATAAACTGAAGAGCACGAAGTGAACTGTCGCCATGAAAGGGCGGTGAGGTAATTAAAACTGAATATTGCGCCATAAAAAGTGTTCCAAACAAAAACACCCCGATTAAGGGGTGTTTGTTTTACGTATTAAACGCTTGTTTAGTCGTCGCCGCCAAATGCACCTAGAAGGTGAAGTATCGCAGTGAACAAGTTGTAAATGTTCAGGTAAAGCGACACAGTAGCGCGAATGTAGTTTGTTTCACCACCGTGGATAATACGGCTAGTATCAAATAAGATGAAACCAGACATAATAAATACGATAGCGGCACTAATTGCTAGGCTTACCGCTGGCACTGCAAAGAAGATATTCGCAATTGCAGCAACAAGCACTACCACTAAACCTACAACCAAAAAGCCACCCATAAATGAGAAGTCTTTCTTAGTCGTCAGTACATAACCTGATAGAGCAAAAAACACGAGCGCCGTTGCGCCTAATGCTTCCATTATCAGACCGGGTCCCGCCACGCCTAGATAGAAGTTTAATGTGTAGCCAAGCGACGCACCCATTAAACCTGTAAACGCAAACACCCAAAAAATACCTGATGAGGAATCTGCTTTCTTCTGAACGACAAACAAAGTGATAAATGCGCCTATGGTCATGCCTAATGACATCATAGGAGAAATTCCTACTGCCATTGCGACACCTGCACAAACTGCACTAAACGCTAGTGTCATCGCAAGCAGCATGTAGGTGTTGCGTAGAACCTTGTTCGTCTGCAATACCGATGGTTGAGATGCACTAGAATACATCGAACGTTGATCCATTGTTTCCTCCAATAGGACTATGATATGACCACAACTGGTACACTTGTAATTAGTATATGTTGTATGGGTTTTAGTTCCCATTTTCAAGTAGTTTCAGATGAAAATGACGTTATGTGCTTATAAAAACACCCAAGACACACACTAAATACGTTATTTGTTTGATTTATGGGCACTTAAATAACTTTTTTAATTTTTCTCTTTACAGCGAAAAAAATATCATTAAGATACGCCCCACTTCTGGAGAGTTGGCAGAGCTCGGTTTAATGCACCTGACTTGAAATCAGACGTGGGGTCAAACCCACCGGGGGTTCGAATCCCTCACTCTCCGCCAGATTAGAATAACCCGCACATTGTTGCGGGTTTTTTTATGCCAAAAGAAAACTTGGGCTGTGTGGGAATGTTTGATGTTAATTATTTTTTTCGCTAGCTTGCAATATCTACTTTAATAACAACGGTGAATATGGACGCTCATCTCATGCAAATAAGAACTTTCTTACGTTCAAATCATTTTAAAACGGTATTTAAAGCTGCATTTAAAGCGATAGAGGTCATCACTACCATTTACTTTTTAAGTGGTTGTACTACATACCTTGCTCATAAAATCGCTGTTCCAAGTCAAAACAAGATAACTGGAGATGATTTATCCGAACTCTTCAATCTTGAGGCCGTGTGCGATAACAGTGAAAATTGAATTTCACTACTGACTCAAGCCGATATACACAAAAAAAGTAAAGCTCAGGATCAAACTCCTGCAACTTTAACACTTAGTTTGAATATCGGAGATACCGTTAAAACCTGGCAATTTAAAGCACATAACAAGGCCCTGGCTACGCAAAAAATGGAAGGCCAACTTGTTGTTATTTTTCCTGGCTACCGCATGAATCCACAAACACTGTTTTTGACTCAACGGTGGTTAAATCATGTCACTGGGGCTGATGTGGTTATCGCTCCGAACCCCGATGACTCTGAGGCCTTTTCTTTCGGCCTCAATCACGTTCTTCCGGTTCAACAATTTATAAAAAGTTATAACGCAAGCCATATTCATATTGTTGGTCTTTCCATGGGGGCAGTTGCCGCTGCACAATTAGCGGAAAAGACAGAAGTTGATAGTTTATTTTTAGTTGCTCCAATGATTAATTTTAAAAGCTCGCTCAATGCTATGTACACTAAATACTCTGCAAATAGCCTATTGAGCTGGCCTATGGGGTGGTTTCTTAGCGCAGAAGATATAGAAGAAGTTTCAGAGTTGGTATTAGAAAACGCAAATCTAACAATGGCTAGTATTGATGTGCAGAACAAATTAGCCTTTTCGAAAGCGTCAAAAATTAATGTTTTCGTATCATCAAATGATGATGTGGTGAGTGGAAATTTTATTGATACTCCAAATCAGCTAGGCCGAAAGGACGTTGTCGTAAGGAGATACAATAATTTGTCCCACGCTGAAATGCTAGGGTTGATAGACGAAAGCCTACTTGCAGATTTTTTGACTGATTTGACAAACATTTACGTTGATACAAAGGACACGTCAATAATAGGGAAAGTTTGTCGAGATAATGCAATTGAGTGCAAAATCGACTAGTTTAGTAGTACAAAGCGTGAACAGCTTAGCATTACATAGCTCATTCATACGACTACAGTCGCATTGTTACCCTCCTTAGACCTGTTTACCCTTGCGCTTCCTTTTAGCGACCCACAGGTGTTTTGTGTCTCAAGATAGCGCTTCATATAAAGAACTGCACAAGCCAAGTCACTCTTTTAAAACCCGAGATGATTATCTCAATCACGAATTACAAATTCTGTCTGTGAAACGCTGGCGTCCGAATCTTCCTTTTAAAGACTACCGCATTGAGTGGGAAGACTTAATTCCGGGCATGGCAGCGACTATAGGTAAAATTGTCATGGTTGCCGCGGTGGTAGGGGCTTTTGCTGCGCCGCTTGGTTTATCGCCGGAATTTGTCATTGAGAACGTTCGCTATGAGCTACTTATCGCCGCCGTTTTGTTTGTTGTGCTGATTTCAGGTTTTTTAAACCCATCGGCTAACTTGGCCGGCACCCACGGACCTTTGTTACCTCTAGTGCCTTTAATGGTTGCATCGGGTGGTCATCCCATGGCGCTAGGATTATTAATTGGCGTACTGGGCTTTTTATTGGGGATCACCAAAGGGGGAAGCCTGCTTGCAAGGCTAACCAGTAACGGTGTGTGCGGCGGCCTCTTACTGTATCTCGGCTTTATTGGCATTACTGGGCAGGTAAAAAAACTGTTTGAATGGGCCGAAGGTTTCAATATGGGCTATTTGGCATTTGTTGTATTAATTGCCACTATTGTGATGTTTGCATGGCTCGAGCACATCAAAAAGCGCTGGTTAGCCATCCCTCTTGGAGCTGTCATGGCCGCGGTGATCGCACTTGCCATAGGCGCGCCTTTTGAATTTACAACCTCTCCAGGGATGCCAAATTTAAACCCAGCCTATTGGTGGGGTGAGAATACCGGTTGGCAACTAGGGCTACCCGATTGGTCTCATTTTGTTGCCGTATTACCTTTTGCTGTATTGGCTGTAGCTATGTGGTCACCGGATTTTTTAGGTCAGCAAGTGTTTCAAAAACTTAGCTATCCTAAAAATAGCGAGAATGCCTACATGAATATAGATGACACTATGATTGCTGCGTCTTCTCGACAAGCAATAGGCTCAGCACTTGGAGGTGGCAATATTGCCTCATCATGGGGCACCTATATTATTCCAGCGTCAATTGCCCGCAGACCCATACCCGGTGGCGCAATAATAACAGGGCTGTTGTGTGTAATAGCCGCAATTTGGGGTTATCCCATGGACTTGGCAATTTGGCCTCCAGTGTTATGTGTCGCCCTTATTGTTGGCGTGTTTCTGCCTCTTATGGAGGCTGGCATGCAAATGACCCGAGAGGGCAAAACAACCCAATCTGCAGCGCTTGTCGTCATCAGTTCAGTGCTGGTGAACCCCGTATTTGGATGGTCGTTTACGATGCTGCTGGATAATCTGGGTATTGTAGGGTGTAAAGAGCGAGCGTTAGATCTTGGTAAGGCGGGTAGGTGGTTAATACCGAGTATCACCTTTATCGTGCTGTGTACGGTAATGGCGCTGATTGGCATGTTTCCAGGTGTGCCGGCCATCATGTCGTCTTTTCGTGTTTAGTTAATCTATCCCAATGGGGCGTATCGTCAAAAAATTCGCATAAAAAGTCGATAAACACCTTTAGTTTTGAGGAAACAAGCTTACGGTGAGGGTATACGGCATATAGTGATATAGACTGTGGTACATAGTTTTCTAAAATGGACACCAGTTCTCCGCTTTGTAGCGCCTTAGATACAATAAATGTAGGTTGCAGTACATAACCCTCGCCGTGCTTTGCCACATCAGCAAGTACCTCTCCGTTGTTGGCTGTTAATCGTGGTGCGTGCTTTTGCGCATTTGTTCTCAACGCTTGTATGAGTTCCGATTTGTCGTTGTCGTAATTAACATGTGCGTATTCGAGATAATGTTCTGGGCGCAGTTCGCGTGGGTGCTGCGGAGTACCGTACTTCTTCAAGTATTCTGGTGATGCGCAAACAGCAAGCTTTATCGTCGTCACCTTTTTAGCGATCAGCGAAGAATTGCTGAGTATGCCTGCGCGCAATGCCACATCTAATCCTTCCTCCACCACATCCACTTTTCTGTCGTTTAACTGCAGGTTGATAGACACGTCGGGATATTGGGTTTGGAATTGACCTATACAGTCTGATAAGTGAAGGGTGGAAAATGAGACCGGAGCGCTAATGCGCAGTGTTCCCTTTACTTGAGAATTCAACAGTCCAAGCTGGCCTTCCATATCATTGACACTTTCAAGAATATGATTAGCGTGCTGTAAGCATTGATAACCGGCCTCGGTTAAATGAATCTTTCGAGTGGTTCGATTGAAAAGGCGCGCGTCGAGATGTTTTTCAAGCGCATTGATGTACTTGCTAACGAGTTGATTAGACATATCGAGTTTTGATGCAGCGTTAGTAAAGCTGCCTTCGTTCACTACCACGACAAACGTCTTCAATAAATCTATTCGGTCCATAACAATTGCCTCTCAGTCATCTTTCACAAAATACTCTTTAGTTTTTCACAAAGAAAATTGAAAACAAAATATTGATAATAATTCAACAAATGCACCATTTATTCAAGTTGTGTTGTTAGTTATATTCTTCTCATCCTGAGAGCAAAGCTTAAATGACAAGCACTCATGACTTCATAAATCGGAAATCTATCGGAGATTAAAAAATGAAAAATTCAATACTAAAAAGCGTATTAACAACTAACAATAGCATCGCTAACCTTGCATTGCGCCTGCCAGTAGGCATTATTTTAGCTGCTCATGGCAGTCAAAAATTATTCGGCGCATTTGGCGGATATGGATTAGAAGGTACGGGTCAATGGATGGAGAGTATTGGGTTAGCGCCTGGCTTTTTAATGGCGTTGTTGGCAGGAAGTGCTGAATTTTTTGGCGGTATAGCGTTAATACTTGGTTTATTAACTAGACCTGCCGCAGTGGTAAGCGCCTTCACCATGATTATTGCTATTGTGACCGTTCATGGCAGTAACGGGTTATTTATGAGTAACAACGGATACGAATTTGCGCTCTCACTGCTTGCTATTACTGTGGCATTGGCCATACAGGGTGGGGGTAAGTATTCAATAGATAGCACAATAGTAAAAAAATTCGAGCTATCAGAAAATTAAGAGCAGCGTTAGTCTACTAATAGTGATTGTACTAGGCACTAAGCCTCTTTTGTGAAATCGAAGTGAAACCGAATAGAGGCCTGGGCGTCGCAATAACACGTGTAAATTGCTCGATTTTTGTTATTACAAATCAAAAAATAATCACATTGTTCACCAATTCGCCAGTTGATTGATTTTATTGAAATAAGGGCTTTACAGGCCAGCCAGAATCATTATCATACACAGCACTTAAGGAGAGTTGGCAGAGCTCGGTTTAATGCACCTGACTTGAAATCAGACGTGGGGTCAAACCCACCGGGGGTTCGAATCCCTCACTCTCCGCCATATTGAAAGAAGCCCGCACAATGTGCGGGTTTTTTTATGCCTGTAACAAACATTCATTACACTGACTCATAAGACTTTCACTTCAAACTACGGTTTCTTAATTTCATTCACTGAGGTGTGACAGTGATACATCACTTTTTTCGCAATTTTTAGAGAAGAACTTTTGATCTCAACCATTGCATGTAGGGTATTTAAGGTTCATCCCATCATATAGCTCCGTTGTAAAACTAATACAGAAAAGTCTGATAATGCAGCGGATTTTTGCTACAACTAGTATATAACGAAATATTAATGCTTTTTGCATCGGCATCAGAGGCGGTGCTCCATGTCTTCCTTAGGAGTAGACAGGCAAACATTAATAAAAGAATAAAAACGAGGAATATATGCAGGCAATGTCAACGCTCAAACTAAACGAAGGTTCTGTTGAGCAAAAACGTATGGAAGTGAAAACGTATTTTCTCGACTCATTCGATACCTATGAATCACTTTTTTCATGCTTAAGCAGTGATGAGGCTTTTTATGAGCGTCCTGAACGACTTCGTCATCCGCTAATTTTCTATTTTGGCCACACAGCAACATTTTTTATCAACAAACTCATTCTTTCCAAAGCGATAAATGAACGGATAAATCCTCGTTTTGAATCATTGTTTGCCATCGGTGTTGATGAAATGAGCTGGGACGACCTCAATGACAACAACTACGATTGGCCAACCGTTGATGAAGTAAGAGCATACCGAGACCAAGTGCGTACACTTATGTGCGATCTCATTGATACTATCAATTTTTCTATGCCAATAAATTGGGAAAGCCCCATGTGGCCAATTGTGATGGGTATTGAACATGAGAGGATCCATCTTGAAACATCTTCAGTGCTTATTCGCCAACTACCGCTTTCATTTGTTAAGTCTCAAGATTCCTGGCCTCGCTGTAGCGATTCTGTGACCAGCCTAGACAAGGTACCAGTGAACGATTTTGTTAATGTGTCGTCTGGCAGTATTTCTCAAAATAAGTCTTGGGATAATCAATACTATGGCTGGGACAACGAATACGGCACGCTTAGGGAACATGTGAACGATTTTAAAGCGTCTAAGTTTTTGGTGAGCAACGGCGAATTTTTATCGTTTGTTGAAGACGGCGGCTACGACAAAGCAGAATATTGGGAAGAGGAAGGCAATAGCTGGCGGCTTTATACCAAAGCAAAGCACCCCTTATTTTGGTCTAAAACCAAGTCTGGTTTTGTGTATCGAAGCATGACAGAGGAATTTGCGCTGCCATTAGACTGGCCTGTTGACGTGAACTATCACGAAGCGAAAGCGTTCTGTAATTATATGAGCGAAAAAAGTGGCGAAGTTATTCGCCTACCAACCGAGAATGAATGGTTGCGAATGCGCGATGATGCCGGGCTTACTCAAGCGGTATACCGTGATGGTTTCAATATCGCCCTTCAAAAACATGCGTCAAGCGAACCTGTGAACACCAACCAGACAGGTGAGTTTTATGACGTAGTGGGTAATGTATGGCAGTGGACGGAAACGCCCATTTATCCTTTTGATGGTTTTAAAGTGCATCCGTTATACGATGACTTTACCACGCCAACCTTTGACAATAAGCACAACTTAATAAAAGGCGGCAGTTGGATATCAACGGGTAACGAGGCAATGAAAGACAGCCGTTATGCGTTTAGACGTCACTTCTTCCAGCACGCTGGATTTCGATATGTACAAGGTGAGAGTGTAATTCAAGTGAATGATTTAGATTATGAGAGCGATACTCAGGTATCACAGTACAGCGAATTTCATTATGGCGACGAATACTATGGTGTTGCAAACTTTGCTAAAGCAAGTGCAGAGTTTTGTATTCAGCAAATGGCCGGTAGAGCATCAGCGAGAGCGCTTGATTTAGGCTGCGCAGTAGGTCGCTCTACCTTCGAGCTAGCAACCCATTTCGACCATGTTGACGGCGTTGATTTTTCAGCGCGTTTTATAAAAACGGCATTTTCCATGCAAGAGCGCGGTGAAGTGCGCTATAACTTGATTGAAGAAGGTGAGTTAACGTCATTCAAATCTCGTAAGCTCAGTGCCATGGGCCTTGAAAACACCGTAGATAAGGTTTCATTTTCACAGGGCGATGCCTGTAACCTTAAACCTCAGCTAACAGGGTACGATCTTATTTTTATGGGTAACCTCATTGATAGAGTGTACAGCCCACGAAAAGTGCTTGCGGACATGAGCGAACGCTTGAATCCTGGTGGCCTTCTTATTATTGCTAGCCCATTCACTTGGCTAGAAGAATACACAGAGCGAAACGAGTGGCTCGGTGGTTATAAAGATGAAAATGGCGAGACACTGAGTTCGACTGACGCACTTGAGCAAGCGTTAAGCCCGAACTTAGTTCGCGTTGGACAGCCAAAGGACATCCCATTTGTTATTCGAGAAACTAAGCGCAAACATCAGCATACGCTGTCTGAATTTAACGTTTTTGAAAAAAAGTAAAGAACAGCAATGCCTTGCAGTATTGGTAGTCTCGGTAAGGATATTAGCGGCACGGAAATTAGTGATTTGAACAGTAGCGCTACAGATAGTAGCAGTAAGAATAGCCCTGATAGCGCACTGGCGGGCGCAATAACAGAGGCAGGCGCAGTGCCTGCCGAGTTTCTTGTCTATCAAGATGTATGGGAAAGGGTGAACCCACACGAGTATGACGTATCTTCTAGGCTCAAATTTTCCGCTGTATCCAGCAGATACCCAGAAGCTCCTGCTGATACCATCGCAATGTGGATTGCCGACATGGACACCAAGCCATTACCAGAGATATCAGCTTATGTAGCCGATAGCGTTCAAAATGCATATGGTTATCAAGACAGCGATATGGGTGAGGCAGTACAAGGATGGTTTGAAGCGCAGCAATGCTCGGTGAACTCGGGCTCAGTAGTAAGTGTGGCAAGCGTGATAAGCGCGGTAGACGTCGCCCTTAAAACATTCTGTGTATCTGGGGATGAGGTCATGGTGTTAACGCCGACCTACGGTCCTCTTGTTGACTGTATCAATAACAACAGTTTGAAAGTGCACGGTGTTCACACAAACCATGATGAGAATGGCGACGACTCTATTGACCTTAGTTCGCTATCAAAAAATGCCACTGCTTTTGTCCTGTGCCATCCTAATAATCCGACAGGGCAGGTGCTTTCAGCATCTTGTCAAAGCGAACTTATTCAGTTTTGCAACGAACATGGCATACTTATTATCACTGATGAAATACACAGTGAATTTGGCTTTTTAAGTAATGATGAACCACTACCTATCCCGCTTTTCGGCTCCCATTGCGATGCTGTGGCACAAAAAGGCATCATTCATATTAGCAGTGTGTCGAAATCCTTTAATTTGGCCGCCATTCCAGGCGCTTCCTATGCCATTATTGAAGACCCTGTGATAAGAGCGAAATTTAGTACTGCTATTGCCTCAAGGCACCTCGAGGCAAGCTACTTATCGCAAGTTGCGCTTAAAGCTGCCTATAGCCTCGGTCACACTTGGTTAGATAACCTTCGCAAGGCACTTGGCCTTAATCGCAAGCTAGTTCACTTCTACTTTAAACAGCAGAACATTGATAGTGAATATACGATGGGTAAAGCGGGCTACTTCTTATGGCTTAACTTGTCGAAAGCAGCGAACTGCGCAGATGAAAATGCAAGCTCATCAAAGATGTCACAAAAGAGTGTTTTTAACCCTGCTTCAACCTTTGATAGTTGTGTTAGCCGCGGCGTGATAGGCAGTGATGGCAATCAATTTAATGCACCTGGATGGATTCGACTTAACATCGCCTGTCACCCATTACAAATAGTAAACGCGCTAGACAGGTTATTTTTTCGTTGAGACTCGCCAGACTTATAGCCTAGTGATATAAGTTTGCAACAAATACTACTTTTAACATAGGTTCACGAAATGCCATCTCATGGTATTATTGCACTAAAGATGGATATAAAAGGTGAGTGTAAGAACTCCCAATATAATAAAGCTATGCGCAAAGCCACAAATAAAAAGCCGTGCTAATGCAGGTGAAAACGCAAGGGCAGTCGCAAAGACAGTGAGATAAACAAGTGATCAAAATTATCCTAGTAGACGACCATGAATTGGTGAGAACCGGGATTCGCCGTATTTTGGAAGATGTTGCAGATTTTAAAATTCTCGCAGAAGCAAAAAGTGGTGAAGATGCGGTTCAGTTGTGCAGAAAGAATGCGCCAGACGTAATACTCATGGATGTGAATATGCCGGGGATAGGCGGGTTGGAGGCAACCAAGAAAATAGTTCGTATGTCCGAAAATACGCGGGTTATTTGCTTGTCGATGCATACTGAAAGCCCAATACCTATGCAGGTGATGGAAGCTGGTGCGTTTGGTTTTTTAACCAAAGACGCCGAGCCAGAAGAAGTCATTCGTGCTATTCACAAGGTAATGGCTGGGCAAAAATACGTCGATAGCGATGTGGCTAACAGTATTGCCGTGGGTAGATTGTCGCCCCGTTCAGATAATCCGTTTAACGAATTGTCGTCACGGGAATTGAGCATAGCAATGCGGTTAACCAAGGGGAAAAGGGTTCCTGAAATTGCCAGCGAACTGAGTATCAACCCCAAAACCGTGAATACCTATCGCTACAGAATGTTTGAAAAGCTCGGTGTTGCCACCGACGTTGAACTTACTCACCTTGCCTTACGTCATAAGCTCATCGACTCTAATTTGTTATAGGTGTAAACGTTTCACACTATGTCTGCATTTGATTCAGCAGCGTTTCTCAAAAATTTAACGTCGCAACCTGGTGTGTACCGAATGTACAGCCAGCAGGACGACGTTATTTATGTTGGAAAGGCAAAAAATTTAAAAAAACGTGTCTCCAGTTATTTTCGAACTAATGTAGATAATGCCAAAACGCGCTCATTGGTTAGTCAGATTGCGCACATGGACGTTACCGTTGTTAATAGCGAAACCGAAGCGTTCCTGTTAGAAAATAATTTTATTAAAAAGTATAAGCCACGCTACAACGTAGTGATGCGCGATGATAAATCTTACCCGTTTATATTTCTCTCTGATCACGAACATCCACGTTTGTCATTTCATCGCGGCCCGCAAAAGAAGAAGGGTGAATACTTTGGCCCTTACCCCAGTGCATGGTCGGTAAGGGAAAGCTTAAGGTCAATGCAGCGTATTTTTCCGGTGCGTCAGTGTGAAGACAGTTACTACCGCGCTCGCAGCCGCCCGTGTTTGCAATATCAAATGCAGCGGTGCAGTGCCCCCTGTGTTGAAGGCTACGTGTCGGATGAAGAATACAAAGAACAGGTGAATTTTGCTCGTTTGTTTTTGAAGGGCAAAAATCAACAGGTAATTGGCAGCTTAGTTGAGAACATGGAGAAGGCGAGTGAGTCACTTAATTTCGAGGCAGCGGCTCGCTACAGAGACCAAATTAATGCATTGCGAAAAGTGCAGGAGCGTCAGTGGGTAGCCGGTACTCAGGACGAAATGGATGTGTTTGGCTTTGCATTTAAAGGCAACATGGCTTGTATACAGGTGATGTTTATTCGTGAAGGTCAGCTGTTAGGCAGCAAAGCATTCTTTCCAAAAGTACCTACCATTGCCGATGAAAATGAAGTATTCGAATCATTCTTCCTTCAGTTTTATCTTGCTGGCAACAAAATCATACCAAAACAGATTGTGTTGGCGAATACGCTAAGTGATGAATCAGCCATTTCTGCGGTGCTCAGTAGTGAAGCAGGGCATAAAGTCACCTTCTTTAAAGGTGCTCGCGAAGAAAAGAGACAATATTTGGAGCTGGCGCAAACCAACGCAGAGTCTGCGCTTGATGCGCAATACAGCCAACAAAAATCAGTATTTGCACGGTATCTCGATTTAGAAGCGGCGATGGAAGTAGACAGTCCCATTCAGCGTATGGAATGTTTCGACATCAGTCATACCTCTGGTGAGCAAACCGTAGCGTCCTGCGTGGTGTTTAATAGAGAGGGGCCGCTTAAAAGCGATTACCGCCGTTATAATATTGAAGGGATAACCCCCGGCGATGATTACGCTGCGATGGCGCAAGCATTAAAACGCCGATACAAGTCAGTGAAAGAAGTCCAAAAAATACCTGACCTGTTGCTAATTGACGGCGGCAAAGGTCAGCTAGCGCAAGCCGAGTCATTTTTTGAGGATTGGCCACACGATAAAAAGCCCATGTTATTGGGTGTTGCAAAGGGCACCACGAGAAAACCAGGGTTAGAAACCCTTATATTGGCAGGCAGTCACGACGTACTGCCAATGGATAGCCATTCTCCCGCCCTTCATTTAGTGCAGCATATCCGTGATGAGTCACACAGATTTGCCATTACAGGGCATAGAAATAGACGCCAGAAAGTGAAAACCACCTCGAGCTTAGAATCTATACCGGGTATTGGTGCAAAACGCCGCCAAACGCTGTTGAAGTTCATGGGCGGTTTACACGGGCTTAAAAAAGCCAGTAAGAACGAAATTGCTAATGTGCCTGGTATCAGTCAAGAATTAGCCGACACTATTTACGATCACCTGCACCAATAACATAGTGACTGGCAAGCATTAATGATTAAATTAAGGTAAGGTGTGTGGAAATATAGGCCGTAAAGGCTAGCGCTAAAAAATGCCCTCGTTGGCAAAACCTGAGATATATCTTTTATGTGGAATGTTCCAAATTGTATTACTTTATTCAGAGTAATTTTAATTCCTGTTTTCGTTGTTGTTTACTTTTTAGATTGGCGTTGGGCCCACGAGGCCGGTGCATTTGTATTTTGGCTTGCCGCCATCACTGATTGGTTTGATGGTTACCTCGCAAGAAAGCTCGAGCAATCGACGCCATTTGGAGCCTTTCTCGACCCCGTGGCGGATAAACTTATCGTTGCCACTGCCTTACTCATGATTACACACAGTTATGCCACGTTGTGGATTACGCTACCAGCAGTGGCCTTATTGGTTAGAGAAATCTATGTATCAGCGCTACGGGAGTGGATGGGCTCGAGCGGCGTTCGCGACGCAGTAAAAGTGTCATTTATCGGTAAAGCGAAAACCACAGCGCAAATGTTGGCGTTAATCGGTTTACTCTCAGGGCTCGAAACGTTCATGGGCTTCCCAATTTACTGGGTGACTTTAGGTTATATTCTTCTTTATATCGCAGCGGTGCTGTCAATTTGGTCAATGGTTGTTTATACAAAAGCGGCTTGGCCACACCTGAAAGGTGTTGCGTCAAATTAAAATTGATCGCGCTTTAACCAAGTTGAATAAAAAAATAGCAAACGATCGTCAAAACATGCATTTATCTCAATTTAAACGTTTTTTCGTATTGACAGTTTTGAATGGGTAGGTAAAATGCACCCCACATTTCGAGAGGACATAAACCTAACGAGATGTACGATTTTAGAGTGCGGGAATAGCTCAGTTGGTAGAGCACGACCTTGCCAAGGTCGGGGTCGCGAGTTCGAATCTCGTTTCCCGCTCCAAAATCGCTGGCATTATGCGGTTGATTTTTGAAGTATAAATTAACACTGCAGTCAGATTACTACGGCGGAATGGCAGAATGGCTATGCAGCGGATTGCAAATCCGTGGATCTCGGTTCGACTCCGGGTTCCGCCTCCATAATCTGTAACGCCACATCAGGTTCTACGCCTGACACCTCGCTGAAAAGCAACCCAATGCCCGGGTGGTGAAATTGGTAGACACAAGGGATTTAAAATCCCTCGCTGGTAACAGCGTGCCGGTTCAAGTCCGGCCCCGGGCACCATTTTATATTTGTTTAAATTCAATAGCTTAAAGCAAATAACTTCTTATACAAAACCACATCGAAAACTCATTTCATAATATTTCAGAATATAATTTCAGAATATAATTTCATAATATTAATGTTTAAAAATTGATATTCTGATTTCTTTCTGTCATCATCGCGCCATATTTTGTATTGCGCTTTTTCTTGAGAAAACGCAATTAGCATGTATAAATAATAGTATAGCTTTGTAAGGGATAACAAAGGATAGCGATGATTGAAAGTAGTATATTCTCCGAAATTTTGGTGGCTCAAGCTTCTCAGAAGGAGATAAAAGTATGTCCAATGAAGCTTCAAAAGCTCGCTTATTACTGCCACGGTTATTATTTATCTGTAACTGGGGAGCCACTTGTTGCTGGAGAATTTGAGGCATGGCCATACGGACCAGTTCATCCTGATATCTATCAGCAATATAAGCACTACGGAAATGCATATATTACTGCCCCGAGCAATTGGCAAATGCCTCCTCAAATTTCCGAAACTATCGTCGGCATCATCAACTTTGTATTAGATGAATTTGGCCGTTTTGGAGCATGGACATTGAGTCAAAAAACACACAGAGAAGCTCCTTGGTTGACCCACTTTGATAGGGATACCCAGAGAGTCGATGGTTTATGCATTTCAGAGCCCTCATTAAAATACCACTTTGCCGGTGAGCTTGTTAATGTCCAAGATGCAGAGCTAGCAATGCTAATGGATTCTGCAGAAGAGGAAAACGTAGTTTCAATGCCTACTACAATTTCATCTGCGGAAGAGTTTTCTAACTGGATTGACGAAATAGAAGTATAATTTATGCAGCATGGATTCGCTTTCACAATACATACAATCAAGCAACTAAAGAGTTATCCAAAAGCCGTTCATGTAAAGTTGTTCGAGAACTTTATAGACTACTTCAGAGCTGGTCATGACCCATCAGCCCTCCCAGGGAAATACAAACCTGATTGGGAAGCAAAACTTGTGAAATCTCCAATGGTTCAAGGCTTTATAGACCTGGCTAAGGAGAAAAATATACATCACTACCATTTTGGTTACAAAATCTATGAGAACGGTAGAGACAGAGATTATCCTGGTGATACATCATCTGGCATTATTCACAATCGCATTGAAACGGCTGCTTCCAACACAAAGCACGTTATAATCGATGTTTGCCTTAAACATCCCTCTCCATTCAAAACCCCATGGACTCATTACAATGATGAGGCTTTAATTGAGGACGCTAGCTAAGAGTTTTTAACTTGAATTTAGGCTTCAATGACAAAAAACAGATATCCTGGTTTAAACCGCTTGTCGTGATTGGGGTGGGTCTTGTATTCACTCCTCTTTATTTTGCGGCTTGGTATTTAATACTTTTCTCAGACGAGCCGTTTGGTAAGTTTAAGGATTACTTTTCTCTTTTCACATCAACTGTTTCTGCATTTGGTGGTATCGGGGCTGCTTTTGCTGCTTACTTTTCATTTCGAGTAGCAAAGCAATCAAATCAGATATCTCTAAAAAATACTGAGCTTCTTTACTCAAGTCATTTAGACGTAGAGTATAAGCTAAATAAAATAGTGGACCCTGAACCTTCTATTCGTCTGACCTGTTGCGGTCCTGGCCCTTGCTTTATAAAAAGACTATTTATTATCCACAACTCCAAAAAATATGAATGGTCAAAACTTGAAACGGTTTTCGATTTGAGCAATCAAACTGTATTTGCTGAGGATGGACTAGGATTTAATATTTTTAATAGTCCAGTGAATGTGTTAGCACCCAATCATTCAATTGACATAGTTTTATATAGTTGGCCGGAGAAAAAAAGTTTCCTATGCGAAGAGAGACATTCGGAGATAGAGAATTTTTTCGGAAGCCTTGAAGTAGAAATAGAGTATGAAGATGTTTTGGGCAATCGAAAATCTTACATCAAACATCCTCCGTTTAAATTAGATTATTGATTAGTTCTAATTGTTTTACTATTTCTTACTCTCCACTGTTGGTACCACTGTTACCTTCCTATCATACACACGAACCTGGCTTTCTGTTTTGTGGCCACTGGCAGCCTGCTTCTCTCCAACCGTGCCTACAAAGTCACTGATGCCTTTGGCTTTAATGTCGTGAAAGGTGAAATCTAAAGGCAGCTGGGTTTCTTCACGTGCTTTAATAATCACTTTACGCCAGCGCTGATCGAAACTAGCGACAGCGAAAGGATAACCGTTCTTTTGGTGAAGCACGAACATGCTGAATACGTCTGGGTTTATTTCATTTGCCGTTCTGATCGCTTGGCGTAATCGAGGACCCCATTCTTTAATTTGTTTCTTACCAGTTTTGCCCTGCTGTATGAATATGCCTTCTTTTATCAGCTGATTTTGATGCAATTTAACTACATCAGCTTTACGGGCCATGCACAAATAGCTAATTTCCATAGCAGCTTTAACAACGGGGCAGGCTCTCTGGTAAACCGCGTCATACTCATAGTCTTCAATATAGCGGTCTCTCGCTTTCTCTTTGAATTGCTTAACACCTTGGCATGGGTTGCGTTGCACTTTGCCGCGTTCGTATGCCCAGCGAAACACGCGAGACAAAAACGCTTTGTGTCTATTTGCTTGCACCGGTGATTTTTGGCCAAGAATATCCATGAATTTTCTTACATGAACAGGGGTGACGGTGTTAGGGTCCATTTTGCCAAATGCACTGAGTACTTTCTTACTGTACTTCTGATAGTCTTTACGTGTGTGCAGCGATAAATCGCGGAAATCAGCACTATCAAAAAACGTCTCTACTAAGTGTTGAACCGTATGCTTGTTATTGGCTATGGCCATATACTTTTCGTAAGCAGCCCATACTTCCGATTGTTTGGCGTCGACATCACAAAGGCGAACAGTTCCACCACCTACGGGTTTAAACTCGTAAGCGCTTCGCCCCTTGTACACTCGCTGAGGCATCCATTGATCTTCTACTTTACGTTTACGTGGCATAGTCTATTTCAAAAAGTTAGGGTTAAAACCGTCGTCATTCGCTGCAGCAGCGACTTTGTCACGTCCATTCAACCAGTCGTCGGTCGTCCACACTTCCCCTTTAGCGTTTACGCGGTAAGTTATTCCGTTATCCTCAAACCATCGTACCTGAGAGCTTCTTTTCTGGTACCCGGTCATTGTTGATATGTCTGAACCGATTACAATTTTCACTTCATTGTACCTCACTCATTTTAGCCTGGTATGGCTCTAGCGGTTCGGGTCTGTTTTCAACTTCATAAACTTCAATTGATGACTCGTGAACAAAGCTGCTGCAGATTTCAGTGCAGAAAACTTTCTTACTATGCACTTCACAGGTTCCGAACTGCGTTCTGTCTTTCGCACGGCCTGTATACTTTTCAACATAAGGGCAGTGTGTATCATGTTTATACCCTTTAACTGAAAAATGATTACAGGCAATGCATGCTTTAGGGAGTTTCATCTCCATCATGAATTTTTACCCAGCATCAACAGGCCAAAAACAAAAACCGCTACTACAGTTGACAACCATATCCAACACACTGCCCGCATGAAATAGTTAAATGCCGTTGGCTCAAGTCGACAATCCCCCCCATAGTATTTAAAGCTAACAATCACGCCCAAAAAACAGATGAGAGAAGAAGCAATTAAGAGAGCCCAGCTAATGTTAAAAAGGTTCTCGTAATTCATACGCTGGCCACCTCTTTCCATTGATCACGTTCACGAGTGACCTGATTGATTTGTTCCTGCAGCTGCTCACACTCTTTTTGTAATAGGCCACATTCGACGTTACCGTCATTAATGGTTTCTGCATGCTGCTGCAGTTCAGATATGGCCAAACGCTTTAAGCGCTCATTTTCTGTATTAACGCGCGCCAGCTCCTGAATAATTGCATCAACTGCACATTCACCTTCACCAACCAAGTTATTGCTAACGCAATGCTCGAGCAGCATTTCTAGCTGCTGCTCATTACGAGTGGCAGCTTCAACGATAGGGGCGAATGCTTCTCTAACCTCACTGGCTGAAATTAGGGCGCCATTAACAGGGCAGTGACCTAAGGCCTTAAAATCAAGTTTAATCATTACTGCATCCCCAAATCTTCAAGTGTTACGCCCAGTTCCTTCGCCATTTCCAGCGCTTCTATGCGCCGACGAACGCGACAGGCTTCAAGTGACTCTTGTTTAGTGCGGCGTTTTTCTGTTGATGCTTTACCGCGAAAGCATGAATCTGTGAATTGTTGAAATACATCGTTATGCGGTCTCATTTGCGAACTCCTTTTTGCTTGTTTCTTCTAACGCCTCTGCGCGTTCTAACTGAATAGCAAGACTCTCTAACTGGCGAACCTCATCAGCGCTAAACTGAACCGGCAAGTTCGAACCAATCACCTTGGCCAACGCGCTAACTCCAGTACCGTTCAATTGAAATATGTGTTTCATAGTTACTGAGTGGGGCAGCGCCCCACACCTTATTTTTGGTTAAGCGCGAAAGCCGCCGATAAAGACTTCAACTGGCAACTCGTTCAAGTTGTCTGAAATCTTCTCTTTGAACTCGTCTGAGATTTGTTCGTTATGCTCTTCCTCACCCACAATGCGAAGCGTGAAGGCTATGCGGGCATCACCAGTAAGCATTGAAACGCGAATTCTGAACGTAACTTCTGATAGACCTGCATAGGGAACGCAGGTAAAGTTGATGTAGGCAGGCAGGTCTTTCTTGTTCTTGGCTGCCTCACGCTCTGTTACGCTGGCGCTGTTCTCGAACTGGTCTATTGAGCTTTCAATTTCTAGCACACGTTCAACAGTTACCGTTCTTACCGCGTTTATAGCCACAGACAGGTTCATTTGTTCGCCTGAAATACCATCTACTGTGATGCGGTCTTTCCAGTCTTCAATGAAATCACTCAGGTCTTGCTGTCCAGAACGTCTACCGCATGCTGCAATTAACGCCTTATAAGCGGCTGTTTCTGGAATGCTGAGTGTAGCCTTATGATCACAATGACCGGGCACGACCAAATCACCCACGTTTAAAAACGCAGCTGCCTTCATGTCTCCACCATCGATGAACACTTGAGCGTTAGGGTAAAGTGGAGTTTCTTCGCCTACATACTCAGTCACATACGCAACAAAGCTTTTAATATCTTCGGTAGTGAAGGAACCGCGAAAACGTGTTCGGTTCTGAAGCTCGTTTTCAAAGTTACGCAGTGAGAAATTTTCCGGTACCAACATGGCCGGTATCTGTTCTTGCTGGTTTGCTTCAACAGTGTCTAACAGCTGCATGTTTAATTGCTTGTTAAGCTCGCTTTTCTGAAGCTCTAAAAGTGTATCTCGATCGAACATAGTTATTCCTTCGTCATCTTGGTTACGTTGAGTTGACCCGCGAACAGGTCGTCATGGCTTTTAGCAAGTAAACTGATAGAGCCATCCTTGTTCACCCACATTGGGGTTTCAGTGGTGGTTTCTTCGTTGATCTTGCCCGTTGGGGTGGGACGTGAATATTTGGCAGTAGAAACTACCTTCACTTTGATGCCTGCACCGTTTTGGGCAGACGTTGCCGCCGGTTCAATTTTGAAAGTGACATCTAATTTGCCACCCTTATTGAATCGAAAGATGGATTTACTCACTTCTGTGAGAAAAGCAGTTAGCTGGCTTTGAAATGCTCCGCTGTCCACTTCAGCGAGAAATTCGTTTAATGGGCCTTGTTCGCTCATCGTTTTTCCTTAGGGTTACGCTGCAAGCAGCTATTCAATGAATTCGTGTAGGCCGCGTTGGTAAGCTCGTCGTTTAAACTTCTCAACTGCGGTCTTTTCTAACTTGTCGATGCGGTAAACGTTGCAGCCGCACACCTCTGCGATAATGTCGCGAGTAATTGTTTGCCCTGGCTTGATAAGCACACTTAGCACTGCCAAGCCAAGGTCAACGTTTAACTCGTCTTCGCGTTTCATTAAGCATTAGCTGCTAGCGCTGCAGCTTTTGCTTGCAAACTGAAGTAACGGTCTAGGAATAACTCTTTGGCGCCCAAAGGAGGTAGGGCATGAATAGGTTTTTCACAGGGCTCTTGTTCTTTAATAAAAGCCCAGTGACGAGAGTGAGAGGTCATTAGGTCGCGAACTTCAGTCGCTAGCATCTTCACATCAGCGTCTTTAACACACTGATGCACCGGCCATTGAACGCCAACGCTTTCATAAAGACTCTGTTTAATGGTGTTGTGGATACTCTGATATACAGGAAGAAGCTGCTTCAGCGGGGAAACCATGTCGCCGCAATAAGCCTCTGCAGCGTCATGCAGCAGAGCAGCTAGTGCATGCTCTTCTGGTACTAGGTCGCTAACCAATACAGAATGCTGTGCTACTGAATAAAATTGCTTGGTATGACCATTAAAGCGGCACATGTTTGAAAGGGCGTGCGCAATGTCTTCAATATCGAAACGCATGCTATTTATGTTTGCATAATCAAACGTGGTACCAGAGTGAAGCTGAATTTTTGGAGGCACTTTTGTTCCTGGCATAGTGACGACATTGCCGGTTCTAATGCTTTTAGGCTTCATATCAATATTAAATTCATGACATATTTCACGCAGCTTACTGACAGCCTGTTGTAACTTGTCTATCAGAAAGCTTTCACCAGGCCACGAATTTGCGTTACTGAGATAGCAGTAGTTGAGACCGTCCTTCCACACATCGACAAAGAAAAAACCTTTTTCCAATGAAATTTGGTGCTGAACGTTGAAACGTTCATCTTGAGAAATTGCGTTTGTCAGAAGTGTGATTTCTTCTTTGCCTGCTGCGATTGATTCTTGAAGTATTGATTTTGCTTGCATGTTGATACCTTGATATTTTTATAAGATAGAAAAATTGGTATGTGACTCTCTAATTCGTGAGCTTCTGGAGGTTCTAGGCGTCCTAGATATTCGAGCCAAACAATGAATATCTGTATTTAATGAACCACTGACGCACAGAAATATGCACATTACGTATCGCAAAACGCCTTCCTTTAGTGCGATAAAAACTGTCTCGCGCATTGAATGCGAATGAAATCTGTAACTGAGTTCGCTACAAGCCTTCTTTACTGTTGACGGCTTCACACCCATTTCAGTCGCGATACTTTGCTGAGATAAACCTTGAGCTACATAAAGCAGTGTTCTAGCTTGCTGGGTCGGCAGCTTAGAATGTGGCTTCGAAGCTACGTGTAATGCATCAAGCTGATAGCCTGTTTCTGTCCTTAATATTTGCATTTTATAAACCTCAATGTAAACCATTGGTTTATAGTAAAGCACAGAAAAAAGATTTAATGCAAGAATATTTTCAATAAAAGTAAATCATTGGTTTATTTTGAGTGTACTTAAAGTTTTTGCAATTGGAGTTTAAAATTTGCAAACTTAATTTTTAGGATTTGGAAAATGAGGGAATAAGTATGGTCGCTGTTACAATCGCTTTTTTGATAGCTGTTATTTTTGTACTTCTTAGCAGAAAACGGAAAAACCAAGAACTTCAAAATATTGTAGAAATGAAATCAATAAGCGATAGGGAGCCGGCACCTAACGTTTCCAGTAAAAAGAAAAGGAGTCAAAAGCTAAAGATCAGCTGCACCACGAAGCCTATAGAGAGGAAACTATTAAATAATTTGGATTGGCTATCCGCGAAATGGGAAGTTGCACAGGATAAAAGAGATGCAGATGAGGATGTATCTTTCCTCCCTTCTTGGTACTTTGATAGCGCCACCGAAAGGCAATATGACCATCTAAGCTCTATAGGCGTCGAAATTAGTAAAGGTGAACTCAATAAGGGTGAAGCCTCTGACATTATTGGTATATTTCATCCCGCTTCTGACGAAGATAAGGTAGTCCTCAAGTTTTTTAAAATACCGCTGACTGGACTTAATCAGACTAAAGCTAGGCATGAAATCAAAGAGCTTTTTGAAAATGCTGACAATGTTAAAAAGTGGGAGCATAGACCTGCCAGCCAATTACAAAAAGAATTTTATAGATTCTTCGACTTTAAGGTACCTGCATCTCTGACTTATTCCGATGCTAAAGCTTTCATTGTGGATTTTGAAAGTAGAAATGAAGGGGATATGGACTATCATTTGGAAGGTATT
Source organism: Alteromonas sp. P256 (assembly GCF_036864455.1). Taxonomy (NCBI): domain Bacteria; kingdom Pseudomonadati; phylum Pseudomonadota; class Gammaproteobacteria; order Alteromonadales; family Alteromonadaceae; genus Alteromonas; species Alteromonas sp. P256. Next base: position 325,501 of record NZ_JAZETM010000003.1, read on the forward strand.
GATGAGCAAGAGGCCAAGCAACTCTCTGATAATATCAGAAGGAATCAGTCGCTATTGGAAGAATGGAGCTATTTTGAAGAAATTGTTGAAGAGTTTGACGATGCGGAGTTTAGAGATTCGTATAATATTAAAAAAGTGCCTATTTCTATGATAAAAAAAGCCATAGCTGAGTTGCGCAATGAAAGCGTAAACATTGAAGAGGCTGCTGGCGACGTTGAACTGATCATTGACAAGCTTATAGAATTAAAGCCCGAATTAGAAAAGGCTTAGCTAGAACCTAAAGTAAAACAGAGTACCAAAATACACGTCCAATCACTCTAATGTTTTTTGCCTCTTCCTCGTCGAGTATCTCTTCTGGGTACTCTTCGTGGTTGAAGCTCTTTATCCGTAAACCTCCCCCAGGCCTCCTTGTAAGTATTTTCACAAACAAGGCTCCAGCCCAGTCGATAGCAAACATATCACCGTCTTTTACCGTTGTTCGGCTAGTGTCTATGCCAACAGCTGCTCCATCAGGAATAACTGGCTCCATTGAGTTTCCGGTAACTCTTACACATGCAGCGTTTGCAACGTCAACTCCTTGCCTTTTTAACGTAGAACGAGAAAAACGCAATTTAGGCCCAGCAGTTTCTAATTGTACCTCTAAACCTGCACCTGCAGATAATTCAACTTCCATGTAAAACGGTACCTCAACATCATCTTCATTCAGTGGAGTAGTGCTATCCCATGGTTCAATCGTTCCCATGTACTCTGCGCCAGACTCCCTTACTTTGTTGCTGTCAAATTCGACTACGTTGTCTTTTCGCTCACCATTCATTAACCAATCTAAAGAAATATTCAGATAGTTAGCACAATCAACGATCGACTGCTGACCAATACTATTCTTTTTAAACCAAGCGCCCACGGCCTGAGGGGTGACGCCAACCGCCTTGGCTAAATGAGCATTTTTAACACCCTTCTCAAGCATGACTTTTTTCAGCCTAGCTGTTACAGAATTTTCTTTCATATCAGCACCATAAACATAAGGTTTATTATTTTAGTTCTTTTCTGGTTTACTTTGAATAAAGCATTGGTTTACTATTTAATAAATAGGAGGTTTATATGACGCCAGAATTTAAGATATGTGTTGAAGCTGCAGGAGGGACTCAAAAACTCCTTGCTCAGAAGCTTGGGATAACTGAACAAGCTGTAGGCAAATGGAAAGATAAGAAAATACCTGTTATGCGCGCAATTCAAATCGAAAGCACTATTGGTGTATGTCGCTCGGTAGTAAGACCCGATGTCTATAACAACGATGTAGCAGCTTAGCATTTGATTGAACCTTGAGGTTTCTCGTTAATTGATTATCAAAGTATATCCTCCCTAAACCTTTTGCATAGTCGAGTAAAGTTTATGTTTTTATATACAGTGGTTAGTTTTTTATGAATTTGAACGGTCAGCACCAACAAGCGCTTTGTGAAGACTTAGCTCGCACTTCAGGCATAGCAAAAATAGCTCAATGTCGGCGTCAGACCCGTTCAACGACAGTGGCCGCAACTCTCGAACAGCTTGTTTTAATAGAGCAAAAGCAGCCTCTACGTTTTTTTGTTGTTTCATCACAATACCTTTTTAACTGCGTTTCAATCGAAAGCATAACTGAAGCGATGCATACCTATAACTGTACTAAGGAGCAGAAATCGTGAGTGGTTTGCTACTAGCTTTACTACTGGTTGTCGCGGTTGCCTTATACATAAAAATGGAAATCGACGCATCTAAGTGGCGCAATGAAAGCCTCAAGCAAACAAAGCTTTCCGAAAGTAAAGTCTTAAACGATAAACGCCAGTATCACAAGTATGAAGAATGAGGCTAGCAATGTACCGAAGTGAATTCGCCATAGGTTCAAGGCTGATTTGTCAAACCAAATATAATACTCCTTCCAACCTGGAGGTGATACGGGAACGCTTTCATGTTGCTCCAAAAGCTCTGTATTCAATTTGTAATACTTATTCCAAGAGGCCGACATTATGTCTATAGAGCGCTTGAGTGACACAACACCAGAAACAATTGAAATACAAAATAGCAAAACCAAACACCTAAGCGGAAGTGCTGGCATATTCAGCTTGCTAAGCGCAGCTAACGAAGCGACTAACCCGCCAAGCCCTATAGTCACAGTAAGTTTAAGCAAGTCAATTGTTCTGTCGCTCTGCTCTTTAGCCATTTTTGCACCGTTTTCAATCATTATCCCTTTTGATATTAGCGATTCTGGTAAATGTTTTTTTTGTTCAGCATTTTTACTCACATTCATTCCTTTGGTTGCGGGTTGTTTTTTGTCCGATTTGCAGCTTAGCAACCTTTGGAATGACTTTAAATAGGTAATGGTTATGCATACAAAACGTAGAGCAGTAAAAGGTCACCATCATATGTGGCACCAGCCACCACTTTCTGTGCGCATGATTAGAACGGTTCTGATCACTATCGCGTTTTTTGTTGTGGTTTTACCTTTCGCCATAGCTACATATTCACTGGTGATGTAATGGTCGAGACTCGCAGAATAATTAAGTACATGGGATTACCGCCTGATAAGAAAAAAATATTAAAGGTCGGTGATGCGGTTAGGCCCGTTCCTGGCGCACGCACATTAACTGACCCCACCATCCTAGATGGAGATAGCTACGGAAAAGTAGCCCTTGTTTTTGATCGAATGGTACATGTTGACGACGATTTAAATGGCCGCATTCATTTAGCGCCTGAAGACTTAATATTAATTACTGCAGCTGAGGGCGAGTAATGTTTACTGATACCGAATTATTGAAATGTTTCAAACCCAATTGCACGTACAGCCGTGAAGCGCTTTCTGAGCTTATTGGCGCAGTTGAGCTACCGCCGCTCTCTGCTGCATTGGGTCGGCTAAGCGGTCAAGGCTATGTTAAGAAAGATCTCGATGATAAAACATGGAGCCTAACCCCTAAAGGCAAAGCTGCAACCTATTTTGAACCCGTTGCAGATACTGTTTCCGCGCTGAACGCAAAAGTGAAAGACATCAGCTCAGCAAGAAGTGCTAAGGACCAAAAGCAATACGACCCAGTCCATAACTCACTAAAAAGCTTAGAAGCATTGTTCAAGTCTATAAAACGCAAACCTACTGACATTAGCATTAAGCGTGAAACACTTACTGCACTAGCGCAATTCATGGACCCAACTATATCCAGCAAGCTAATAGAGATAGCAGACGACCTGGTGCAGCTGGAAGCTATTACAACGCTGGGCGAGGGCATGAAGTGAATCAAGTAGAGTATGAAGCGCTAAGCGATAACTGCTTGCCTCCATTTGCAGTAACGCTTTACATTCGTTGCTTTCGAAAGAACATGGAGTATAGTGACGGACTGGTGCACGTTTCCTTACGTTCTATGAAAGAGGAAATGCAGCACACTCCACCCCGTGGATCTAACACAGTTGAGCCCAAACCAACCACCGAGAAAATACGAACTGCAGTTCGACAATTAGAGCGCGCCAACCTCATAGAATTGGTTAAAAAAGGCTCTATAAAAGAACAAAAAGCAGCTTGTTATCACTGCTCTTTAGCCTCTACAGACTTATCAGGTCTAAATGAGGAACAACACGAGAGCAACACGGGAACAACACGCAATAAAAAAACCTCAAAAGCCGCGCTACACAAGCGCTACGGCGGAAATGTATTAAATTTTCAAAAATCCGATGAACAACACATACCCGTTATACCCGATATAGAAGAAGAGGATAACGCGCACGCGCGCGAAAATTTGAACTTCTCCAATGACTGGGTAGGTCTTGCCAAGCAAGTTGGTCTTTCAGCAAGTACGGATGAATTACAAGCCATTTTCAACAAGTGGAAACTTGGCGATAGCGCAAACACCTATCGTCACATAGCCACGCATCGAAAGTACTGGATGCGTTACTGCGCAACCATCAAGCACAACCAAGTCAGAGGGGGCAGTCATGCACTCAAGCAGCAATCTAGTCAATCAAGTGGGTATCGCAATGCAACGGCAGCCGCATGGCGAGACTGTTATGAACGAGCGCAACGGGGCGAAGGAGTCGATGCATTCGACTTCGCGAACGACCAGACTTGAAAAGGTAGAGCAGTTTTGCCTGACAAACTTGAAGCCAGTGTTGATGGAATATTGGCCTGAGTTTGTGAACAAGTATCCAGAACTGGACATGCAGCAGTGGGCCATTCGTGAATACGCCAAGCAGATGGTTGATGAGGGTGTTTCCAACAGCATGCAGATTCAAGCAGGCATTGCTAAGGCGTGTAAGCAGCAATACCGCCCACGGCCTACGGAGTTTGCCAAGCTATGCAAGCCTACGCCTGAGGAAATTGGCATACCGTCATTGCGTGAAGCATACGACGAAGTGATCGCCAGGCGAGGAAGATTCAAGGGAAAAGAGTTTGAGTTTAGCCACAGGGCCGTTGAGCTGGTAGACGAACGTGTTGGGCATCGTGTGTATCAAATGCGTGACTCAGATTTCATGGATTTGTTCAAAGGTGAGTACGAGTACTGGGTAAGTCGTGCAATGACAAGTGATTTGCCTGAGGCAAAAAAAGCCCTTGAGTACTCAACACCCAAAAAGCCTGTTATCGACAGCTACGTTGCTAAGCATGGAAAACCATTACTTGGTGATGACTTAGTTAGCCAAAAAATAAAAGAGCTTGGTTTGTTAGTTTCTAGAAAACGCCAGGCGCACATAAGCACACCAGACGATAAGGTAGCGTAGTAGTGACAGACGTTCAGCACGAAACAAGCGAAACCGAGACCCTGCTCAATGAGTGGGGCAAATGGAGCCGAATGGGATTAGGGCTCAATATCGGTAACAGCGATAATAACAACGTGTATTTCATCAATGACGAAATGGCCCTTTTGGTAGACCGACTAGTCGCAGAACTAAAGCGAGAACGCCCCTTGTTAGCCAACATAGTCATCATGTATTACCGAAGTGATTACAATTACCCAATGATTTCTAACGCGTTAAACATTGGAGAAACAAAAGCAAGAAGTCTCCATAAATCAGCTATTTGCTGGGTTGATGGGGCTTTAATTGGGTTCACTTTAGATGTTAAATTGGCATGATTTGAAAAAACTTGTTGATCTGCGCGCGCGGATCATCTACTTTAAATCACGTAAGCTAAGCGAAGCTGCACTCGACATAAAGGTCACTCATTGAGTGGCCTTTTTTGTGCCTGCTTTTCTCTGCTTGTTGTGTCTGTCTATCCCAACTTTGCCTCACCATTCGGTGGGGCTTTTTTCTTTGGTGCACTATGGAATACGAAAAACTAATTACCCAGCTACGCGTTCATGAGGGTGATGAACATAAAGTTTATCGATGCTCTGAAGGGTATTTAACAATCGGTGTAGGGCGCAATCTGGAGACAAATGGCATAACACAGGAAGAGAGCGATTTTCTTCTGGCTAACGATTTAAGCAGGGTTGAAAAACAAGTTCGTAAGCACATCAGGCTTCATGGGCTAAATGATGCTCGCATTGCTGTGTTGATAAACATGGCGTTTAACCTGGGAATCAATGGTTTACGCAAATTTAAAAAAACATTGGCATACATTGAGCAGGGTGACTTTGAAACTGCTTCAACCGAAATGTTAGATAGCAAATGGCGCAATCAGGTAGGTTATCGCGCTATCCAATTAGCCGAGCAATTACGAACAGGTGAATGGCAATGAAATGGTTAAGCCCACTAAGCAGCGCTATCGATGGTGTTATTGGTGTATTCAAAAGAAAACAAGAACAAAAGGCCAATGCAGAGCAGGCTAAGGCTAAGCTAAAGCAAACTAAATTAGCCGGTGAGCATGAGGTGACACTTACTGATGCTGAGGGTGAAGCGCTATTATCCCAAGGTCTAGAGAGTAGCTGGAAAGATGAGTACGTTACTGTGCTGATCACATCTCCTTACGCGTTATTAATCATAGGCACCATATCGTTAGCAGTCTTTGATGACTCTCGTATGCTAGACGCTGCAGCGATGACAATCAGCAATCTACAAAACGCTGGCGTTGATATAGATTTTCTGTTTAAGGCTGTAGTGCTATCTGCTATAGGCCTTAAGGTATGGCGTGGCAAATAATATCCTTACGTCTAATACACAATGGAACAACAATTGAATAATCATGTTATGGGCCCTACTGGAGTACATAACATGTATACACATAGTGAAAGATTTAAGATGACCGATAAGACCACAGCTACGAACTATGCAGCAAGTGGACTTACCGCTTTATGGGGAATGGTTACCATCGACCATATAGTTGCAGTGATAGGTATTATCATAGGCATAGCCACCTTCGGCGTTAACGTCTACTTCAAGCGCAAAGAAGATAGGCGACAAGAGCAGCTTCATACAAAACTAATGGAAGCATCACCAAATAATGATTGCTCTCCTAAATAACTATCATAAATTTATTTTCGCGGGTCCTTTTGGCGGCCCCCCCTCACACGGCGCATAGATTCGCGTTTTTTTAACAGCTATAAATTTTTCAGAGGGGGGTTATATTTTGTTTGATTTAGATGAGAAAGCTAAACAAACAGAATTCGCTTCTTTGGTTGGTGCATCTCAACCGGCTATTCACAAACACCTCGATAACGGAACGCTAATTCGCGGCGGTACCTACCGCCAGTGGTTGCGCGCCTACTGTGAAAAACTTCGCGATGAAGCCAGCGGAAGAACCGCAAGCGATCAGCGTTTAAAACTTGATGAAGCCAGAACACGCGAAGCTTCAGCTAACGCTCGAATGAAAGAGATTATGTTATTCAAAGAGGAAAAGTTAATCCTCGAAAAAGCTCAAGTTCGTGAAGCTATCGATGGCTGGATTGCCCTGGCCAAATCTGAGTACAGTAATTCAATAGATAAAATACTAGCCATGCTGGAAAGCCAGCATGGGATCACCATAGACCGAGAATCAATTGATGGAACCACAGCTGCTGCCATGCGAGTTATTGCAGACTTCCAGTTCCAATCTACTGACTCTGATTGATGAGTGTCGTTCGGGTTGGTTGCCTCCTGAAAATATTCCAACACGCCAGTGGCTTGAAAAGTATTTTAGGTTGCCAGCTGAAGACGCTGACTTCGCCGGTTTATACAACGCGGATTATGTGCCTTATTTTTGGGGTGTAATGCATGCCCTAGACGATGACTTTGTTGAAATGGTCGGGCTAATGAAGGCCGCTCAGATTGGCTGGACTCTGCTTGAAACTGGCTGGATAGCAAAGCGTATTTGCTGTGAGCCCAGTCGAATTCTTGGGTTGTTTCCTAAAGATGACAAAGCGCGCGACTTTATTGAAGAGAAGTTCGAACCTGTTATCAGGGCCACGCCAGAACTCGCTAAAAAAGTTGATGTTAGCAGCAGTAGAAAGGCGGGTAACCGAAGTAACAAAAAGAATTTCCCTGGGGGTTCACTTAAGGTTTTCGGCTCTAACTCAGTCAGTAACGTTAAGTCGACGCCTTCTCCAGTGGTACTTGTAGAAGAGCCTGATGATACTAACAGCAGTGTTGGTGATCAGGGTGATGCGATTCGCCTGGCGCGAGAACGCATTAAACGATTTAGAAAGCGAAAGTTTGTGCTGGGTGGTACGCCTTCGGTCGAAGATTTAAGCGAAGTTGAGCATTACATTAACCTCGGTACCCAGCGAACATTGCCAGTGGCCTGCCATGATTGTGGCGAAAAGCATGTTTTAGACTGGGAAAACGTCAGTTGGGTAGAGCAGGGTGACGGTCCCGTTCATCCTGTTTACGGTAGAAATCTACCTGAAACGTCTGTCTATGCATGCCCACACTGTGGTAGCGCGTGGAATGACTGGCAGCGTCAGCAAAACATTTTCAATACCTGCAGAGTTGCAGAGGAAAAGGGCGATAAATTCTGTGGTTGGGTACCAACGGTTAACACCGATGGCGTGATAGAAACCTTTAAAGGGCTGTCAGAACTCTACGTCTGTATTCCTGGCACGTCTCTTTCGGGATTAGTCAAAGATTACCTCGAGGCAGAACATGAAGCTGCTGCTGGTGATGAAGCCGGCAGGATCATCTTCCAGAATTCTAAACTGGGTAAACCTTACGCATACCGAAGTAAAGATAACCTGAATCACGAGCAGCTGCAGGCGCTTGCTGATGATTATCCAGAGTTATCGGTACCAAAAGGTGGCTTGATTGTTACAGCTGGTATCGATGTTCAGCACGACAGACTAGCTATCATTATTCGGGCTTTTGGTAGGAACGAAGAAAGCTGGCTTGTTCTATGGAAAGAGATATCTGGTGACTGTGTTGATAAAGCTGACCCGGTATGGGATGAGTTAGACCAGATACTTTTTAACGGCTTTGAACATGAAACATTAGGTAGAATTTACCTTTCAGCAGCTAGTATCGATAGCTCTGACGGTGGTACCAACCACGCGGTTTATCATTACGTTCGAACGCGAAGCAAGAAACACAAACGCGTTCACCTTATGGCAATCAAAGGTGATAGCAACGACAACGGAAAGCGTGAAATTTTCCGACTACCTTCTGCAAAGCTCGACCACAACAACGCTAAACGCTCAACCAAAGCAGACAAACACGGCGTTCTTGTGTATCTCGTTGGTACTCATAAAGCTAAAGATCTTCTTTCAAAGCGTCTGCAAGGTACAGCGGCTTTCATGCACAGCTACAAAGATGCGCGTACAGATTACTGGGAGCAAGTCACTGCTGAGGTTAAAGCGCCCAGCAAAAAGCTTCGGGGCCAAATGACTTGGCAGTGTCGAAGTGGTAGACGAAACGAAGGTACCGACTGTGAGGTTTATGCCCTTCACTCTGCAATGTCTCAGAAGGTCCATGCAAAGACCAGCGCCCAATGGGATGCACTAGAAAACAGTTTAAGTCAGAAAGACATGTTCAGCGCTGAATTAGAAAGCGAAGTTGAACAGAAATCTACCAAGAAAAAACGCCAATCATCTGCCACTCGCCCACGGCGAACGCGTGGCTTTAGCACTCAGGTAAGATAATGAACGAACCGAAACGTTTAGTAAAAGGTGACTACGCAAAGTGGTCCCGCAAAGTGGCGAATCCATCACACACTTACCAGTACATTCTTGTTGGCCCTGAAAGTAAATTCACCATCGATACTACAGTGGCCGATGGGGTGCTTCATGTAGACCTCGGCTCTGAAGTAACAATGACTTACCAGTCTGGCGAGTATCGGTGGCATTTGTTTAGTGATGATGGCACTGGTCGTTGCACCGTCGCACATGGCTATCTGGTAATTGATGCCAACCCCCACGACTTAGAGTACTGCGACACAACTTCGCATGCTGAGCGTGTACTCAAAGCAATAGAGAAGCGGATTGAAGGTCGAATTCTTTCAGATCATGAAAACTACACCGTTGATGGTCGTAGTTTAACTCGCATACCAATTGAGCAGCTTGAGAAGTTAAAGCGCAAATACAGCTGGCGCGTTCGCACGGTTAAGCAAAAGAAAGGCTTAACCAACCCTCCACGTCGTGCTTACTACAGGTAGTGTATGTTTAATATTTTCAAAAGTTCAAAGGGTCAATCTGAGCGAATTGAACCGACAATTGACAAGGGCGCTAATTCGTCTCGTGATCGCCAGCGTCATAAAATGCATGCCCAAGAACGTTTTGCAGCCGCGAAAAGTCCAAGAATCAGCTCAAATAATTACTTTGGGTCAGGCCTGAGCATTGACGAAACACTGCGTCGCGATTTGTCTAGAATAAAGGCGGCAAGCCGTAAAGCCGGTGAAGACGTTGGTTATATGAAGCGTTACTTCGCTATGGTTCAAACCCATGTGATTGGCGACAAAGGACCGCGACTACACGCTGAGGTTCGTGGTGCTGATGGAGAATTAGATAGGGTTGCTAATCAGTCTATTGAAAAAGCATTTGCCAAGTGGTGCAAGATTGGCGTTTGTGAAATTAGCGGGCGCATGGATTTTGTTAGTTCGATGCAGCTTATTGCAAAAACAGCATGCCAAGACGGTGACATTATCATTCGTCACATTCATGGTGCCCCAAATAAATTCGGCTACTCTATTCAGCTCATTGAAGCAGACTTATTGGATATCAACCTAAACAAAGATTTAGGCAACGGTGTTCGTATAAAAATGGGTGTTGAGATAGACAAGTGGGGCCGACACGTAGCGTACCACTTGCTAACCAACCATCCTGGTGAGCATACCTGGCGAAATGACAATACTGGTAAGCGTTACGTTCGAATCCCCGCTGAAGAAATTATTCTACCTTTCCCCATGTTCAGACCCGGGCAAACACGCGGTGTGCCTTGGGCTCACGCATCACTCCTAGACTTTCACGATATCGGCGGTTACCGCGAGTCAGCGCTGGTAGGTAGTCGGGTAGCTGCGAGTAACATGGTGATATACGAACGTGACCCGGAACAAGAGGCGCCTGAAGAAGAGGAAGAGGGAGACTTCATCTTTGAGTTAGAACCAGGTGGAGCAGCAATTACCCCAGAGGGTTACCGCGCCAAAGAAACGAATTTCCAACACCACGGCGATACAGTCGAAGGTTTTCAGAAAGCCTCCTTGAAAGGGGCGTTTGCGGGTGTGGATGTTAACTACAATACCGGCGCAAATGACTATGAAGGAGTGTCATGGTCGAGTCTTCGACAAGCAGTGCTAGAAGATAGAGAGCATTGGAAGCGGCTTCAGGGTTGGTTTATCAGTCAAGTTGTAGGTGCAATATATCAGCGATGGTTAAAGCATGCGTTGTTGAATGGCGCAATAGAAAACTTGAAAGGTTATGACCTAGAACGTTCGACGGATGCTTTCTCATTTAAAGGTCGTCGCTGGCAATGGGTTGACCCGCTCAAAGACGAGCAGGCTATAGGTGCTGCGATGGATAATTTCACCGTCAACCCTATGGATGTTTTAAACGAAAAAGGCGTCGACATTGATTCGATGGCGGAAGGGTGGGAGCAGTATCTTCAGATACTCGGTCCTGCGATGGAGTTGGCTAAAGGTTTTGGAATTGGCAAAGGGGCAAAAGTTGCAGCTGCAGCCAATAAGAACGCCCCTAAAAATGACGAAGAAGAGGGCGAACAGTGAACGTAAATAAAGTTACTGCAGCCATGTTGCGCAAAGGGCAATGCCCTGTCATGCAGCGTGACATGGAAGCGCAAATTGAAAAGGTAGACGAAGAAAGCCGTATCGTTACCTTGAGCTTTTCCAGTGAGTATGAAGTTGAGCGATGGGGATGGGTAGAAACACTTGGTCATGCAGATGGCGAATGTGACCTTTCCCGTATTAACAACAAAGGACCATTCCTGAGTGATCACAATTGGACAGACCAACGCGGTGTTATTCAAAAAGCATGGATTGAAAACGGCCGCGGATATGCTGACATTAAGATGAGCCGTAACCCGCTAGGGCAGCAGCTTCTCATCGACATGCAAGATGAGATTCGTGTAACTGTTTCTGTTGGCTACCGCATTCACGCAGCGAAATTAATGCGTGAAGAAGACGACTTAGATTACTACCGTGTTACCCACTGGGAACCGCTTGAAATTTCTTCTGTATCAGTACCGGCAGACCCTACCGTAGGTGTTGGTCGTAACGCTGAGACAAATAACCACCCTGTAAAAATAACCACCACTGAGGTACGTAAAATGGATGATATCGAAATCCAAGACAACAACGCCCCGGATGAAACAGCCGAACGTTCGGTATCACCGGAAACTACTAACCAAGCTCATCGTGAATTCGCGGAACCACGTAAAGTGAAAACAGCCCCTGAAACAAGTGATGCTCAGCGCATCGCTGAAACAGCACGTCAGTACGGTGCCACCGATTTAGGCAATAGCTTTATTGCCAAAGGTCGTAGCTACGAAGAGTTTAACACTGCGCTAATTCGCGAGCTTCATGGCAAGAAAAAAGACCCAGAAGCAGAGTCCACCATGATTAATTTGGATATTGGTGAAAACGAGCTGCGTAAGTACAGCGTTATTAATGCGCTTCGTGCTGTTGCAACGGGTAATTTCAAAAAAGCCGGCCTTGAACGTGAAGTGTCTGAGGCTATCGCTAAGCGTGTTGGTCGCGATGCAGACGGCATTTACCTTAGTTATGAAGCTATGGGTTACGGTTTACGCCAAATGCAACTTGCTCGTATGCAGTCAGCTGGCGGTGCAGGTAAAGGGGCTGAGCTTGTAGCTACCGAACTTCATGCTGAAATGTATATTGAAGCACTTCGCGCTCAGGCTGTTGTTGGTCAACTTGGGGCTCGTATGGTTTCGGGTTTAGTGGGTGATGTTGATATCCCTAAACAGAATGGATCGGCAACCTTCTACTGGGTAGAAGAAGACGGTGCAGCTACTGATAGCGACCTTTCTTTTACTACAGTGCAACTTCGTCCCAAGACGCTAGCTACTGCAGTACCCATCACGCGCCGTATTATGAATCAATCAACTCCTGACATTGAAGCATTGGTTATGTCCGATATTATGCGCGGTCAAAGCCTAGGTTTAGATCAAGGAGCCCTTTATGGTTCTGGTGTTGGTAATGAGCCAATTGGTATTGCTAATACCAGTGGAATTGGTGCGCTGTCCTTTGCTACTCCAGGCTCACCAACGTGGGCTGAAACAGTGGCATTTGAAACTGATGTGGCAGAAGCAAATGCTGACGCTAACACGATGGCTTATCTGATGCGTCCGTCTTTACGCGGTAAGCTTAAAACTACTGAAAAAGCTGAAGGCACAGGTCAGTTTATTTGGCAGGGTGGTCGTGTTAACGACTACAACGCAGCAGTAACAACGCAAATGAACGCTGGCCAAATGCTATTTGGTGATTTCTCGCAAGCGCTAATTGGCTTGTGGGGTGCGCTTGATGTGGTACCTGATCGCGCTACTAAAGTAGCTAGTGGTGGTCTTGTTATGCGTCTATTCCAAGACGCAGACGTTGCTGTTCGTCACCCTCAAGCATTCTGCTTGGGTGAGTAATCTACGTAATTTTAACTAGCAAAGCACCTTCGGGTGCTTTTTTTAAAGGTAACGAAAAATGGCTAGAGATAGAAAAGAAGTAAGCTTTGAGCTTACACGTGGTGTACGCCTAATGGGAAAAAGTTATTTTCCTAAGGCAAAAGGCAAAACAATACTCTCAATTGAGGCGTCGATGGCAAAGGAACTGCAGGCAGCATCGAAAGGTAAAATCGTTGACGCAAAACCAAATACTGAAATCCAAGTGCCGAAAGTTGATGACGGCCTAGATGCAGCGTTTGGGCCTGATGATACAGGCGATAAAGAATAGTCATGAGCTTTCAAGATGATCTTGCTGCAGATATGGAGTCGGTGTTCTTTTCTGACTTTAAACATGTGGCGGTTATCTCTGGTGTAGAGGTTCAAGGTTACCTCTACACCAGAGCACATGAGTTTGGTGAGCTAGATACAAATCAAGTTCAATTTGACGCGTCTAAAATATCGCTGCCTGCCATTAAGCGTAGAGAGCCTGTAACGGTAAATGGCGTTAAATACCTGTTCGTGACAAAACAAGAGTCAGGCGAGGTGACAAGTCTGATCCTCGAGCGTGTTTAATTATGTCAAAAATTGTATCGGTTAACTCAAAACAAGCCTTAACTGAAATGAAGCGAATGAGTCGGGCGCTAGATACTCATCGAAAAGGTGAGGTTAATCGTGCAATGGCGGCCACCATTAACGACAGTCTTAAAAAGTCACGAACAAAGATTGTTCGCCGTGTATCCAAGGCTATGCAGATAAAGCAATCGCCCATTAGGCAGCGTGTCAAAATTACACGAGCGAAAGCTACCAGTTTGCACGGAAAAGTGTGGGCAGGTACCAACAGATTGTCAGCGAGAACAGCTGGAGCCAAACCGCGGGGTGATGGTCATGCGGTTGGTCCTTATGAATGGCCAAACACGTTCACCAATAAAGGCCTGCGAAACATCTATGTTCGCAAGGGGCAAGGTAGAGGCAATATCGAAGTGGCTGGATTTGGCGCGCAGTTTACAGAAAAAACACTAAAAAGCGCATTAAATGCAGAAACCGAAGCATCTCTAAGCAAAGACTTCCCCTTGGAACTTTTTCGTCAATTAACGTGGCGATTGGACAAAGCGCTAGGAATTAAGTAATGGCCACACGTTCACAAATTCGGGAAGCCATCCGCGCGATAGCGGAACCCGCTGGCTTCTCCACTACTTTCAATTACTCTCCGGCACAGATATTTGAAGATGAGCTTCCTGCGTTAAAGGTGTTTTTTAATTCTGGTGAAACTGAATATGACTTTGATGACACTGGGATTACAGAGGGACAGGTCATTATTGAAATAATGCTTCGAGAACCGGGCAATATTGATGATGCCTTAGACCAAAAAGCTACTGCAGTTCAGAAGCTGCTGCGCGAAAACCCACTGTTAGACGGCCTTATTGAAGGCATGAACAGAACCAACTTTGCATATGACCGTGACAGTGAAACGACTATCGGTGAATTGCAGCTTACTTACACAATCCAATACCTAGACGAGGATTAATCATGAAGGGTAAATTAGTTTCATTGCATCTATCAGCTGATGCTGGCTCAACATTTGGCGATTCAATTGCGAATATCATGACTATGGAACCTGGTGAAATGACCAGTGAAGTGGTTGATGCAACGCAGTATGGTACCGACCATGACTGGAAAGAATCTGACTACGGTTTGCGCGACGGCGGTGAGTGGAATATCACTGTTCGTTACCGTGAAACGCAGACTGATATTGAAAGTATTATTGATGCGTTTCACAACGGCACGAAAAATCACATTCAGGTACAATTTCCTGCGCCCATTGGCAAGACTTTATCGTTCCGTTGTTTAACTACGAAAGTCGGCTATGCAATCCCGAAAGAAGGTCAAGTAGATAGAAGTTTAACGCTTAAAGTTGACGGCCCTATCGATGAAGATGACCTAGTTTAATGATTGGTTTTATTAAACGCTTTATTGCTGAGCGCAAGATGCCGAAGGATAAAACCTTCGTGCATCGCGCGCAAAGTGCAGCAGTTAAATTAGGGCGCTGGCTTATTGTTGAGCTTTCTGCAGCAGATGCAGTCGTGATCATGGACCAGCTCAACCTTATTCAACGCTCCCATGCTGACTTGGAAGAGAAAGGGCGCAATGTGATGGCACTGAGATACCAGGCTATTGCAATGTCGCTGCGCACTAAGTCTGGGCGCATACCTCTAAAGTGGGACAGTGAAACCGACCTGCTGTTTCTCGCCTCATTTCCACAGTCGAAAATTTCATTAGTGCTTGCAGAGATTGCCAGTGTTTCAGATATGCCATGGATAGACCCTCTCTATCAACCGCCTAAAAGCGATGGCAACGCTGAAACTGAAGAGCCCGAGCCACTAAGTGATGAGGATTTAGCAAAAAACCCCTCATAGGCCAGCCCTATCGAACAGCCACTCTTCGGCTGGCCTTAAAGTTGGGCTGTGAAGATGCAGATTCCCTTCTAGATAGACTCAGCGCTTCAAAGCTTCTCGAATGGTTACGATTCGGAGAAATCGAGCCCTACGGGGGCAAAATAGATCAGTTTCAAGTGGCTGGTTTACGCGCTCAAGTGGCAAATTACTTAAGTAAAAAGGGTGATAAACCCTTCGAATCTAGCGACTTTATCGTTGGATATCGGCCCAAAACGCAAGTCAAACCTATGTCTGTAGAAGAGCTTTATAAGCGCTTTACGAGAAGATAATGAATAAAAAAAACTACGAAGTTGAACTGCGAGGCAATACCAGGTCTTATCGCAGTGAGTTAGGGCGCGCAATTTCTAGCAACGACCGCTTTAACAACTCAATGCGTGGGCTATCGCAAGGTGCACAAGCAATTCAGGGGCCTATGGGTGGCGTAGCTAGCAGGGTGTCTGTTGTAAATTCGTTGTTTTCTTCGGGTGCAGCAGTAACAAGCGGCTTAGCGGCTGCGCTAGCCGGCTTAGTTGCAGTTGGCTATAAATCTTTGAAAGTATTCAATGAGTACGAAAAAAGCCAATTGCGTACTGAAGCGCTTGTTAGGGCAACAGGAAATGCGGCTGGTTTTACTGCAGAGCAACTGCAGCAGCAAGCAAACCAAGTGGCGTTAAGTACTCTGGCTAGCGTACAGGGTATTACGGAAGCACAGAATGTTCTTCAAACATTTAAATCTGTGAGCGGCGAAACATTCACACAAGCTGTCGAGCTTTCTCAAGATATGGCCGCTGTTTTTGGCGGAAGCGCTAAAGATAAAGCGCTGCAACTGGGTAAAGCGTTAGAAGACCCCGTAGCCGGTATCAATGCCCTTAAGCGTAGTGGCGTTAGTTTTACGTCTGCGCAAAAAGACATGATCCGTTCAATGGTTGAAATGGGGAACGTTGCTGGCGCCCAAAAAGTTATTCTTGAACAATTGGCAGGGCAAGTAGGTGGGGCAGGCTCTGCGGAAGCTGGGGGCTTAGCCGGTTCAGTAGATACGTTGGGGCAGCGTTGGGATGAGTTGTTACTAAGTTTCTCTGAAAGCTCTTCTTTAGGCGGAGGTGTTAAGGATTGGCTAGATGGTATTTCGTATTCGCTAGATAAGTTACGAGGAAAAATAGCGCCTACGATTGAAGAATTGCAGATTGAACTTCAGTACTTGGAAAATAGCCAGCAGAAAGCTGCTACTAAACGAGGTGCTAACGCAGCCAAAGCTGCCAATGCTATTCGTTCAGCGGAAGCTGATGAGCTAAGAGATCAGATTCTGCAGATGAAAGCAGAGCAGGGCGATCTTCAAGCGTTAGACCAGCTGATAGAACAGCGAAGTAGTGAGCTCGGTAATATTAGGCAAAAATTACCTACGGCAAGTTCGGAAGGTGCAGGCTGGTTCGGCAGTGGTGAATCGGAAAAAGAGGGACTTCAAAAGCAGCAACGAAAAGCAGCTGCAGAGCTTCAAGAATTCAAGCGTCAGAAAAAGCAGCTTGAGGCCGCCAATCAGGCGCACGTTGAAACGCAAGCCGCTATTAAAGATGATGCTGATCAAGTTGCTCAGGTAAAACGCGAAGAAGAAACTGAGAAAATGACCTCCAGCCTTCGTGCTCAATACCAGCGCATATATGACGAAGCGCTGGCTGCTGATGGAAGAGAAGCTGAATTAACTAACTTGAGATACGAGCGAAAAGTAGAAGAAATGAACGCTGAGCTTGAGCTTATGCGGGAGAAAGGGCTACTTACTCAAGAGCTTGAGAAAGAACACCAAGAAGCGCTTAACAACTTGCTCCTTACTAAGGAAGAAAAAGTTGCCGAGCTAAACCAACGTGAGATAGACGCGGCCACTGAGAAGTACGCTGCCATTCGTGAAGCAGCGCTTGAAGCTGGCGGCAAAGATGAAGAGTTAGCACAATTTCGACACGAAAAACGCGTTGAAGAAATTGAAGCTGAGCTTGATTTGTTGCGTGAGAAAGGCTTAGCAACACAGGAAATTGAAGCGTCTCATAAACAGGCAATGGAAGACTTGGAAGCAACACATCAAGGGAAACTTGCTGAAATCCGTGATGAAGCCAGAGAAGAAGAGCGTAAAAAGGAAGAAGAAAAGCAAGCTCGTCAGCAAGAAGGTTACGGCGTTCTATTTGATACAGCCAACAGCTTCTTTGATGGGATGGAAGGACGCGAAGCTGGTTACGCACGTATGGCCCTGTCAATCGGAGAAACGTTACTTAACGAGAAAAAACGTAAAAGCCTGCAGTCAATATGGACCAATACTATGGATGCGGCAATGGGTGCTTATAACGCACTGGCCAGCATTCCTTATATTGGGCCAGTGTTGGGCGGGGCAGCTTATGCCGGTGTCGTCGTAACAGGTGCTGCAGCTGCTGCGAAGCTGACAGGTATGGCGCACAGCGGGATGACGAACATTCCAACAGAAGGTACCTACTTGTTGGACGGCGGAGAGCGTGTTGTTCAGCCAGACCAAAACCGCGACCTAACACGTTTCTTAAGCTCATCAGAAACAAATAATTCCTCAAGTCTTAGCGTTAAAAACGAAACCCACATCCACGGTGATGCTTCAAGTCGAGATTGGCGAGAAATCGCATTACGAGATAAGCGTTTCGTTCGTCTGTTTAAGGCTCGTTTAGAGAGGCCAGTATAAATGTCAGCGTTTCCCATTCATTTCTTCCGCCAGGTTGAGGTTACATTGATACTCGACATCATTAAGCCAGAAGAACGACTCTATGAGAACAAGTCGTTAGGTAGCGAAGCTCCATACTATTTGTTTGCGCTCACATCTGTTCCAGTTAAGCACAATGACGCAATGGAAATAAGTGGTGTGCTCGATTGGTACAACGATTCTATAAGAAACTTTATTCTGCCCAATCCACTTAAATCTGTGCGCCAGCACGCTGATTTGTATGTGTATTCTACTGGCTCGGTAGGTAGTCAGGCGTTGAAAGTAGCTGGACTACCCCCCTCACGAGAAAAAGCCGTGTGGGGTGGAGACTTTGTTCAGCCTGAAATCAGTAAAAAAGGTTATCGAATCGCATTTAGCGCTAATTCTGATGCTACTGGTCGTGCAACTGTAACGCTAACTCAACCGCTTCTTCACAATATCCCCGCGGGAACTAAAATTCATTACGGCGACGATGTTGGCTTTCAAGTGTGTGTCAAAAATCGAAACGGTGGCGAATTTGGCGTTAAGGACGCTGGCAAAACGGTTTTTGATATTGAAGTAATGGAGCAATTGTGAAGACTTTAACCGCTGATGAAATAGAAAGATTGAGAGGGTACAACCCAACTCGTTACCAAATTTATCTCGTTAAAATGAATATTAACGGCAATTTCATCTACCTGACTGATCGCGACTCGCCAGTCTCGCACGCAGGCGCAATTTATCAGCCAGGCTACATCACTGCTGACAGTATCGACGATATTGAAGTGACTTCAGAGCCGTCAACGAATGAATTCTCGTTAACACTGGATGTACGTGACGGCGCATTTATCCCTTATTTTCTCAATAAAGGATGGAATAATTCTGAGGTAACTATTTACGAGCAGCACGGAGACGAGTCAGGTGTCATTCTGACTCTTAATGTATTTGAGGGTTTTATCGATTCTCGCGATGTCATCAAAAAAACAAGGAAGATTGACGTCGTTTTAGCATCTGTGTGGGCTGATTTTGAAAAGCAGGCTGGCACAAAAACGAACTCGGGCTCACAACAAAAGCACTTTCCTGAAGACACTGCATTTGATCATGTGGCCAGAGCAAAAAGAAAAATCTATTGGGGTAAAAACGCCCCAGTCGCTTCAAGCTCTGGTGGCTCATCAGGTAGCGGTCGGTTTTCCTCTCCAAACAACACGCAAAGAGTTTAAGAATGGGCTTATTAGACGAAATAGGCGGGTTCTTTTTTGGATGGCTAGCGCCAGAAGCTCCTGAACCGTTGCCACCTGGGACTGAGCTAACTTCGGCACAAACCGATGCACATGTTGGGGTGGTAATAGGTAAGGTTTATAAAGCTACAGGCAACATTATTTTTAAGGAAACTAATGATGGTGACACAGATGATATAAACAACGACCTGTTACATATTATTGTTGTTTGGGCTGAAAGCGTTCAGTCGATAGATGAAGTTTATGTTGATGATATCCCTGTTTCGTCTGATAACCCTGCGTTCTTTCACGACGATGGAGGGAGAGTGGTTCACATGCGTAATTTTCCAAATGGTATGGATAATTACGAGGATTCACTATTGTCTGCTGCGGGTTGGCGATCTTCAGACACAGCATCAGGTAAAGCATGCACTTACATTCGCCTAGAGTATCATGGTGGTGAATTTGCTATTTCTTCAGAACCTAAAATTACTGCAGATTTAACGGGTACCAGTCATTCCAATCCAGCTTTAGGGACTTTCGACTATTTAAAAAACTCTCTGTATGGGAAAGGGTTACCATCCCGACTTGTAAATGCCTCTTCTTTTTATAGCGGAAGGGACTTAAGCCAGTCGCTTGTTGATGAGGTAGATGGACAGCCTCAAAAAAGACCTCTGTTTAGTTGTAACTGCAAACTAGACACAAGCAAAAATATTCTTGAAAACGTCAATATTCTGTTAAGACCTATGCGTGGTTGGCTACCGATAATTGATGGCCAACTTACTTTAATCATAGAGCAAGATGACGATCCAGTTGCTATTCCTATTCTGGAAAGAGACATCATTGAGATGGATGGTGTTTCAGAAGGGAGTAAGAATAAGCGATATAATCGTGTTGCGACAACGTACTACGAGCCAGCTGCAGATGGTACTGCGCAGGAAGCTGTTTATCCTCCTAAAGGTAGTGCGTTAGAGGCTCAACTATTAGAAGAGGACAATGGCTTCATTAATGAGGGTACAGTTGACCTAGTTACCTGTAACAACTATTACGAAGCCCTTGAATTCGCCAAAACGTGGCTTGAAATTTCACGTGAGCAAACGAAAACTCGCATACACCTGCCAAAGTGGGCGCTTATCTACGATGTGGGCGACATCGTCCCTGTATACGAATCGTATCTTGGGTGGGACGGAAAGTTATTCAGAATTGAATCAATCTCATCGAACAAGGAAAAAGTTACACTCACAGTTCGCGAGCACCAACCGTACATTTATGATTTTTTTGGGGGAGGAAATAAGCCTGAGATACCGGATACAGTATACAGGCTAACTAATCCAGATGAGCCAAGTAACCTAAGCATAGAACACATTTACTCATCATTTGTTCAAGTGAAAGTGACATGGGAATCTGACGCTTCTCGATTTTTGTACCAGGTGTTAGATGGGCAAGGTTTGTTGCTTGAGACTGATTCGATAGCGCGGTACCACGTAAACATTGCTGGTTATGCACTCGGTACCTACCGTTTTAGAGTTATGGCGCTAGGCGGCTCCTTGTCGCGCTCTGGCTGGGCTGAAATTCCACTCATTATGGAAAAGCCCGGTGTTCCTACCGACATCACTATAAACCCAACCGCAACAGAGTTAGAGGTTATTCCTTATTTAGCTGGCTCTGATAGCTCCACCGCGTTTTTGTACTCAATTAGTCATGACTTAACTGATGAAGAACCACCACTACCGTATCGTGGGCCAGCTCACGCATACACCTTCCCAGGCTTGGCACCTGAGCGGGATTATAAGGTTTGGATCTGCTCGTCCAACGCTCTTGGTGAGTCACAATGGACGTTCATTGTGGCAAAAACGGCTACAGTTGATGAGTTTTGGGGAAATATTGTCAGAACAGTAGAAATACCGGGCTTACCAGATAATTTGGGTAACACCATTTCTGGCGTAATTAATGATATCGAAAATTGGTCGGGACAAACTGGTGACTTGGGTGAGGATTATTCAACGTTAGTTTACAACGTCACCCAAGTCGAAGCGGCAAACCAAGTGAATAGCCTGAACATTTTAGCAGTGCAGCAAAAAGTAGGTTCATCCAGCGTGAGCGCACAAATTGCTGAATTTAAAAATGCGCAAATTGGCTATGAAGATGAAAGCGGTGAATGGATTGAGGGCGCCGCTTTTGCCCAGGCATTTAATCAAATAAAAATTAACACGCTAGATGGTGACGAGCTGAGCGTGTTCTCTTATTTTCAGGCATTAGAAGACGCGATTGGTAATGTTCAGGGCGAAATACAATTCGCTATCGATGCAAACGGCCGCATGACGGGGCTGTTTATTCGCGGTAGTGAGGAAGTCTCTCAAATCATATTCTTAGCAACAGAGACCCTATGGGTTAATGCTGCAGGTGATGTTCTTTTGGGTATCAACACTCAAACCGGTGAGCTTGAATTTCACGGTTCAGGTACGTTTTCTGGCACGCTTTCATCACCGAAGTTCGAGATGATTGGTACCAACTTCATGAAAATCGAACTGGCCGATGGCTTTGGCCCAGATAGTCTTTGGTTCTGGTATGGGCAAAAGATTGTAGATAATGACAATAAGCCAATTTTGTCAGAGCTCAAAAAATCCAACGCCATCGAATGGAAAAGTATAGACGGTGATTCCTACTTTGGCGGTACGTTGAGCGCTGGTGTGTTAACGAACTCAGCGCGCTCAACGGTATTAACTGAAAACCCATCGGTAACAGTTGGGCCATTCACCACGAACGGAAATTCAAAAGTTGTTGCATTTAGTTTCAGCTATGCAGGTTCGTCTGTTTATGCGGGGCAGTGTCCTTCACAAGCCCAGGATCCATCATGCACAGTTCAGCTGCAGCGCAAAGTTGGGCAAGGTAGCTGGCAAACTGTTCAGACTCACCAGGTGACAGGGCAAGTTACTCAATTTTATGAGCCTGATTTCGGCGGCTGTACCACAAACGAAGAAATGAGAGGAAGTTGGACATATACCGATGCCAACAGTACCACCGGGGTGTTCACTTATCGCGTTGTTGTAAGCAGTACAGTGCGCTATCACGGCGTTCACGATGTTGATTATCAAACTGTCAGTCTCATAAGTACGGAAGAATAGAATGAGTTCATACGTTTTTAGTCTCTCTGATATCAGCATAGCGAACAATAGCTCTACCGTAACGGTGAACAATACTGATTCCTTTTTTGGGGTGATTGAGGGCAGCCAGTTGTTTATCGCCGGCAAATTGCCGGCTACTGTAATTGCTCACGACACAGCGGCCAGAACACTGAAGCTTTCTGCTAATTGGGCGCAGGGTGATGTAAATAATGCATCGGCGCAAATATTGCCGTTGGGCGCAGTTTCTACGTTACTAACCGCGCTGGAAAATAATAGAGCAGCTTACAACGCTCTGACCGAAGCAATTAAAAACCCCGCTGCAGAACTTCAGCCGATTGTTGAAGACGCGTTAAGGTATTTAAATACACAAGTGGCCCAAAGCCCTAAATTAAACCGAGAACAAAGTTTAACTCAACGGTTAAGTGATTACCCAACGCTCAAGAAAACGGAAGTTCGACCCACTGAATCGCCTAACAATAAGCGCTTAATTCAGTTTGATGATGTGCGAACCGAAGTACATATTGCGCTAACCGATAGATGGTTCACTATCCCAACTACGATTGCCAGTCGAGCTTTCCCTGTTTTCTTTCGGGGGCTTATCCTCCGCTTCAATAACAGCTCTGCTTACAGCGGCAATGTGAAAATGCGCGTTTATCCTATGGGCAGCGGTGGAAATGGCTTGCCAAATAACCCTACGCTGGCGAATCACCAGTGGCATGAATACGAAACTACCGTTACAGACCTGTATAAGATAGGCGAGTTCAATAGCGAGTATTTTGAAGGCATTATCGAATACATTGAGCTTGATACCGGCTGGCATCAGTTCGACGTTAACCAGTCTGATGTTAATTCACTTAACGCCAAATTCGATGTTGCCTTTGGCACTTTGCGGTCTCCTTTTCGAACGTTTTATCAAAAAGCAGATGGGTTTTGGTACAGCGAAGATATGACGCCGGATAACCCAAGTAGCATAGGCCCAAGCTGGACTCGTGATCCATCTAACCCACGAAAATTTACTGCCGAGGATGCGTCAGGCAGTACCGATGCTTTACGCTTCTTTGGTGACTCATTTGATGAATTTCAGTTTGAGGTGATTGTAGACGTTGAGTACATCACTCACGTTATGGCAGTAACAGTAGGAAATTCAGACCCTAACCGTATTTACTACCCCGGTCCTGCTCGATTTATTACTAATGACCGCATCTACTTTAAACGGGGTGGCACGACAACGAACGCAGCCTTAACTATTGAATCAATTAAAATGAGGCTACCACATTATGGATAGACTGTTTGACGTAAACCTATTGGCCGATAATGGGTGGACTGATGGAGAAGAATGGGCCGACTGCAACCCTGCACAAGATGTAGAGCAGGTATACCGCCGAATCTATTCAGACAGTGATTATAGCGACCCCGACTACCGAATAACCCCTGGGGATAACTTCTTTATTGCCTCACACCCCAGCACAGTGCGTGATTGGACCCCAAGAACCTTGCCTTGGAATTTGGATATTACTAAAGGCATAAATGGGAACCCGCTGTCGTTTTACTTTGGTTTGCAAGTCGGTGAACGTGAGATAGACACAAATCTAGATAACCACAGTCCGTGGATGCAAAAAGTACGCGGCGATTTCATTATTCTTGATGCTCACTACCATCGTTTTTTTGGTATCAAAGTTAAAGACTCCGACCCTGTTCTAAAACTCAATTCCGATAACCGAGGTGGAGAAGTTCACGGCGCGCTATTAAGCAATGCTGGCCTCATTGACACACAAGGCTACGCTATGTTTGATTGGATTTTACGTAAACTCACGTTTATTAATACGATATTTAAAGCGCTGGATATCCCACTAGGCTCTAGCAACGTATCGACCCAAGACTTTGATATTACGGGTACTGGCGATTGTGGCATTGTTATACGTGCTGGTCACTCCGAAATGGAAGTGATTGGCGGCACGATAGCCAACGAAAATCACGAATTTAGTGAAAATCAAACGTTACTCTACGGCTTAGAGTTAGAAGCCGGTAGTAAAGCGCTGGTCCGGTACGTAGACACAAGCGGGTTTAGCGGTAATGGTTTTAAGTTTGCGTGTGAGGTAGATGCAAAAGGATTAACTTCAAGCCATGACGGGGCAGGGTTTGAGTTCTTAGAACACTCCACTGCGCGTGATTGTATGGTGAGTTGGACACGTCAGCTAGCCGGAGACAGCTTTGCGTATTACTTCCACAAGGGCGGGGAATTAAATAACTGCGGCTGTAATCTAGAAGAAACCGGTGGTTTAGGTGTCGTTGTTGTCGGGCCTAATGCAACCTTAACGATTAACGGCGGCGATTATCGTGCTCATGCACCATTACCTTTTGCGTCTGCGCAAGGCCCCTGCACAGTAATATTAAACAATGTGATGATGAACGGGGTTTTATACAATGAAACTGTTGAGCTATTAGAGGGCGAGTCGTGGCGTGGTGAAAAAGCAGAGGTAACAATAGACACGCTTGAAGTCTATGCAAACAAAACCCTCAACTTACCGTACATGCACATTCCAAAGCTTGATGAGGCCATTGCAGTTCAAGGTACAGAACGCCCATTCCATAGCGTTGTAACGTTACCCAGTGGCGCAAGAGTATTACCAACCGAAGAAGGCTCGCTTCGCTATATGCCATCCGAAGCGTGGTTACATTTAGACCCGGGGGAAACGGCTATTGACTACTTTAGGTATTCAACTGAGTCCGTTATTTACATGCACAAATTTGTCATTAACCCTTCACCTGAAGTAGGTGAAAAGGTCGTGCAGCCAGACTCATTCAGCGGTTCGGGCTTTACTAAAAAAGACGCTACTTATACGGCGTTCGAAACTACGGGTTCTTTGTCATCCAGTTATGCCTTTGAAGAAAACGAGGTGTATCAAATTTCGCTAAAACTGACGAATTGTGAAGGCGGTACAATCACGCCTTCAATTGGCTCAGTTGATGCGGAATATTACCACGATATAGAAGGTACAGAAGTTTGGTTAATTCGTGCGCCAGCTAACGCCTCTGCTGTTGAGTTAAAGGCTAATTCGCTTAGCGCTGTCGTGTCTAATATTTACGTGCGTAAGTTGATAAGAACAGAACCTCCCTGCGTTCCTACGCTTGACGGCTCGGTAGAAAGTAATGAAGTTAAGTTGTCATGGAAGCTACCGCCTGTTGACCGACTTAAAAACAGACAAACGCCAGACGTTCACATTCAAAATCAAGAATTAGCGCAAAATAGCGCAGATGGTTATCGCAGTGATAATGCTAACCGACATTACTTATTTGAGAACGTGACAGTTCAAAACCGTCGAAATGGCGTAAACCTGCGGGGTTGCGAATCCGTTGAAATTGACGGTATGGATTTTGTTGGAGGCTATGAAGGTCAGTACGAAACATGGCAAACAGCCTTGGTTGCAGAGTACCGAAACCCGTATGCCAAAATACAGCAAATAGGTAATGTCACAGCCGACTTATTGTTGGAGTCTAACTTTGGTAACTACAACGGTCGGTTTGGTAACTGCGATATTTTTGTTATTAATGCGCCATATTGGGGCGTAGGTAGTTGGGGTGAAGCAGATAAAATCTATACGGCTCATATCTACAATTTAGATGGTAAGCACGGCTCAGATTCAATTATCGACTGTAAGCGAATTACCGAAGTTAATCACAGCAGCATGGAAGGCTCTTGTAAGATTGTTCGTACTCACCGTCGGGGTGCTGCGATACTTAACAATAGCGAGTTCATTTCTACGTTTGGTACACGAGAAACGTTTGCCCCAGGGCATTCACCCGCTTACCAAGAGATTTGGAATTGTGTTGCCGATGGCATTCGCTGCGTCACAAAAGAACAGCTTAAAAACCAGAAAAAACCAAATGGGTTTGCTTATACGGGGCGGAGTCTGCTCGGTGGATTTCAAAGCTCAGTAGAGGTTTTAAAAACCTATCCGACAATCGACGACCTGAACCGTTTCGCTATGACCGATATGGAGTTTGAAGTATCGAGTAACGGCGGTTCAAGCTGGTCACCTCTAAACGTTCCAAATGTTGGGTTGCCTGGGGTTGTCGGTTGCTTCAAACGTCCAATTTCACTTTCCTCAGGCACATACCAGATCAGATGCCGTTGCCTAAACGGTGCGCTTACCGGCGCATGGTCTAACACAATTTCAATTACAGTATAGAGAGAACCCTTCAATGGCTTTAGAAAAGTTTAATTACCCTGACGGAACAACCTCAGTTCCGAACATAACGGCGGCGAGTAATAACCTAGTTATTAATGACGGAAAGGCGTATGTGTCTTCTCCTGTTTCAAGTAACTTTTTTATTTTCGAAGATTCGGTATCAAACGGCGTTTTTGAAATGTACGCCGAAGAGCCAAGCGAAAGTAACAAGCAATACGGCTTTATGGCCCGTTATGTAGATATAGATAATAACTGGCTAATAACCGTTTCTGATGGTACTAGCGGTCGAGTCCGGATTATTAAAAAAGTCAATGGTTCAAATACTACCGTAGAAGAAAATAACCGTGAAGACGTACACAACCGAAATGGCAACAAACTGAAGTTGAAAGTTACGGACGAAGAAATATCCTTTTACGTGAATGACGAAAGAGTTCTTTCAACTAAAGACCAATTTTTATCGGGTCAAGGTAAAACAGGGTTTAAAATCGACGATCCTTCAATAGCTGTTAATTGGATGTCTTACCCAACCGAAGAACCTGTATCGTTGGTACACAGCGGGAAAGCCTTGAGTGCAACAAAATTAGGGCAAATTGTACCTCTGCATAGCGATATGGCGAGCATTGGTTTGTACTCAGAGTATTGGCCTAATGTTGTCCGTGGAGACACAATACCTAACTGGCCTTCTACTAAATACCCTCTCATTATGTATACCTCGCCAGATCACGCCCCAGCAAACGTGACAACCGGAATTTATGTTCGTGTATACAACGCAGAGTTAGGAGAGCCAACGGATACTGCCGCGTGGGAAGAATGGCAAAATGTATCTAATCGTGCTGAGTTTGACCATATAGCTAAAAAAACGAATCCTATATTTACAGAAAGCGCAGCCCCGAGCGAAACCCCTTCGGTTATTTCTAGTAACGGAATAGTGTATCTATTCACGCACAATATTTTAAATGCTGGCTCTGGAGGTAATGTAAATCAAGGAACGTCATTAGCCAAAGGTGTTAACGGAATTGATTTTACTAGTGTTGCTTCACCTTTACTTAGTTACGATGCCTATAAAGAACAAGGGGATATGCACACGGGTTATGCGAACATAATAAAAAACCCCATCCCTTCGCAACCGTATGAATTTTTAGTTAATGCTACGCATGGCGGCGGCGATCCTTCTCGCGGCCCTTCTGAAGTCATATATGGAACCAATGACCTTGAAGACCCCGAAGCTTACGAAATAATAACTATGTTCGATAGAAGCCGTCACCCAGAAGTAATATATTCGGGTGCTACCGCTGGTTGGGGAGTGACTTGG
Source organism: Alteromonas sp. P256 (assembly GCF_036864455.1). Taxonomy (NCBI): domain Bacteria; kingdom Pseudomonadati; phylum Pseudomonadota; class Gammaproteobacteria; order Alteromonadales; family Alteromonadaceae; genus Alteromonas; species Alteromonas sp. P256. Next base: position 353,438 of record NZ_JAZETM010000003.1, read on the forward strand.
GTAGTTATGCTTCACAACATTTCTACGCTTAGAAAAGAGGGGCCGTACTACCGTTTATCTGTAAACATTAGAAAAGATGTAGTTACTGGCGGCGATGGAATACCGGTAAAACCAATTGAGGTGTTAGTCGATGAAAACTTTAACATTGTCTCTTTGCCAAACAGGTTTGTCGAGTTAGGAGATAATGGAACTTTTGACGATGGGGAAATAACGCATTACAGCGAAGTAGAGTACGAAGGAAGGCTTTATGGTTTCTACCGTGGCAAAGCGCAAAACAACGACACCGTAATCGCAATGCTAGACGTTGCCGAGATAGATTACGATTGGTCGATAATCCACCCTCTATCGAATAAAACTGAGCTTTTACGTGTAAATAGCAATAACACTTCTGGAATGTCAGCTACCAGCAATCCAACAACAAACCAAGATGGATTGTTAGAATTTCCGTTAAACGCGAATGGAAATTCCAACGTTATAGATTTCGGCACGTTTAACCTTTCAGATTACGACGTATTAGAAGTTAAATTTAAAAGACAAGCGCAGACGGATGTGCAAGACATTTACGGCGAAATTGGGTTTTTTGACGACCCTAGTTCTCCTAGCAACGCGGCAAGGTTTATTTGGACTAAGAATAATGGAAGCCTTATTTTTAATGTCTTGTCTGAGGGAGTTGCAAACAAAGAACATGATACTCGTAAAACTGTCGGCAGTTACGACCGTACTCAAGCCGACGACAAAAGAGAGTATTACACTTCCAGAATTGTTTACGGAATTCGAATTTTCCCTGCCACGCGAGTAGTTCACGTCCTTGGAGGGGTTAGCGTAATAAACGAATTTACGCTAGAAAACTTAGACATATCACAACCTCTAGCCCTAGCTATGAACTTTAGCACTCCTAGCGGTGAAAACACTTCGATGGAAGTTGAAGAAATCACTGTTAACTCTTACTCAAATGCTGCAAGAGAAGCAACAACACCGACTGTTAACGCGGGTGTTAACGATGCAGGAATGGTGGGTGAAACCGTCCAATTAAACGGTTCTGCCAGTGATTACGACTCGTTACTTTGGGAGTGTACTAGTGGCCAAACTCCAACATTCTCTGATGCGACGATTCTAAATCCAACGGTCACGTTTAACGAAGCGGGGGTGTATGACCTTCAACTTACAGCAACTAACGCCCAAGGTAGCACGATTGACTCTGTTGAGTTTGTTATTAACGAAGAAGTAGACAGTACGCCCCCGCAAATTACCTTTGTCGGCGGCAGCACTGTTAACCTGCTTGTAGGTGAGTCTTACACGCCCCAAGTAACGGTAGTTGACGCAAACGATGGCACACTGACGCCCACAATCACAAACAATGTTGACACCAGCACTGCGGGCACTTACACAGTAACGGCAACCGCAACCGACGCCGCTGGAAATACAGGCTCGGCAACCCAGACCGTCATTGTAGAGGCAGTACCAGTGAACCAAACACCCACCGCCAACGCTGGACCAGACCAGTCAGTAGCAGCGGCTACACAATTCACACTCGACGGTACCGGTTCGCAAGATACCGACGGCACAATAATAGAATGGCGCTGGACGCAGACTGCCGGCGATACAGTAATGCTCGATTTATCTGACCCTGCACGGCCAGTAGGTACATCGCCTAGTAGATCATCATCACAAACTCTCACGTTCGAGCTTGTTACAGTTGATGATGAGGGGGCGGAAAGTAACCCTGGTACAGTGAACATTAATGTAGCCGCGGTGGTTCTTTCTGAGGTTTTAAAAGTCATTGAACGATTGGATTTCGATTTAGTAACACAGGGTGATGTAAACGCATACTTTGGGCGTGCAAATAGGGAAGTCATGAAGCTCAAACCATCAAACCCTGCGGGCTTGGCGCTTGATGCAGATGGCTTCATTATGCTCAACGACAACACTATACAAGAAGTTAAAGTTATAGCAGAAGGAAGCTCAATATCATCTAATACAGATTCTATAAATATTGAAGGCTCTGAAATGCTTGTTCGGTTGGGTGATTTAGAAGTATCTAAAAGCGGTAATATTTACTTTTCTATCATTGTTTTTGTCGATGGAGATAACAAAGGTGTAGTTGTTTCATCTAGAAGCTCTAGTGGCAACAAACCCATGTCATACGTCACACTTTAGCTTCATAATATCGGCGTTTTTATCACGGTATAATGCGGCCTGCGGGGCTGCATTATATTTTGAAAATCAACCTTATCCAATTGATATAAATGGTTTTTATAGTGTGATTTAAAATCCCTCGCTGGTAACAGCGTGCCGGTTCAAGTCCGGCCCCGGGCACCATTTCTTAGTATTTCATCGTCTTTAACAGTCTTTTAAACCCATTAAAAACAAGCCTTGCAGGGTATTTGTTGTCTTCAGTCGTCTTACCTTGTCAAATCATAGCTTGCTGTTTTCCCCCTCTGACGGCTTATTCTCAATATACAATGACCTCGAAGAAAAAATAAAAGCATTGGACAATGTTCCGCTATTGAAACTCTCTGACACGCAAAAAGAACATTTTTTAATGTTAGAGAGCATCGCTTTAGCTGCTTCCGCTATAAATCAAATAAGAGTTCACTGTGTGTTGCTCGAAAAAATATCTAGCCACAACATCTATACACGATACTTTCGGCGTAAATATAAATTACCTTGGCAAAGAATTTTAACTCTTAAATTGAAAGATGATTAATGGAAAGAACCGTCTGTTTAGACTTTGCGTTGCTTTCTTTTTTTAGCTTTACTTAAGTTTGCATGCTGCCTCAAAAGTTCGCCAAGAAAATTTTCAGTTTTATGATGTTCGGTGCAAAAACTAATACACTCATTAGGGGATATTACCAAAATTGAGGATTACCGATGAAATACATATTAATACTTGCGCTTTTTTTAGCTGTTTCTTTTGTTCAACTGACTAAAGTGTTGTTTACTTGGTCTGGTTACGTAGATTTAGAAGCAAATTTTTTGTTTCTTGTTGTCACATTAATAGCTCTTATCTTTGTTGGTGCCAACGCAGTTAAACGATAGGTCATGCAAAACACCATCCCGAGCTTTACCGAGCCCATTAGAGTTGGAAAAACGTTTAATGTAACGTTTTTAGTAATATGGGTTAGAAAAAGTTAATGTGTTTTATATTTTTTATTCACTTCAGCTTGGGTACTGCTCTAGGCTTATTTTGATGAAGCCTAATGACGTTGCAACTACTCTTAACCAAAATACCATGCATTTTAATAAATAAGAGCATTGGCGTTGCATGTTTGCTTCCTATAACCTTGCGCTCCTATATCCATCTTTAAAATTGGTGAACACATCATGTCTCAACCCCTGAAGCATCAAATTGGCAATATTTCTATCGTGGTCGATGATTACGATGATGCTCTTGAGTTTTATATTGAAAAACTACAGTTTGTTTTAATCAACGACATAGCCTTAGATGAAGGGAAGCGGAGAGCGTAAACTTTTGGCGAGACTATGAGCACATGAAAGCCAGTGGTGTTGTGTTTGACGAGGAGCCAAGAGTCGAAGTATATGGCACCGTTGTTGTTTTCCAAGATTTATCCGGAAACAAATGGGATTTACTGCAAAGTAGTGTAGCTAGCGAATAAAATGGCTATCGACTAAAATTCTATACAGTCTTAATAAACCAGAGATACGGTGAATACATGACGTTGGACGCGCAATTTAATGAGTGCGGATTTATCATCTTAAGGAATTTTTTCAATAACGAAGAAATTACCCAGATAGAAACCCACGTCGACCGCATTTTTGAAACCTGGGTAAAAAAAAACGAGCAAGTCATATACGATTACAGGCTGGTTAACATGCACTCGTTAACTAGTCCCCAATACTTTGATGATACTCCACATCAAAGGGAGAAGTTTTTTAGCGCAATTGCGCCGTTTAAGCTCACCTCTGTGCTTGATAATATCTTTGGTGAAGGGCTGTATTTCCACAATACTCAATTATTCTTTAACCCTTCAAACACTCAGCGCCTTCCATACTGGCATAGAGATATTCAGTTTAGCGATATAGAAGACAATGCTCAGCGCGATGAGCAGCATTCTATACTGAACCTTCATGTTCGCATTCCGTTAGTGGACGAAAAAGGCCTTGAGCTTGTTCCAGGGTCTCACAAGCGGTGGGACACAGAGCAAGAGCGCAATGTGAGGTTTGAGTTGGGTGGCCGTAAAAACAGTGAAGACCTTCCTGATTCGTTGATGATGAACCTTGCCCGAGGCGATGTCTTGATATTCGACGGACAAATGCTGCACAGAGGTGTGTATAAGCACAACCCAATAAGAAAAGCTTTCGATGTGTGTGTGGGAAAGTACCATTCTATCTCTTCGTGCTTTTTAGACCCACAGGTACTGCCAACCGAAGAGGAGATGGCGCACATCAATAATAATGGCTGGTATACACTGGCAAGAGAAGTGTCCGCAAAAATAGTTAAGAGATAGATGAGGACACTAACTGGTTATTATTTTCGAAGGAGTTGGTAGCGCGCTTAAGTTATGACGTTAATAGTGATTGACTAAGGGCATCGAGCCCTTGGTCAATTCCTGTTACTAAACACGTGAACTATTCAGCAGCTGCGTTTTTGAGTGGTTTCATTTTATCTTCAATATCTGAGGCTTCTTGCTCTGTAAGCGACGTTTCAAGAGGGGCTGGTTTGCCGTATAAGTAACCTTGTAAATAATCTGCTTTGGCGCCTTTCAACCACTGGGCTTCATCTTCAGTTTCCACGCCTTCTGCAATCACCTCAATACCACTGCGGTTGGCTATTTGAATAAGACTCCTAACGATATTTTGTTTGTAACTGTCGTTATGAACATTCCTAACAAGCTCCATGTCTATCTTCACAAAATCAGGGCGTAAGCTTTGAAGCAAGTTAAGACCGGACCATCCAGAGCCAATATCATCGAGGGCAATTTGGAAACCGGCATTGCGATAGAATGCTAGAATTCCTTTTAGGTGGTTTATGTCTGAGGCTCGGTGAGTTTCTGTTACTTCAAACACAATGTCGGAGGGTGATAGCCCGATGTCACTAATTGCTGCTGCGGTCGCCCTTAAGCAATAAGAGGGGTCGTAGATGCTAGATGGATTAAAGTTGATAAATAGTTTAGTTCTTAATTTACCTCTTGCTGCGCACTCTACTGCAGAGCGTCGTGCAACCAAATCGAGGGAGAATAAAAGGTCAGACTTTTCTGCAAGTTTAAATGCCAATGCTGGCGGTACGATTGAGCCATGTTCGTCGCGAACCCTAAACAACCCTTCATTTGCAAAAACCTGCCCATCTACAGCGCTAACAATGGGTTGAAACCATGATTCGTAACGCTGTTTCTCAATACTCTCCACCAGCCATTTTGCTTGATATCGATTAACCAACACTTCAAGCGTCACCATACGGCCAATATCGTCAATAGTTGGGTGTTGATCGTGTGACGCAGTGGTGACCTTAGTATTTTCCTTTTCTTTTGACTCTAGTGCGCCATTGAGGGACATGATGAATCTTTGAATATTTAAACGTTCTACTACGCAAGAAATACAGTGGTCAGACTGCTGAGTAGCATGAATCTCCATTGAGCCACATAGCCCTGCAACTTTTGAAAATGTTTCGAGTGTGGGCACGAAGATCCAAAAGTGAGTGGTCTCAAAAAAAAAGTCATCAATAGATTCGCAGTCTGCGCAGTACATAAGTTATTCCTAAAACATGTCAATGGGTATGGTTACATTAGTGACTGTATTTTGGTTTCCTATGTAGTGAAATTCTGATAATTAGCGTTTATAAACTGTTATATCTATTCAGTAAGTAGCTTTGTACTAACAGGTGATTGACGGCAAGTGTGGTAGTATTCGAAATAGTATTGATCATCCACTGGTAAGGGTAACCGTTGAACTCAGTTATGGCGCTGCGCGCACAAGAGCTATTAAAAGCAGAGCGCCCATTTCATGCGCGAGGAAGCAAAGTTAAACGCTGTGATGCGTGCCTTTTGCCTGTCCCTCAATGTATTTGCGCCTACAAACCTGAATTGGGCACGGATGTTGCCGTGTTAATTCTCATGTACAAAGGGGAGTACTTTAAGCCCACGAATACGGGTCGGTTAATTGCCGATGTGGTGAAGGAAAACTACGCGTTTTTGTGGCACCGCACTGAGCCAGCTGCAGATATGCTGGCAGTGATTAATAACCCGGCCTATCAGCCTGTTGTGGTGTTCCCCCACGAATATGCCAACGAAATCCATCGCATTGACAAACCGCCTGTGGCAGGTGAGAAAAAGCTTCTTTTTATTTTTCTTGATGGGACTTGGCGCGAAGCTAAAAAAATGTTTAGTAAAAGTGATTACCTTTCAAACTTGCCCGTTTTAGGGGTGAACCTTGAAGGCTCATCTGATTATTTGCTGCGTGAGTCATCGCATATGTTTCAGCACTGTACCGCAGAGGTTGGGGTGCACATATTGGAAATGGCTAAAGAAAAAGAAGGGGCAGAAAAGCTTGCTCAGTATTTCAGTATTTTTCGAAGAGAATATTTAAAAGGAAAACCTCACTTGCGCGACAAACTAGACTTTGCCAGTGCGCAGGTGAAGTAATACGTTTACAAGCCTAAGCATTATTTGCGACACTCTGGGCGCTACAATTTTTTAAACTAGCCATTCGGAGAATTTTAATGTCATCAGTAACATTTCAAGGTAATGAAGTAAAAACAGTAGGCGAATTACCCAGTGTAGGCGCAAGTGCACCTGCATTTACGCTAGTTAAAGCAGATTTAAGCGAAGTTGCTTTATCTGACTTGTCTGGAAAGCAAGTTGTATTAAACATCTTTCCATCAGTTGATACTGGAACCTGTGCCACATCGGTACGCAAGTTCAATGAACATGCCGCAACGCTAGACAATACCGTCGTAATTTGTGTGTCAGCAGACTTACCGTTTGCTGCAGGCCGCTTTTGTGGTGCCGAGGGTATTGAGAACGTTATTACCGGTTCTACATTCCGCTCATCATTTGGCGACGACTACGGTGTTGCGTTTGAATCAGCACCGTTAACAGGTTTAATGTCCCGTTGTGTTGTTGTTATCGATACCAATGGTAACGTGGTTTACACAGAGCAAGTCGCTGAAACTACTGAAGAACCAAATTATGATGCCGCAGTTGCTGCGTTAAGCTAAACTCTCTTAATTGGTTGTGCAGTTTATATAATCGATTGGAAACCGCTGGCATAAATAAGCGTGTCAGCGGTAGCCAATGTATTTATAAATACTGCGATTTGTATTTTTAGGAGAGACCTATGACATCAACGTTACTTCAAGTTGGAGAGCTTGCCAGTAAAATGCAGGAGAAACCTGTAACCCTTCTGCGAGCGTTGATGGATGATCCGCTTACCCAAACACCCGACAAGCGGGGTGCCATGGTATTGCCGGCCTCAGTCGATTTAGACCTAGACGGTGAGGGCAGCGATCATGCCACTGGTTTTCCCCACAGTATGCCGTCTGCCGAAGATCTCGCAGTATATTTAGGTAAGCAGGGCATAACGTCAAACACTACCGTTGTGGCCTACGATACGAGAGGCGTTTATAGTGCGCCTCGTGCTTGGTGGATGCTTAAAGCGCTAGGCCACAATAATGTGTATCTACTTGATGGTGGACAGCCTGCTTGGAAAGACGCAGGTTTTCCTGTATCGGAGCAACAGCACTTTGGCAAACTGACTTACCACCCGTCGCCTCGCAATGGATGGTTTGTTAATTCCAGTGCGGTGCTTCAGTCTCTCAATACAAATGCACAACTGGTAGATGCCAGAAGTACTCCACGTTTTAGAGGGGAAGTATCTGAGCCTCGCGTTGGTGTGCGCTCAGGTCACATGCCTGGCGCATTAAACTTGCCTTTCGGTAGTCTTATTGAAAATGGTCGTTATCTTCCCATACAATCTCTCAAGCAAGTTTTTGAGCGTGCAGGTATAAATTTGTCTTTGCCGATTATTTGTACCTGTGGGTCGGGAATTACAGCATGTGTTGTTGGTTTTGCCGCCCTTTTATGCGGCGCGGAAGAGGTTTCTATTTATGATAGTTCTTGGTCAGAGTGGGGGGCCGATCCCCAATATCCCGTTATTGTTGATTAACGCTTAGGTACAATTTAACAATAAAGATTCAACACTAAAGAATCAACGAATCAGATATCGCTATTCCAATGGATTGAAAACCATGCCTCAAATAAAAACACTGCCAAAAATAGTTATTCTTACAGGTGCTGGCATTTCTGCCGAATCAGGGTTACAAACCTTTCGTGATAATAACGGCCTGTGGGAAAATCACAGCGTTGAAGAGGTGGCAACACCACAAGCCTTCGAAAATAACCCTGAGTTGGTATACCGCTTTTACAATGCGCGCAGAGCACAACTGCAAGACGACCAAGTGTCGGCCAATAAAGCCCATCATGCGCTTGCTACATTAGAGCAGCATTGGAAAGCGCAATTGGTGTTAGTAACACAAAACGTCGATAATTTACATGAGCGCGGAGGCAGCGAACGCGTGCTGCATATGCACGGCGAACTTCTTTCTGCTCGATGTAGCTCCTCAAACCAAACATTTGAATGGTCTGAGTCATTTGATGGTAATACGGCGTGTCCTTGCTGTAGCAATAAAACCTTAAGACCAGACATAGTCTGGTTTGGTGAAATGCCCATGTATATGGACGAAATAATGTCACATCTTTCTACCGCAGACATTTTTATCGCCATTGGTACCTCTGGTAATGTGTATCCAGCAGCGGGCTTCGTGCAGCTAGCAAAAAGTGCGGGTGCCCACACCATTGAGGCGAATTTAGAACCAGGCAGCTCAAATGCGTTATTTGATGAGTCGCTTACGGGGTTGGCCTCAGATGTTGTGCCGAAATGGGTAGACGACACTATTGCTCAATATACAAAATAGAAGACAGAGTGAATGCAGTATCTTAATGAATTCCTTACCATCGCTTTGGTCCATTTAGTGGCTGTAGCAAGCCCCGGCCCAGACTTTGCCATTGTGGTGAGAAATAGTGTCGCTTATGGACGTCGAATTGCGATATTCACCAGCGTAGGCATCGGTGCTGCTATTTTATTACATGTAGCCTATTCGCTAGTGGGGCTCAGTGTGGTTATTGCCACTACACCGTGGCTGTTTACCACGTTTAGCTATTTGGCAGCGGCCTATTTACTTTACCTTGCGTTTGGGGCGCTAAGAAGCAGTCCATCTAATGATGCTATGCCAGATGAGCAAAAAGTCGCAAACGCTATGATATCGCCGAAAAAAGCACTTTGGATAGGCTTTCTGACTAACGGACTCAATCCTAAAGCTACCTTATTCTTTCTGTCGTTGTTCACTGCCATTATCAGTATCGACACGCCTTTCAGCGTGAGGTTGGGGTATGGCATCTACCTTGCGATAGCCACCGGGCTGTGGTTTTGCTTTTTATCCTATATGCTCAGCACCTCAAAAGTGGCAGAGTTTATTGGCAAGAAAGGCTATTGGTTAGACCGCGCAATGGGCGTTTTATTGGTGGGGTTGGCAGTGAAGCTGGTCGCGGGTTAACGCGACCAGCTTTGGTAAGATTAAACAGATAGAGCGTGCTTACTCTTCAGGATCTGGAGAAAGGGTTGCCAGCATGTCAGCAATTTCTTCTTTTAACTCTTTGTCCTCAATTTTATTAGCACTCACTTTCGCCGATTCAAGGCTCTTTATGGCTGCGTACTTTTGACCGCACTCTACCTGTAATTGCGCCATTGAAAACGCAATGGAAGAGAGGTGGTCTTTCGAATTTATTTTTTCTGCTTTTTTAAGCGCCTTGGCATAAATAACAAGCGCGTCAACCAGTTCTTCTGTGAAATCGGCCAGCGTTTCCCACTGTTCGGGATGATCTTTTGGAGTATCTTCATGTTCAATACACAGCGCATGCAGCTCTTTGTATAATGCGTCGAAAGTTTCTCTGTCGTCTTTATTGGCAGCTTCCATAAGCTGCTCGCTAAGGTGATATACAGCTTTATATATTTTGGTATTGATCATAAAAACACATGTCCATCTTTGGTATTAAACGCGATAGCGCTATAGGCAAAGCAAGCAGCAATAAAGTACTGGTGCCATGCAAGTAATAGTCTTCAATTAGTAAGCTTCAAGCAACCATCTTCAAGCAACCATCTTCAAAAAAAACCTGAAGAAGTACTCCTTAAGCAAACGGCTAGCATTCACGCTATGGCAAAAATCTCGCGACAAATATCTTTCGAAGTGACTCGCAGTATGAACGCATAATACCTTAATTATATGAAACGTGTTTCGCATTCACTAAAGTATTTCTTCAATGTGCTCAATCTTTTAATTGACGTTAATGTTGAATGCTGTCGCAACGCAAGCAATACAAGCAACAGACAATAGGCGCAGATGACTAAGCATAGACAGAAAAGCAAACCTTGAATTTAACCACGTTAATAACTATTAACGCACAAAGGTAACTGTTGTTATGTTACAGACAAGCATTCAACTGCGTGAATTGTTATACTCGCGCGGTTATTACGTTTTAAAATAGGAACGAAGTGAAAGACGTTAATTCTGACCGCCTAAACACAACATTGGCAAAGCAATATCAATTCGACCTGAAATCGCTCTTGAAAAAAGCTTCTGTATTAACAAAAGCTAACTTTTCTCCTCTGCTTCAAAGCAGCGTTGTCTTATTTCTCGCCTTTGTGGTGATGGGAGTGATTGCTCAACGGTTTATCACTATCAACGATGACGGTAGTTATATTTTTGAGCATCAGTCAATTTTTGAAATTGTAGCGATATGTGTTGTTTCTCCATTAATAACCGGTCTTTACATGGCGGGCGTTAAACATGCTAGAGGAGAGAGCACCACGGTCTTTTCGGTTTTTGCCTATTTTCCTTTACTGTTTTTAGTTGCATTAACACAGCTGGTTAACAGCATTTTAGTGCAGCTAGGTTTAATGCTTCTCATTATTCCTGGCATTTATTTCTATCTCGCCTCGTCGTTTGCTCTTATGCTGGTCGCAGATAGAAAATTAACGCCTATCAGCGCCATTATTCTCTCTTGTCGCGTTTTTAATGCATATTGGAGTCAAATACTGAGCGTATACGGCGTTTTCTTTCTATTATTTGCTACTGTGCCGCTTACCTTTGGTTTATCGCTAATTTGGGTATTACCCTTTTATTTCAGCGCGATGGGATTGTTGTACGATGAATTGATAGGAGAACAAGGCGCCAGTGTTACTGCATCAGGGAATGACGTAAAAGAGTCTAATTTTAATGCATAAGCGAGAAACGTTTAAAATTGTCCTCATCACCATTGGTGTATTGGCTGTTATTGTTATTAACGCCATTATATTTAATGAGGAAACTCAGGACATACTCGACGTTCCAGAAACCATTAAGGCGAAAAAGCCCGTACCAGATTTTTCTGTCTACACGCAGGTAGAAGAAAAGAAGACTGCTTTTTTTAACTATTTGAGGCCAGAAGTAGAAAAACAAAACGCGTACTTGCTTACACTTCGTCATTATGTGCAAACCCTTTATCGAAAAGCGTTAGCTGAAGAGCCATTTAGCGAAGACGACATTACCCGTCTGGCGTGGTTAGAAAAAGAGTACCGAGTAAAGTCTTCAGATCCGCTGAACACGAAATTGCTTAACTTATTGCAAAAAATTGACGTGTTGCCTGCTGAGCTCGTCTTAGTACAGGCTGCTAATGAGTCAGCGTGGGGCACAAGTAGATTTGCCCGGGACGGCTATAACTTTTTCGGTTTGTGGTGTTTTAGCAAAGGATGCGGCTTTGTTCCAAGCCGGAGAAACGATGATGCTTCTCATGAAGTGGCAAAGTTCGACAACCTATCACGGGCTACATACACTTATATGCGAAACCTAAACCGGCACGATGCGTATAAGGATTTACGAGAAATTCGTAGCCGATTAAGAGCCAATCAAATTGCTATTAACGGTGTAGCGCTAGCCGAAGGCTTAATGAAATATTCTGAGCGTGGCGCTGCCTACGTGGAAGAACTACAAAATATGATCAAATACAACGAGGAGTTTTTGGGCGAATGATACGAGTTGCTATGGTGTTGCTGTGTGGGTTTTTCACCGGTCAGTCAATTGCAGAAACAATTGATGTTGAATACAGTCGGTTTTATAGCCACGTAAAGAAGTTGGATAACGAAGATACCCAAGCTTTGCAATTCGCATTCGGATTTCTACGTGTAGGTGAAGGTCGTTTATGCGGGGTTAACAGTGCTGAAATTGTCACTGACAAACAAACAATGAGCCTAGACATAAGCAGTGAAGGGCGCTTTACGGTGCCTACCGAAAAAGCGCTTAAACTTGCAAATGCAATAATACGAATATCGTTGGTTGAGCGCGCCAATGTGTGCGACATGTCGGTACAGCTTGAGACTAAACCAGAGTATTTAAAAGCTCGCTATACCAAAGATGAATTAACGTTTGTGTATGGCCAGTACGAAGCGTTCTTTAATGAAATGGGAAGCTTCCTGTCTTTTCTCATGCCAACGGTTAAAGGCTTGATGATACATTTTGAGGACAGAGATTTAGACTACACTACGCCTGAAGGCGTGACCATCACCAATGGTGTATTGCATATTGAGCAAGAGTGGATAAGCGAAGCAAAAGGGTTATCGTTACCGCAAGCTCCGCTTCGTATTACCGCAATGGCATCAAGTTAATAGCTGATAGCGTATTTGCTCTGCCAGACGGGTGATGGTTTCTTCACCCTTTGCGCAGAGCTCTTCTGCTCGGTGAAATTCCATAATACCTACGTCAGTGAGCTGAGGCTCTATTAAGATATCAGGCGGGTCGCCAGCAAGTCGAGAGCGGGTTACTCGAGCTTGTAATATCTCTAATGAACTACTCATTACGCTCATTATTCCAGGCGGGTTCTTCTTATTTACCGTCTCAGGCACTTCCATTACTTCTTCTTCAACCTTTTCGATAACCTCAGCGCCTAATGAATCGTTGTTTCCTTTAGTTTTTTTATCAAGGCCGTCTTCAGAGCCACGGTCATCCGACTTGCTGTCTGATGAGAACCACTGTTTAAGTGCATTTTGACTTTTGGTGAAGAAGTCTTCAGTTTTTTGTTGATTGTCTTCGTGATCTTTACGTAATTTTTCAAGTCTAAGAGGTCTAAAGTCGGCATTCAGGTTAACCGCAATGACAAAATCAGCACCCAGTTGACGACACAGGTTCACCGGCACAGGGTTTACCACCGCTCCGTCTACTAACCACCTGTCGTTGTAAGCTACCGGTGAAAAAAGTGCAGGAATAGCACAAGAGGCTTGAATAGAAGTACCCACAGGGCCTTTGTCAAAAACAACTTCACGCCCGGTATACAAATCTGTGGCCACTGCGGCAAATGGCTTATTCATTGCCTCAAAGCTATCTGCGCAAAAGTCGCTGGCAAGTTTATCAAACACTTTTTGACCGCTGGCTAGGCCGCCTCTTCGCAGCCCAACGCCCATGAGGGCTAACACCTGCCAATCACTAAGAGAACAGGCCCACTCTTTAAGACCTTCAAGCTTCCCACTTGAATATGCGGCGCCTACGTACGCACCAATGGAACAACCAGCCACAACATCAATATTAATACCTAGTTTTTCTAGTGCTTGTATAATGCCAATGTGGGTCCAGCCTCTCGCTGCACCCGCTCCTAAAGCGAGTCCAATTTTCATCTATTGAGGTTCCATGATGTTAATGATGTCGATAGTGTCTGCTGGCTCGGCTGACTGCTCACTTTCTGGCTTTTCAAAAATGGGCTCGTCAAAGCCAATGTCGCCATCTTCCACCGGGCCATCATGTGTAGCTATTGATTGAAAATCGTATAAGTTATTGTCAACTAAATGGGATGGCGCCACATTCTGAAGTGCACTAAACATAGACTCAATTCGTCCAGGAAAGCGCTTATTCCAATCTTGAAGCATGCCCTTAATATGCTGACGCTGTAAATTATCTTGTGAGCCACACAAATTACACGGGATAATAGGAAAGTCAGACAGTGTAGAGTATTCTTGTATGTCGCTTTCTGTGCAATACGCCAATGGGCGTATAACGATATGCTCGCCGTTATCACTGACTAGCTTAGGCGGCATAGACTTGAGCTTTCCACCGTGAAACATATTGAGGAAAAACGTTTCAAGCATGTCATCTCGGTGATGGCCTAACGCTATTTTGGTCGCCCCTAGCTCTTTTGCTGTGCGATACAAAATAGCTCTGCGCAGCCTAGAGCATAGGGAACATGTGGTTTTGCCCTCAGGAATTTTGTCTTTCACAATAGAATAAGTGTCTTCTTCTACTATCTGATAGGCCACGCCTAAACTGTTTAAATATTCAGGAAGAATATGCTCTGGAAAGCCAGGTTGTTTTTGGTCTAGGTTCACGGCCACAATATCAAAGTGAATAGGGGCGGCGCGCTTCAAAAACAGAAGAATATCAAGCATGGTATAACTGTCTTTACCGCCTGAAAGACATACCATCACTTTGTCATTCTCTTCAATCATGCCAAAGTCGGCTATGGCTTTTCCCACATTGCGACGAAGACGCTTTTGCAGTTTATTGAAATGGTGTTTTTGCTTACTTTGCGCTGCAGCAGAGGACGACGATTCAGCGCCGTTTGTGCCTAAACTCATAATTAACTAACTTGGTTTGTGTAAAAGCCGCTATTATACAATAAAGCGGCTTTTGTTAACTATGCTTGTGTACGTTAAATATCTACGCATACAGTTTCACTACGCCCTGTTACGTACCGTCGCCATTTTTTAGCGTTTTCTTAGCGTAAATAGAGGGCACCTTGAGGCCCTTGTGAGCGCTACACGGTATAGGGCGACACAAATCCGTTAGGCTTTATGGCTAAAACATCGCAATTTAGCGCATCAATAACATGTTCTGCGGTATTGCCAATCAGCGCGGCCGATATGCCAACCCGTCCAACGGTGCCAATGATCACCAACTCAGCATCTATCTCTTTAGCAACTTGAGGGATAACACGTTCAGGTAACCCTTCTTTCACAATACATTTGTTAGGGGCTATACCGTGCTTAGCTGCATGGGCATCCATTTCATCAAGGTGATGATTTTTGACTGCGCTGTGGTATTTTTCTGAATCAAACTCGGGAACCTCTATGGCAATGTTGAGAGGAGTGGCGGGGTAGCTATTGACCAAATTAACATGGCCTTTTAACAGCCGAGCATACTCATTGGCTATGTTGGTTATTTTGTCATTCAGGGCTTCGTGTTCTTCATCTTCGCTGCCCACGTTCACCGCCGCAATTATCTCACCATTTTTAGGCCAGTCATGGTCTTTTACTAACAACACTGGGCGAGGGCATTTTCTCATGAGATGCCAGTCGGTTGGCGTGAATATAACAGAGGCTAGGTCATCGTGATTTTTTGTTGCTTTGACGACTAAGTCTATTTGGTTGTTCAGCGCGTAGTAAATGATGGATTCGTACGCTTTACTGTTCCACTCAACAACGATGTCGATATTGGAAAAACCTTGCTCTTTGAGCTGCTGTGACAGCCGCTTAGATTGGTCTTTAGTCACAGCATCGCGCATGGTATCGCGCTCATCAACGCTTAGCATGGTGGTCATATCGTAAGAAAGGTCGTATACAACCATTAGCGCAGTAACCGTTGCACCTGTTTTTCTGGCAACTTCTAGTGCGCGGCTTAACGCAGGTTGGTTGTCGCGCTCTGCATCGAGAACCGCTAAAATGTGATTACACTCAATCATAACTTCTCCTTCCTATGAAGCTTCTCATTAAGTGTAATAGACAATAGGGAAAATGTGGCTTGTTTTAGATCAAAAATTTAACATATTCATCTTTGCCTTTTACGAAAACAACACGCACTACCCATTGCAAACAATGCTCGGCCCTTTAAGCGCGGAGACTTTGCCGTCGATAGCATCAAAATCGAGTATGGTGATCAGTTTGCCATCCACTTTAATTAGCCCTTCTTTTTGAAAACGACTCAGTAACCGACTAATAGTCTCAATAGTCAGGCCTAAGTAATTCCCAATTTCGTTGCGGGTCATGGTTAAGTGAAATTCTCTGTGAGAGAAACCACGCTCTTCAAAACGCTGAGACAAGTGAGATATAAAATAAAGCAGACGTTCTTCGGCAGTGCGTTTATTGAGCAACATAATCATATCGTGGTCTTGCTTTATTTCAGCACTCATAAAACTCATGATTTGATGGCGAAGCTTCGGAAACTGAACAGACATTTCATCAAGGGTGTCGTAGGGAAGCTCACAAACCATGGCCGTTTCGAGCGCCTGGGTGTAGCTTTGATGTCTACTTTCGCGAAGCGCATCGAAACCCACAATATCACCAGGGAAATGAAAACCGGTTATTTGTTCTTCACCATCTGAGTTAGTCACAAATGATTTAAACGATCCGGTTCTTACTGCAAATAATGACGTAAACGTGTCGCCGTTATTAATTAATGTGTCACCTTTGTGCAGCGGCTTTTTGCGTTCGATAATATCATCGAGAGATTCAATCTCGGTTTTATTCAATGCCACAGGTAAACACAAGTGACTGAAGCTGCAGTTTTGGCAGTGGATAGAGAAACCGCTTCCTTTGCTCATAATTTCTATTCTCTTAAAGTTCACACCCCTAAATGGTACAACATCATTTAGGATAATGCGCTATAAATAAGATAAGCCGCATATAAGGCCATGGCAATGGCAATGTATTGTCGAACAGCACTATGCTTAAACCCCTGAATAATATACTGGCTACCGGTGCTTACAGCAAGCAAGGTTGGAAGTGTACCCAGCCCAAAACACAACATGATACCAGCGCCTTGAATCGCTGAGCCTGCCGCGAGAGACCAGGTTAAAGTGGAATAAACTAGGCCACACGGTAACCAGCCCCAAATAAACCCATAGGGTATGGCACTAAAAGGGGTTTTAAAGGGGAGAAATCGTTTTGAAACCGGCTGGATATAGCGAAATAGATGTTTGCCCACACTCTCAAGCGCAGTAAGCCCTGTCCACCATTTTCCTAAATAGCATGCCAATAAAAATACCATAACGGCACTTAAAATGGACAACGCATAGCTGGCCACGGGTACAAAGTCGGAAGCCATTTTGCCTAAGGCTCCGGTGATTGCGCCTGCGAGGGTGTAGCTGATAATACGACCAATGTTGTATGCAAGAGTGAAGGGAAGTGCAGGTTTATCTTTTGGCGTTACCATTCTAAGCGCCGATACAATGCCACCGCACATTCCAACGCAGTGTACTCCGCCGGCTAAGCCAATCAAAAATGCAGAAAAGTAATTAATCTGATCCATGCTTATCTTGTTCTTGCTGAAGCTTTTTGCGTTGTTCGGCCAGCTTCTTTTCTTCAGGCGGTAAGTCGTCATCAAACAAAATGCTGTAACCTTGTCGGTTTAAGTCTTCAAACTGATTTGATTTAACAGCCCAAAAAAAGATAACGATCGCAAGAGCAACAATGATAATCGCAATGGGTATTAAGACATAAATAATGCTCATGTTATTTGCTCAATAATCGTGTTGAATTTGTAACCACAATGATACTGCTTAACGACATTCCTACAACAGCCATCCAGGGGGAAAGTAAACCCGAAACGGCAAAGGGTAGAATGATAATGTTATACAGCACAGACCAACCAATGTTTTGGCGAATTTTTTTCCGGGTTTGGTGCGCTGTATCGATAAGCGCCGGTACAGACAATAACTGATCGCCCAACAAGATAACATCTGCGGCGGTTTTAGCCACATCAGTGGCGTTGCCTACAGCCACTGCAACGTCGGCACTGGCCAATACTGGCGCGTCGTTAATGCCATCGCCCATCATCAACACTTTTTTGCCTTGTGACTGAAGCGTTTGAACCTCCGCGTATTTCTGTTCAGGAGTAAGACCGCCCAAGGCGACAGATACGGGCAGTGAGGCAGTAAGGTCGTCTACGTTTTGCTGCGTGTCTCCACTAAGCACAACCAACAGGTTTGTTAAAGCCAAAGCTTCTAGGGTCGATTTGGTATCATCACGTAGCGTATCGCTTACTTCAAAGGCTGCAACCAGTTTCCCCTTTGTCGCTAAATATACATTGGCGGCGATGGGAATACTTTCGTTACTTGATGAGTTAACACCACAAAAGACAGCTGAACCCATTTCAAAAGCAACGTCGTTGACTTCGCCACTTATTCCGCCACCAGGTGTCACGGTAAATTGAGAGACTTTGTGCTTCACGTCATCAGAAAATGCGTGTGCGATAGGGTGCTCAGAGCGTGATTCTAGTGCCGAGGCAATTTCCCAAGCCCGCTGACTGTCTACACCTTGCGCATACCAGCTATGTCGAACGCTAAATTTGCCTTGGGTAAGCGTACCCGTTTTGTCTAAGGCTACCGTATCAATTGTGGTAATTTGCTCAAGAGCATCGGCTCTCTTTAGCAAGATGCCTTGTTTGTTCAATTTTGCCATTGCACAGGTTAAGGCTGAAGGCGTTGCCAAACCTAATGCACACGGGCAGGTAGCGACAAGCACAGAAATGGTGATCCAAAACGCTTCTGCATTGCCGATATAGGTCCAATAGCCATAAGTGAGTAATGCAATGAGTAACACCGATACGACAAAGTAGCGAGAGAACTCATCAGCAAGCTGTGCCGCCTTTGGCTTGCTGGCCATAGCACTTGCCTGCAAACGCATTATCTGATTAACCAGCGCATTCTTAAGGGTATTTGTTACGACAACGGTTAATGAGCCGTCTTTGCATATTGTGCCGCCATACACTGTGCTTTTCTCATGTTTCATCACAGGGTTGAATTCCCCGGTCAGCATGGACTCATCCACCGACGCATTGCCGTCAGTAACGTAGCCATCGATAGGAATAGTTTCCCCAGGCTTTATTAGCACCACATCGTCTTTTGACAGTTGCTTAGCTAAGCATTCGCTCACGCTTCCGTCGGCTTCTAATTTAGTTGCAGAAACGGGTATGTACTGCATCATATTCGCTGAAATTTGCGCTGCACGATGTCTGCTTCTATGCTCTAAAAACCGGCTTAGCAGCAGCAAAAAGATAAACATACAAATAGATTCGAAGTACACCTCTCCTTGTTCAAGCAGGGTTGAACGAATACCTGCTATGTAGGTACCAAAAATAGCGATGGTCACGGGCACGTCCATATTGACTGTTTTGGCGCTTATTGCTTTTAATGCGCCCAAGTAAAATGTGCTTCCGGAATAAAGCACCACTGGCGTGGTAAGTGTCAACGCCACCCAATAAAAGTATTGTCGGGTTTCTAATTCGATAGCGCCAAACCAATCAAAATATAGGCCTGCCATCAGCATCATAACCTGCATGGTCATAATACCCGCTAACCCCAGCTTTTTAATAAAGACTTTTTCTTCGCGCTTGTAACTGGCCTCGTGCTCATCAGGGTGAAAAGGGGAGCCGGAATAGCCGATGCGCTTTAACGTAGATAGAATTTGGCTTAATTTAATGATTGAGGCAGACCAAGTCACTAAGGCACGACGTTCCTGTACGTTTACCGCAACTTGCTTAATACCCTCTACTTTGGATAGTTGCTTTTCAATTAACCAACCGCAAGCAGCACAGCTGATACCCTCAAGGGTTAACTGTATTTGTTTGTGCTTGCCTTCATCAAAGACGAATTCATCTTGAAGCGTTGGATCATCAAACACTTTTAACCTGTCTAAGGTGTCGAGAATGCTATCGTCAGACTTTTGGGCAGGTTCGGTTCTAAACTGATAATAGTCTTCCAGGCCATTGCTTACAATGGCCTCAGCAACCGCTAGACAGCCAGGGCAGCACATTTGTCTGGTCTGGCCTAAAATGACGGTTTCAAAACGCTTGTCGTCATCATTGGGTAAACCACAGTGATAACAGGTAGTTTCGCTCATTACGGGTTAAACTTTATAACATCATTAGTAGGCAATATGAGTGTATTTTGGATTTTCCATGTTTCGTCCACGGGTGTCAGCGAAACCTGCCATTTACCGTCTAAATTCGCTTCTATAAATCCACGATAAATACCGTTGGCATCACGGCTAAGTAGGGTGCTCACATCTTTATCTTCTAAAGTCACGTGATAAAAGTTCAGCTTAAGCGCATTGCCCTCTGCTGGAATACCTGAGTGAAATTCTAATGCAATGCTACCGTCTTTTACGGTGAGATCAGAGGTCATATTAAGTTTGCGTGCAACGGCCTCTTTGTCTAGTCGTGCATTAATTGCTTTACCTTCCTTATAGTAATCGTCTACCACCAAACTATCTTCTGTTGAAATGGCAAGCTTAAGCAGCACGCCACCCATGATTGCGGTGATAACTGGCACGGCAATAAGAAACCACGGCCAAAATTGTTTATACCAAGGTGTATTCATTAATCGTTGATCTCATCGTTGTTTTGCTAACTGCATGTTCATAATTACTTACCACTAACTTATTGCTTTGCGATTTTCAAAAACAGCACAAAATAGTCATGAATATACATTTATTGTTTACATTTCATAGCGATTGGTAATGTAAGACAGATGGCTAAGTGATGGTATTTTCTCATAAAAAAAGCCCCGCAGTAACGGGGCCTTTTGCGATATTTAGCTTTTCAATGATTAATCATTTGAAAGGCTATATACGTAAGCTGCAACAACGTGAATCTTATCTTTACCCAACGTCTTTTCAAAAGCAGGCATTACACCGTTTCTGCCGTAGGTAAGGGTTTCTGTCACCGCTCTGTGGCTGCCGCCATAAAGCCAAATGTTGTCAGTAAGGTTCGGAGCGCCAAGCATTTGATTGCCCTTACCGTCCATACCGTGACACGCTGCACAAGCCGCGAAGCGAGTTTTACCTGCTTTCGCTAACTGTGGATCTACATCGCGACCGCTAAGGCTAAGCACGTAGTTAACCACTTCGTTAATACCGTCTTCGCCCATTGCGTCAAGCCATGCAGGCATTGCTGCGCGACGACCGTTGATAAGCGTTTCCACAATTTTATCGCCCGAACCGCCGTACAACCAATCGTCATCCGTTAGGTTAGGGAAGCCGCCATTCTGACCACGCGCATCAGAACCGTGACACTGTGAACAGTTTTGTAAGAACAAGCGTTGACCAACTTTGTTGGCTTTTGCGTCCTTCGCTAACTCTTCAACAGGCACTTGTGCATAAGCTTCAAAGATAGGGTCAAACTTGTCTGCCGCATAATCTAGTTCGCGGTCATACTCAACGAGTTTACCTTGCTCTTTAGCATCTATACGCGCCTGCATAGACTCTTCTAAAGACTGAATGTTCTGGTTCGAACTTTTCCATCCTAGAAGACCCTCGTATGCACCTAAGCCTGGGTATAGTGCAAGATATAAAAAGCCCCAAATGATGGTGATGTAGAACATAATTGTCCACCAACGAGGAAGCTGATTGTTCAGCTCCTCAATACCATCGAATTCGTGCCCCATTGACTCACCTTCTGGCACACCTGTCTGGTTAGAAAGGCACCAGCGCAGAAGGAAGTAGCAACCAATGATCAACCCTAGGGTTATCACTGAAATCCAAATTGTCCAAAACATACTCATGAGTTCAAGACTCCTGCTAATCTTCTTTTGATTTTTCTTTTTCTTCGTCTGCAAACGGAAGGTTTGCGGCTTCATCAAACTTTTGTTTGTTGCGACTACTGAAAGCCCACCAAACTATGCCGATAAAGCTAACAAAGACGATGATAGTAAAAATGCTGCCTATAATTCCTTGATCCATATTATTTCAAATGTGTGCCAAGAGATTGTAGATAAGCAATAAGGGCCTGCATTTCTGATTTACCCTGTACTGCCGCTTTTGCACCCGCGATATCTTCATCGGTGTAAGGAACACCAAAGCCGCGGAATACTTCCATTTTCTCTGCCGTCAACTCGCCTTCAAGCGTGTTTTCTGCAAGCCAAGGGAAACCTGGCATATTAGACTCTGGAACAACATTGCGAGGATTAAGCAGGTGAACACGATGCCACTCGTCACTGTAACGACCGCCAACACGCGCTAGGTCAGGACCTGTACGTTTTGAGCCCCATAGAAAAGGGTGCTCCCATACAGACTCACCAGCAACACTGTAGTGACCGTAACGCTCAGTTTCAGCGCGGAACGGGCGAATCATTTGGCTGTGACATCCTACGCAACCTTCACGTATATAGATGTCACGACCTTCAAGCTCAAGTGCAGTGTATGGACGTAGCCCTTTAACGGGTTCCATTGTTTGCTGTTGAAACATCAACGGCGTTATCTGAACCATGGCACCAAAGCTGATAGCAACCAGAATTAGTACGGTTAAAAGACCAACGTTCTTTTCAATTAACTCATGTGGATTTTTCATTATTCGACTCCTTTACTACGCCGGCTGTGTCGCTGGGTCAACAGCGATGCTGCCTTTAGGGGCACGAACGGTTTTCCATGTGTTGTAAGCCATGACAAGCATGCCCGCAACCACAAAACAACCACCAATGAAACGCACTACATAAAACGGCTTCGATGCTTCTAAAGACTCAACAAAACTGTACGTCAGTGTGCCGTCTGCGTTAACTGCACGCCACATAAGACCCTGTAGTACGCCCGACATCCACATTGCTACGATGTAAAGTACAACGCCAATTGTGGCAAACCAGAAGTGAACATTAACAAGACGGGTACTGTACATTGCCGGCTGGTTAAAGAGTATTGGGATCAAGTGGTAAATAGAGCCAATTGACACCATAGCAACCCAACCTAGTGCACCCGAGTGAACGTGTCCGATTGTCCAGTCTGTATAATGCGATAGTGCGTTTACTGTTTTGATTGCCATCATAGGGCCTTCAAAGGTAGACATACCATAGAAAGACAATGAAACAATAAGGAAGCGCAATACTGGGTCGGTGCGTAGCTTATGCCATGCGCCCGATAGGGTCATTATGCCGTTGATCATTCCGCCCCATGAAGGCACGAATAAGATAATCGACATCACCATTCCCAATGACTGTGTCCAATCTGGAAGGGCAGTGTAATGAAGGTGGTGAGGACCAGCCCAAATGTAAAGTGAAATCAGCGCCCAAAAGTGAACGATTGATAATCTGTATGAGTAAACCGGGCGTCCAGCTTGTTTAGGCACGAAGTAATACATCATCCCTAAGAATCCGGCGGTAAGGAAGAAGCCTACAGCGTTGTGTCCGTACCACCACTGCATCATGGCGTCCACTGCACCCGCGTACAAGGAATATGATTTGGTGAAAGACACAGGAATTGCCATGCTGTTACCAATGTGCAAAACAGCAACGGTAAGCATGAATGCGCCTAAGAACCAGTTTGCCACATAAATGTGCGAAACCTTACGAATCACCAACGTACCGAAGAAGTTGATAATGTACGCAATCCAGACGAGGGCAATTAAGATATCGATTGGCCATTCTAGCTCAGCGTATTCTTTTGAACTGCTAAGCCCCATGGGTAACGTGATAACAGCTAGTACGATGACTGCTTGCCAGCCCCAGAAAGTAAATGCAGCGAGCTTGTCACTGAACAGTCTTACCTGGCTGGTACGTTGAACGATATAGTACGACGTCGCAAATAATGCGCAGCCGCCAAAGGCAAAGATAACGGCGTTAGTGTGCAAAGGACGCAAACGCGAAAATGTTAGCCACGGTGTGTCAAAGTTGAGCATAGGTGCAAACAATTGCGCTGCAATGAATACCCCCAGTCCCATACCAATGATACCCCAGACTATGGTCATGATGGTAAATTGCCTAACTACTTTATAATTGTAATCAGGTTGTGCTTGGCTTGTCTCACTCATTTTAATGAATCTTCCACTTCAAATGAACTATGGTCTCCAACTGCCAAAATAGTGCGGTTGAAACGCGTATCAGCTAATAATAACGCTTCACACCGAGCCCGGAAAGAGTAATAATTATTGTCTCCAAGCCAGTTGGTCCGCGGATAATAAGGTTTTTGATAACAAAAAGATACCACAAACTCGTCTTGCTTGATCTCTATCAATAAAGAAATACATAAAATTTAAGAAATGAAAAAAAGCGATAACAATAAAAGATCAAAGTTTTTACAAACTCAGTTGCCTCTCGTCGCTATTTTAGTCGTTGCTGTGTGTGTGTATGTCGCACATAGTTATCAATCTTCAGTCTCTACCGACACTGATATTATAAGCGGTTTAAAAAGTAGCTGCACGTTTTCCAACAAAACTTGCGAATTCTTAATTGATGGTGAATTAGCCGTAGCACGGTTTTCTTCACAGCCAATGCCCGAAGAATCAATTACGCTGTCTCTTCGTATGCCAAACAATGAAATTATAGAGAGTGCATGGATTGAAGGGGTAAATATGTATATGGGAAAAGTGCCCGTACTGCTCGAACAATCGGTGAAGGGCGAGTGGAGTGGTTGGTTTATGTTAGGTAGCTGCAGCGAGCCGGTAATGACATGGCAACTCCGATTAAACATAAAAAAACAGGCAGCGCCAAGCTACCTGTATTTTACTACTGAGAGCTAACGACGCTGTTACATCATAGCCTGTAGATAATTCTGCAAACCAATGCGTTTAATAAGTCCCAGCTGTTGCTCTAACCAGCGTGCGTGGTCCATTTCAGTGTCGTCAAGTAATACAATCAGCATGTCTCGGGTTACATAGTCGTTTTCTTGCTCACACAGCGCGATAACTTCACGCAATTTTGCATCAACCTCATATTCCACGCGTAGGTCGCTTTCAAGCATTTCAGGAACGTCAGTTCCCACTTTAAGACCTGTGCGAGTGACCATATCTGGCGTGCCTTCTAAAAACAGCATGCGCTCTATTAGCTTAGTAGCATGGCCACGCTCATCGTCAAACTCGTGGTCGATGCGCTCGTACAATTTGTTGAAGCCCCAGTCTAAATACATCTGAGAATGTATAAAGTACTGATCCATCGCTGCAAGCTCATAGCCCAGTAATTCGTTAAGACCATTGATGATGTTTTGATTGCCTTTCATTAGTCGTCTCCCATTACTTGCGCTTGAAGATAGTTTTCAATGCCCATGGCATCAATTTGATATTCTTGCGTTTCAATCCAGTCTAGATGTTCTTCTTCGTATTCAAGAATGTCTTCGAGTAAATCTCTTGAAACGTAATCTTGTTTTTCTTCGCACAGCGCAATGGCTTCGCGTAGAAGGGGAAGCTGTTCTTTTTCAAAACGAGCGTCACAATTGAGCATTTCAACTGTGTCTTCGCCAATATAAAGTTTTCCAAGCGCCTGAAGATTAGGTAAGCCTTCAAGGAATAAAATGCGCTCTATAATGTCATCTGCCTGCTTCATGTCTTTAATCGACTTTTTGTAGTTCTTGGTATTGAGAACTTCAAATCCCCAATTTTTAAACATACGAGCGTGCAGAAAGTATTGATTTATCGAGGTAAGTTCGCTTGTGAGAACCTCGTTCAATTTCGCTATAACTTGTCTATCGCCTTGCATTGCGAACGTCCTATCTGGAAATAATGTTTGGAGTCTAGTTGAAAGTGCGGGGTATGTCAAAAAATTTAAGTAAAAACAATGATTTACTAATGAAAACAGTTCTCAATCAATCCTTCGTTCGCATTAGTAATACCTTACTGATGGGAGCGTACATACGTTAAGCTCTCATCGGCGAAACCAAGGCCTGCTTCAGTAAAGAAATTAAAGACTTTATCTATGCCGTTTTCAAGTAAGTAAGACACTTCATCTTCATAGCGCGCTATGGCTGCAACACGGCCCTGATAACCCGCGTTCTTTAGCTGAGTAGTAATATTTATCGCGTCTTGAATAGAGGGTAATGCTAGCAGTACTAGCTGCGTACTGTCTAAATCTAGATTTTCCCAGAGGTCTACATCTTCGCCATCGCCGCAAATTACCTTATGGCCTTCGGTTGCCATTTTCTTAATTTTAATTCTATCTGCATCCATACCACATACATTGACGTCAGACAGCTTAGACAGGGCGTTAAACGCGCCTCGGCCTACGCGACCCATACCAATCACTAAAAACTCTGCTTGCGACAGAGTAGGGTATACGTCTTCTTTTAATCTCTCGTCTTTTTCATACCGCTTAATCTGGTCTTTAAACCGGTTATATTGTGAATGAGAACCTTTGTATAAAACGCTTGTAAAAACAAATGAGATAGATACCGCGAGGGCAATAATGACAAGCCATGATTCTGCCAGCAGTCCCATGGAAACCGCGACGGCACCAACAATAAGGCCAAATTCACTGTAGTTCCCCAAAACTAGACTGCTGAGGTAAGCGGTTCTTCCGCGAAGGCGTAACGAAGTAAAAAGCCCAAAAAACAACATGGCTTTTAAAGGTAGAAAAAGACAGAATACTAAGGCCATCCCAACCATACTCAGAGTAGGTAATGCAGTAAGACCAATCGTTAAGAAGAAGCCAATTAAAAACAGATCTTTAAAGCCTAAAAGTGATTTTGATAGCTCAGTGGCTTTTTCATGTTGAGCCAACATGATGCCAAAAATGAGCGCACCCAAATCTCCCTTTATGTTCACTAGTTCAAATAATTGATAACCGCCAAGTGCTAATATAAAACCGGTAAGAGGGAGAAGTTCACCGTGTCCAGATTTGCTTATTATTTTATTAATAAGCGGCATGGCAGGGAATAGTGCGAGTAGCCCAAGCGCATATACTGAGGGAAGTTTACCTGTAGCTGCCACGAGAAACACTACCGCAAAAACGTCTTGCATCACTAAAATGCCAATGGCTAAGCGTCCGTGACGGGTTTTACTTTCACCACTTTCTTCAAGCACTTTTACAACGCAAACGGTACTGCTAAAACTAAGCGCAAAGGCAATAAGAACAGCACTTTGCCAAGAAACGGCGTCAGAGGTTTGGGCGACCAACGCCGCAGCACCGTATATAAGGCAGGTGATAACACCAATCCAGATTAGTGTATGAGAAACACTGCCGGCCCATACTTCTCTTCGACTTAAATCTTTAAGATTAAGCTTAAGCCCAATAGTGAATAGCATAATGGTTATACCCAGATTCGCTATTTGGGTAAGATCATCAGTTAACGAATAACCAGCGAAGTTGAGAAGAAAACCTGCGATGAGATAGCCAACAAGTGGCGGTACACCAATTAATTTAACCGTTAATCCACATACGAAAGCAAAGAGAAGAAACGCATACTCCATGGATACTTTAACCCTATTAGTTTTAATAATGACGGTGCTGTAAGGTCATCGCGCCCTAGTATTAATAAGTCTTTATGTATGGCAGACCTCAATGGTATAAACATTATCACGTAAAATATAAAATTCGCATAACAATTACGGCTCACCAACTCCATAACTGGTTATGCGTAACTCTATTTATTGATCTCAATCAATAAAGTTACATAAAAACAATTAGATATTAAAGTTTACATAAACTGCGATGGGAAGCATAGAGCACTGGGTTTCCGTTTTAGCAATACCAATAATCAAGCAACGCCAGTGAAAGAGGTAAAGGAAGTACAATGCGAAAAACAATTTTATTCACATTAACTGCATTAGTTGCAATTAATGTTGGTTTGACTGTCATCGAGCCTAGTTTGTGGTGGCTACTCATCGTCACAGCATCATTACTCACCATTGGTTTATATGACGCTTATCAACCTCAGCATGCCATACTGAGAAACTTTCCGTTGATTGGCCGAGCAAGATGGGGAATTGAAGGGTTACGGCCTTATATTCAACAATATATTATCGAAACGGATACAGGAGGTGCCCCTATTTCTCGTATGTTTCGAAACATAGTGTATCAAAGAGCCAAAGATAGCAGAGAAACTGTCCCTTTCGGTACACAGCTGGATACTTACGAAGAAGGCTATGAATGGATGGGCCATTCTCTAGCCGCCCGGGAAGTTGACGATGTGGAACAAAACCCACGTGTGAATATTGGCGGTCCCCATTGCAAACAACCTTATAGAGCGAGTGTACTCAATATAAGTGCTATGAGTTTTGGCAGCCTATCGAAAAACGCTATTTTGGCATTGAATAAAGGTGCGGCTAAGGGCGGTTTTTATCACAACACCGGGGAAGGCGGTCTCACCCCTTATCATCTTGAAAACAAGGGCGATGTGGTGTGGCAAATAGGCACGGGCTACTTTGGTTGCAGAACCGAGGATGGTAAGTTTGAGGATGAAGCGTTTAAAGAAAAAGCAACGCTAGAAAACGTGAAAATGGTTGAAATTAAGCTGAGTCAGGGAGCAAAGCCGGGTCACGGCGGGATTTTACCTGCTTACAAAAATACCCCTGAGATAGCTAAAATCAGAGGGGTAACAGCGGGTACCCAGGTCGACTCACCACCACGGCACAGTGCGTTTTCATCACCGTTGGAAATGGTTGATTTTATTCAACATCTAAGAGATTTAAGCGGTGGGAAGCCCGTTGGGATTAAGCTAGCTCTAGGCAGAAAAAGCGAATTTATTGCTATGTGTAAAGCCATGGTGAGCAAAGGAATAACCCCTGATTTTATTACAGTAGATGGGGGCGAGGGCGGCACTGGCGCAGCGCCGCTTGAATACACCAACTCTATTGGCTTTCCATTACGTGACGCGCTGGCCTTTGTGGATGATTGCTTAATGGGGTTTGGTTTACGTGAAAATATAAAGATAATTGCGTCAGGTAAAATAATCAGCGCATTTCAATTGGCTAAAAACCTTAGTTTAGGGGCTGATTTATGTAACAGCGCGAGAGGAATGATGTTGGCGTTAGGCTGTGTGCAGTCTTTGTCGTGTAATACCAATAAGTGTCCAACAGGTGTTGCTACACAGGATCCGCGATTGGCGAGAGGTCTCAACGTCGAAGACAAATTCGAGCGAGTCTATCGCTTTCATCAAAAGACGGTTCATGCACTTATTGATTTATTGTCATCGACCGGCCACAAAAATACCAATGAGTTAAATAGAACCCATATATTTAAGCGTATCGACCAGTGTAATGTTGCCCGTTATGACGAAATGTACCCTTTAATTAAAAAAGGCGCTTTCTTAACCGATGAAATTCCTGAGCGCTACAAATTACACTACGAGGAAGCTAACGCAGATAGCTTTATGCCCTCTAGCTTGCTTGCGGAAATAGATAAAGAAACAAAGGCAGTGTCCTAGACATCTGCCTTTACCTTAAATCTAAAAGAGGCGTTGAATAACACTCTCAAACCTAATTAACATAGCCCATTCAGTCGTTGTTTTCAGCCGCTTTTTCAGGGACCCTCAGTTGATATAAACGGTAGTCGGTGGTGCGATAGGGCATCACTTTGTATTTAGGCTGCAAATAAGACACTAGGTCTATGAGTTCACTCACAGTTAATTCATCATTGATAATACGCATAAACGAAACGCCGTCTTCACTGGTAAAACTCGCCGGACGACGTGGTGTAAGTTTGTGAGAAGGATTAATAATACTGGTAACTAATTCA
Source organism: Alteromonas sp. P256 (assembly GCF_036864455.1). Taxonomy (NCBI): domain Bacteria; kingdom Pseudomonadati; phylum Pseudomonadota; class Gammaproteobacteria; order Alteromonadales; family Alteromonadaceae; genus Alteromonas; species Alteromonas sp. P256. The sequence continues at coordinate 382,891 of NZ_JAZETM010000003.1, forward strand.
CCATAGGTTTTAATTCTGCCACTGCTACCGCCAAGGGGAATAGGGTGGCTTATTAAATAGCTCGCATCACTGTCTGCTTTTTCACCTGCAACCGTGTGACAGTCGTTACATCCATACTTCTTAAATACCGTTTTACCTTGTTCGGTGTCGCCCTCGGGTAAGCTGAAACCTCTAGGGGATTTTGCACCTTGATCGCATGCACTTAGAAATAAGCACGCCAGTAGCATTATTGTAATACGCATAGTTTTCTCCTTAACCAACCCATGTGATTCATTAACAAGTATTGTCTAAATATAACCGACACAATTTGATTTAGCTCAATCCAAAGCTAAAAAACATGCACTATGATTAACATCACAACAAAGTTAAAAGGACAACACTATGCAGAGCTACGATACTATTCTAGTACCTATTGATGTGTATTCTGATTACGAGTTGGTAGTCGAAAAAGCAATTGCAATATCGAGCAGCAGTCAGCGGCTACATCTATTATATGTGGCTTACCCGCAGACTAATGTAGAGCCTTATGGATTTTTTCTAGAGAAAGACTTTTCACAAGAAGTACGTGAACACGCATTAAGCGTATTGAAAGATGTGGCAGATAAATACGAAATACCACAAACTAACATTAACGTAGAGATTGGTTCGCCTTCAGATGAGATACATCATTTGGCAGAGAAAATAAGCGCAGATTTAATAGTTGTCGGTACTCATGGGCAAAGCGGTTTGAAACTACTTTTAGGCTCTACTGCCAATGCCGTATTACACGGTGTTAAAACCGATGTGTTAGCAGTGAAAGTATAAAAGCTCTCGCACAAAAATTATCCAAATACACATATAAAATCAAAAGCAAAAAAACAGGTGGAGCTTTAGAAAGCTCCACTTGCACTATTACTTAAACATACTATTAGAATTAGCTAATTAAATTCGCGTCTCAAATTCGCAATCTAAATTCTACGTTTAAGACTTTATAACGCTTTGATTGATAAACCGCAGCTGTCTGTCACAAAGGTGCGAATAGTACTTTCAAGATTTTTAAGGTGAGAGTAGTGAACTGCAGTTTCCCCACCAAACTTAGTACTGTTAATAGTGAACACAACATCGGCGTCACGTGACGAAACACAAAGGCGAATGGCGTCAACACTTTCGTTTACAGGCACATGCATGTAAAGCGGTTCGTTATGAGAATCTAAATAGCTAAGTGCTTCAGAATCACTTTTAAAGGGCGACTGCTTTTCAGGTTGCAATTTCCAGTTTGATGAGGGAATCACAATTTCTGCCAATAATTTTCCATGTTTAGAATCAATTCTATTACTCATAGTATCTCCATGCGTTTGTATACATTCAGTATTACCTAATGGATACGCAATAAAGGTAAAGTAAGTTCTAATTTACCCTGACAGGAAAGATTCAATCAACTGATTAGGTTACGCATAACATTATGATGTGCATAACACTCTGTTTTATAGTTACTTTGAGGATTCAATTTTTCAACGCTGAGAACACTAGCGCTTATGCTTTGAAGACAGTTTTGCCATGCCGCCACGTTTAACACTGGCTTGTTTGGTATAGTGGCCTGGCATTTCCGGTGACTGCCAGCCGCCCGCTAACTGCAATTCGGGCAACGATGCGCCGTCTTCTGCTAACGAAACAGCTCCACCAACTCGTCCACTGTGTGGCGTGATATTTTCTTGGAGACCTGCTCGGGCTGCAATTCGCTGCCACAACCTATAAATACTAGAATAATTCAACACAGCGTCTTGGTTTGCGCTATGGGTTTCTTGATAAGGATGAAGCGCCGTTTTGTGATTATTAACCCGCCTAAACAATACACCTTTACTAATTGAACGAGGGTCATTTTGATCTCGAGGAAGTGATGTAGAAGGGTTATTATTTGCCTCGTTGATATATTCGTTAATCATAGAAAGTGTACTCGATGAAACATATCGATATTGGCCTTCGCCACTTTGGTCGCTCTTGGAAGACACAACGAGTACCGTGTTATTTCGATGAGAAATGTGTTCAATGCACACCCTGACTAATTCGTCTGCACGAAGAAGGGCATCGAACATAAGATTAATAATGGCTAGGTCTCGAAGTTCGAGCAAGGAATCGGGGATGATTTTATTATTGATCTGCTCGACCATTTCGATAGTGAGCGGTACCGCTTGTTTATGAGACATACGAAACTTTTTGTTTTCTATAAGCGACAACCGAATAAAATCTCTAAGGTAGACCGAACGAATAATCGGGTTAGGTAGCTTTGCCATGCCTAAGAACTTACTCAATGCTGAAAGCCGTCGCTTGATGGTTCTGTAGGCAAGGGGAGTTTGGCATAGCAGGGCAACGTATTCTTTTATGCATTCTTCATTGTTGGTAAAGCTATTGTTCAAACCTTGAAAACTATTCTGCTTACAGAAAATGGAAAATTCGTTGTAATCACTGATATAAGCTCGCTGTGTGTTGTAAGGCAGTTTAGAAAATATATCTGTGAAATACTTCTGAAAACTTTGGTCAGCAGACGAATAGGCATGATTATCTGAAGTAACACCGTATGCACCATTTGAATCTTCTGCTGTATTTGCCAGCTGTGCTGAGAATGTTTGATGGGAACGATGATTAATTGTCATAACGCCAAGGCCTCAATGGATTCTTTATCAAATGTAGGTAGCCTTTTTCGAAAAGGGCTTTTACTCACTGAGTTCAAAGTATTCAATGCATCACGTTAACGGACCAAGTGCCGTGTAAGTTGACGCTTTTTGTTGAAGCAGCTTATGCTGCAACTTAAGGGACACTTATGGCATATCTTTTTGGGAAGAAAAAGACTAGATTAACTGTAAACCAATAAGCGCTCTTAAGCTGCGGCGTCACAAAGCGGGAACATACTTAATAAATCCATAGTCGGCACACAGTTCTGAAGAGTTAAAGTTAGTTCATAAATATATGAAAATACGAACCTTTCTAAGTATTCACGCATGATAACTGTAATTATCATGCGTGAATATTCAGCATGACAATATCGGCATTATAAGCTCGATTCAGGTACATTAAACACCTCTTCAAACCTCATGGAAAATAACATATAACTGTTCATTTATACAGTTTTTGACGGTATTTTAGTGTGATTTAGACTACAGATGATGCAATGTGGCTCAGAAAACAGGCGCTCCTACGTAAAATCTGAGACCTTTTCCGGGCATCTACCTTGCAGAATTCACAAAAATGACGTTTTTAGATATAACGTTACCTTTCAGTAAACAAGAACTATGTGAAGCGAGTTCTTTATCTTAAAAGGCAATAAGCGGCAGCGCTCAAAAACTCCGCTCATAAACTCGGCTCATAAAAGTATGCAGTGATAGCACGCAAAATTATGAAACAAAATTCAAAACCCGCGAATTCGGGCCTCATTAAAATGTATACCTGGTAGCTAATAAAACAAATTAGAAAGCATAAATTACTTATAAACACTTCATCGATACCTAACGTTCTCTTTTTTACTTTAAATATTTGAAGTGGGAGATAGACAGTACAGTCGTTTTACTCAACTTTGTTAATCAAAACAACTTGTCTTGAATTTATCATTAAATAGATTCCGAACTATTACGGTATTTGATCCCAGCTGAGCAATATTGAGAAAATCTGTCCTCCATATAGTCATTACTAGTAAACTAAGAATCGATAACTAGCCTCAAAAACCTAAGCGAAAATAGAAATAGAATCAGAAAGCGAATAAGCCTATTAGTCGCTGAATATTAAAACTACGGTAAGTATTTTAGCTACGCCGCCAAACACACCTGTGGCTTTCTATACATCGCTTTAAATCACTGACGTATATTTTATAAGATGAAATCAAAAGAATTAAATAGGAAATAAACGGTCACTAAAAATGCCTTTTTTGCTAGAGAGTATTTATCAAAAGTATTCAATATCTTATTTTTGATTGAGCCAAAGAGTACATGTATAAGATATCAGGCCGCCATACTAATCTATAATGTATAGGCCGCTATTAACTCCGGTTTGTGACAAAGAACCATTACATGAAGTGTTATTGAATTTAATCAGAAGAACACACGTCTAATAATTAGTCGAAACCTTGCTTTTCACTGAATACGATTCTAAGGGCCAATATAAGAGTGTCGTTTTTAATTAAATAGCTCTAAAACCTTTCTACATAAAATAAAAGCCAATAAAAGATGGATTGGCGATACACCTTCTAGAGTGGTGATTCTTTTTAGGATACTCTGATAGTCTATTTAACATAATATACATTATATGTAATTGGGTATTGTGACGTGTCAGGGTTGTATGTGTTGCTATATGGTTGGTTTACAGTGCGTGAAGACTTACCGACTTTTATCGCATCTGCAGAGCTTTGCAGTCAGTTATATCTTTATGGAATTTTAGATGGCTGGTTACGAGTTTGTTTACGGTGCTTTGAACTGGCTTTCTACTGGGGCTTGTTTTGAAGATTTTGAATTGGTATATGTTTGATAATGACTGCCTTACTAGCAGCTTTATCTATAGATATGTGTATTATTTCAAATCGCCTTCTACGTGAAATCTGACGTGCTACACCTCACATTCTTTAATTTCATTCACGTAGCGTTATCTTAAAATCTTGTTAGCATCCTATAATCCTATAATCCTATAGCAATGGCTTAAGTGCTTTCTTTGTTTTACTCGTATTACAAACTGTAATTTATCTGGGTCGTTTTATTTCCCTCAATTTAAATTACGGCCACGCTTTTTAGTTTCCTGTCTTTTAGCTTTTTTTCAGTCCTTAAACAAAGTTTTAATTCTTGGTTTTACCCTCGGCTTGAGTGACTTCTTTGTTGGCTTTTTTCTACAGTTTATTATTTAGTTCCAAGCCGATGATTTATTTAATAAGTATCATTATAAGTTCTTTCGAAGCCGCCAGTTTTTAACCAGGCCTTGATGATAAGATCAGAACGTTATTCTAAAATTCCCAAATTTTTTGATGATTGAAACAAATGCTGAACATTTAAGTGTCCTACTTTCAGTTCTTAGCAAATGGTTTTTGAAGGACTTGAGTATCAGCTAGTGGTTTTGACACCGGTCTCAAAAATTAAATCGCTTGAGAGGTTTTAAATGCTTATCGAGGCTGTATATGATTTTCTTTGTGAAAGTAACGGTTATTCTAATTAAAATAGGTAAAAGCAGATAAAGCTAATTTGATAATGACTCACGATTCTGTTCATACACATTAAGATTATTGGAACGACTGTGGCGGTTTTTTTTTACCCTATGAAATAGTAGCTCCGCTTGGGCTTGGAAACTGGGTTTCCAATAAGTCAATGCGCCAGGTTGGGCTTCCAGTAAGTTAATGCAATACGCTGACCCTCTTGAATAATTAGGTGCCGACGCTGTTTTTGAAGTACGAGCATAGAAAGCTCATGAGGTTTCTATCAGTAACGTATGTTACCTATTACAAAAACAGTACTGACCACCCTACTTTCTTCGTTACTAGATTGCTGGTTACCATATTTTGGGCACGTGTTTTTCTACAAGCTATTTTTCGAATGCGCAGTCACAATATTTAGGTTTTAGGTTCATCAACTCTTCGCAAACATCTAGCCGCTAAAGCTAAAGCGCTAATTTCTTAAGCGTTAATGCTCGGCCGCTAGGGCCTAATCCTTTACAGGTATAGAGTAAGACTTTTTAAGCAGCCCAACTCCGAATGCCGCCATTGTCACCGCCACAATACCGTTTAGGTAATTGAAAAAGGCGTATGGTGCATAAGATAAAACGTCGACTTCAAGGGTTGCGGCATAAAAAGCACCCGCCGTTGTCCAAGGTATAAGGCCAGTCGTCATTGTCGACCCTTCTTCCACTGAGCGTGAAAGTACGGCGCTGTCTAATTGCTTTTGTTCATATTTTGGCTTAAAAAGTTGGCAACTAAGAATAATTGAGATGTAGGCTTCTCCCATCGCCACATTACCCACAAAGCCAGATACGATAGTGGTAGCAACGAGACTTGCCGTCCGTTTTACTCTGGCAATACTGCCAGCAAGAAGCGAACCTAAAAAACCGGCTCCGTGTAAAACGCCGCCTAAGGCGATAGCCATTAAGGCAAGCAATAGTGTCCAGCTCATGCTCGTTATACCGCCGCGACCGAGTAAAGCATCTAAGTTTTCAATGCCTGTCGATTGCGGTTTATTTTCCCATAGCGCGTTTAACACGCTAATAAAGCTCTCGCCTTGATACACGATGGCAATAAACACGGCTAATAAAATACTGAATGACATGGTGACTTCTGCAGGCACTTTTTTAATGCTTAAGGTGGCTAATAATATAAGAGGAAGCAAGGTCACAAAGGGTGTCAGGCTATAGTTGTTTGCCAGCGCTTTTTGAATTAACGCTACTTCACTTAAGTTAAGGTTTTGATCTCCATAGCTTAACCCTATAACAACAAAAATAACGAGGGTGATAATAAACGTAGGTAGCGTGGTAAAAAGCATTGAGTAAATGTGGCGAAACAGTGTGCTTCCTGCACTCATTGCTGCAAGGTTAGTGGTATCTGAAATAGGTGACATTTTATCGCCAAAGGTAGCACCACAAACAATCATGCCCGCCACCAATGGAAGTGGGATATTCATGGTGCTTCCTATGCCAATTAGCACAACACCTAGTGTACCTACTGTGCCCCACGACGTACCGGTTGCCACAGACATAATGGCACACAACACCATGCCTACGGCTAAAAATAAGCTAGGGCTTAGCCAGCTCAACCCGTAATACATCAGTGTCGCGATGGTACCGCTGTGCATAAAACTAGAAATTACCATGCCAATCAATATGAAAATATAGATAGCGGGCATCGCGCGAGCCAGTGCATTTGTCATTAGCTCGCGAATTTGTAGGTAGTTGTACCCAAGTAAATAAGCGTTTAAACCCGCCCATATTAAACACAAAAACATCAGTGCATGCAGACTAATACCAAGCCCGAAAATACCGCCAGCTAAGGCAAGAACAATCACGCTAAAGCAAATTAAAGACTGCAGGAATGAAGGCGTGCACAGTGGCGATATAGTGGATTTGGACATAAGTAGTTAAATTGCCTATTAGCGACTAATTAATGGTATAAAACGCATGTTTTCTTTGTGGGTACTATTTGTTATTGGAGCTATTTGTCATTGGTGCGACTTGTGAATGGACTATTTATCCTTGGCGCTTTGAGAATTACTGCGGTAGATTTTTTCTAACCGCGCTTTATCTTGCTCAAAGCACAGTTGCTGCTCACTGCGTTTAAAGCTTTGTGTGGCAAAGTCATTCGCCACTTTTGAAAAATCAGACGCTAATTCGCTACCGGTGTCTTTTTTGAGTTTCTCGAAACACGCAGATAACGTTTGTAATGACTTTTGAATTCTTATGGCAACTTCAATGTTGCCAGCGCCATCTCTTGCGATACTTGTATATGCATCATCAAAGATATCGTGTATTGAAATTTTAGGAACGGAAATGCGGTCGTATTTCGGTTTGTCATGATGCGGTTTCTCATAATGCAGTTCGTCATGATGCGGTTGTTCACAGGTATTGTCGTCTAAGCTCTTTGCTGCTCCATTATGGTTGGAAGCGCGCCCGTCCTGATTGGTATTATCAGCGCTCTTGTTTGGTTTCGACCACAACAGCAATAAACGGGTGATACTGCTTACAATGCCGATTGCAGTCCCGTGATCGTTTACTGATGGCGATAACGCACGGGACGCTATTTCTGCAAGCACAATAAAACCAAAGCGTGGGTCAGCCTCAAAAGAGCGCGACGAGCTTATACTAAACGCTGAAATTAACCCTTCACAGTCAATATCTTTATTCACGTACGCGATGTTCTTTTCCGGCGTAACAAACTCCCCTGGCAGCATGGCAATGTTGACAAATAGGTCGTTATTGTTTGCCCACTCCTGAATCTTGGCAAGGTCTATTAGCTGGATATACCCCACCTCTGACGTTTGTACTGCAAAACTCCCCTGCTCTTTAATGTCGCTTGCTGGTATGGCGCCCAAACAGGGGGTTTTAATTCGCTGCTCAATGGCGCGCTGCGTTGCTTCTTCAACTTTCATTGTCGTTGATTCAACGCGACCTAAGCGCGCTACACTGTCGACCCAACGAATAAAGGTTAAGATGACCACGGCAAAAGCAAAGCAGGTAATACAGAAAAGCAGAAACACCCCCGCTTGTTCGTAAAATTCCTGACTCATTGCAGTCAGTGCAACTGCGCTATATATGAACGCGCCGACAAATGTTGATAGCGCGTTTTGCGATACATCATCTGAAATAATGAGACCGAGTGAGCGAGGTGTTGATGACTGGCTTGCAGATGCATACGCATTTACCATCGCACCGGCGGAAAACGTGGCAATCACCATCATGCTCGATGCCATAATAGAAAGCAGTGTTTTAACCGAATCAGGTTCAATTTTTGGTAGGTGTTCAGCAAGAGAAGTGCCGTCTGCTATCTTCGCAGCGAAAACCGCGAAAAGCGAAAGCAGGCAGAAACCTAAAGGTTTAATCCATAATTTTTCTTTAAAACTGAATAGCAAAAACCGTACTTTATCTACCGACAATGGCGCGTCCATACCTTTTCTCCTGTTGGTTTTTACTTGTTAGTATTATTATCTGGTGCTTACTTATATTCGGCGGGGGTATAAATAGCAAGGGCGAATGTAGGCTCGCCCTTTCACTTAAGTTACCAATTAACTTGCTGGCGTCTTGTTTTTGTTGCCGGCGCACCGTTTAGAACAGTAACGAACGTGCTCCCAATCTCTTTCCCATTTTTTACGCCAGCTGAATGGCCTGTTACATACTGGGCACATTTTGGTAGGTAGATCAGACTTCTTCATTTTTCGTTATCTTGGTTAAAAACTTGGCGGCATCCTCTTTCATCGCATTAATATTGTCTTCTTTCATTCGGCCATAGGTCTTAAGGATCATAGCCATGCGATGATTGTTACTGAGCTTTTCCTTATTCTTATCAATGAAATGCCAATATAAGTAGTTAAATGGACAGGCTTTTGGCCCCGTCTTTTTCGACACTTGATAACCACAATTTTTGCAGTAGTTAGACATTTTATTGATGTAGCTACCGCTTGCTACATAAGGCTTGCTGGCTAAATTTCCGCCGTCACTATACAAGATCATGCCTGCTACATTAGGTAGTTCTACCCACTCATAGGCGTCAGCATACACCGCGAGATACCAGGCCTGCACTTGTTCAGGGCTAAGTTCGGTGAGTAAACTGAAGTTTCCAATCACCATAAGCCGCTGTATATGATGGGCGTAGGCATTTTGCTTCGTTTCTTTAATGCATTGACGCATGCAGTTCATATTGGTTTGCGCGTCCCAAAAGAACTCAGGCACATTTCTGTCGTTATTAAAGTAGTTATCCGTTTTAAGTTGCGGCATAAAGTGCCAGTAAAACCCTCGAATGTACTCGCGCCACCCTAGAATTTGACGAATAAAGCCTTCGGCGGAATTAAGGGGAACTTGCCCGCTGTGATAAGCCTGCTCCGCGGCGCTTATTGCTTCTTCGGGTGTCAGCATGCCGCAGTTTAAATAAAATCCAATATGTGAATGATACATCCACGGCTTGCCTTCAACCATTGCGTCTTGATACTGACCAAAGTTAGGCAGGCGTTCCTCAATAAATGTATTTAATACCTTAAGAGCATCCTTACGGGTGACGGCAAAAAAGAAGTCGTCTAGGTCGCCAAAATGATCGGCAAACTCGCTTTCAACAAGCTCAATAACCTCTTGAGTTATATCGTCAACCTCAAAGGTGCTGTGCTTTGGTACTTTATGATCATCTGGCATCGATTCGCGATTTTGTGCATCATAATTCCATTTGCCGCCAACTGGATCTTTACCCTCCATGAGTACGTTATGCTTTCGACGCATCTCACGGTAAAAGAATTCCATGCGTAGCTGCTTTTTCCCTTCGGCCCATTCACTAAATTCCTGAGGCGTTGCGAGAAAGCGATTATCTTCTGATATTTTAACAGGCGTTTTTAGCGTATTTTCCCATTGCTGTATGCTACTTAGCAGACGGTGCTCGCCTGGAGAGGTAACAACCACTTGGTCAAAGTCGCCAGCGCTTAATGTTGCTTCAACCTGAGCCAATAAGCTGCCCTTGTTGCGCTCATCATTGTAGGTAACGTAAACAACGTTGTAGTTGTTATCTTTTAGTTCTTGTGCGAAGTGGCGCATAGCACTGAACAAAAACGCTATTTTCTTTTTATGATGCTTTACGTAGGTTGCTTCTTCCCTTACTTCTGCCATTAAAATGGTGTCTTGCGCCTTTGCTGCATTCGCAATGGCCGGCAGGTTATCGGTAAGCTGATCGCCTAAAACAAGAATGAGTGACGCCATCTGTTATCCTTTAATCTCTTGGAAAGCATCAAGAGCACGTTGCCTGGAGGCTTTTAAATCAACAATGGGTTCGGGGTAACTTTTACCTAACTCTAGGTTGGCGTCTTTGGCTATTACGCCTGGTGTTTCCCAGGGCTTATGAATGTATTTATCAGGAAGGTCTTTAAGTTCAGGGCAGTATTTACGTACGTATTTACCTTTCTTATCAAACTTCTCGCCCTGCAAAATCGGGTTAAATATTCTAAAATAAGGCGATGCATCTGCGCCTGATCCAGCCACCCATTGCCAACCTGCGCTATTACTTGCTAAATCGGCATCTAACAAGGTATCCCAAAACCATCTTTCACCTTCGTGCCAACTTAAAAGTAAGTTTTTAACAAGGAAAGAGCCGACAATCATACGTACTCTGTTGTGCATATAGCCTGTTTGCCACAGTTCGCGCATGCCAGCGTCTACAATCGGAATCCCTGTATTACCGGTTTGCCATGCTTTTAATGCTCTTGCGTCTTTGCGCCATGGGAACTTATCGAACTTGTCGTTAAAGTTTTTATTTGGCAATGTGGGAAAATGAAACAGCAGATAATAGCTAAACTCTCTCCAGCCAAGTTCACTTAGGTAGGTGTCGATACTCTTATCTTCTGTGGCGCCGAATTTATCTTTTATCGCATACCACACCTGATTAGGAGACACTTCACCAAAGTGAAGATGAGGAGAGAGTCTCGACGTTCCTCTCATGGATGGGATGTCTCTGCCGTCTTTGTACTGTCTGGCCGCGTGTTGTATAAACTCTGACAAGTTATCTGCTGCACCTTCTTCACCGGGCTTCCACATCTTACTAATAGTCGAGTCCCACTTAACCTCGGGAAGCAAGTTTAGCGCATCAAGTCCGTCATCCTTGTACTCGTCATCTGCGTAGGTGATCCGCGCTGGAGGCGCCTTGGGATAGCGTGGCTCTTCAATCTTTAGGCATCCATTTCGATAGTAAGGTGTGTACACTTTGTAAGGTGTTCCATCTTTCTTTAATACTTTCATCGGCTCCCAGAGCAAGCTGCCGTTACTGCTATAAGCTTCAAAATCACTGTCGATAAGTTGTTTTTTGATCTCTTTGTCGCGATTTATTTGCCACGGCTCGTAGCAGCGATTCCAAAAAATTGCCTTCGCCTTGAGCGCTTCCATAATCTTCGGAATAAGCACTTTAGGATCGCCCTTAAAGATTTTCAAGTGGCCGTTTAGCCTGTCATTAAGCGACGTAAGCGAGTGATGCAACCACCATTGACTCGCACTGCCGGGTACCCTCCCATCGGGGGTGGTATCGTCATAAATGTAAATGGGAAGAATTTTACCCATATCACAGGCTGCGTTAAGTGCTGGGTTGTCATTCACTCTGAGGTCTTGTCTAAACCACATAATACTTACTGGAACGGTCACTTTTTTTCCTTAATGTGTTGCTCTAATCTTTGATTACTACCGTAATTGAACTTGTACGCAATTCAACGGGTTCAGGATCCGTTGTGATTACAAAAGTGATATAAAAATAAAACTGAGAATTACCATGTCAAATCAAAACCTTAGCAGTGACAATACAACATCAAAACAACGAGGAGTCTTTTGGTTTAGACACGATTTACGGCTTCACGACCAAGTCGCACTAGCTTCGTTGTGTGAGCGAGTAGACGAAATTGCTTTTATTTATATAGTAGATGAGAGCTATTTTTCACCCACCAAGTACGGGTTGAAACAAATTGGTGATAATCGCTATCACTTTTTACTGGAAACCCTCAGCGACCTCAAAGCGTCATTAGAAAAGAAAGGTCACGAACTCATTGTACTTAAGGGTAGTATTTCAGAGTGTTTGTCTGATGTACTGAAGCAAGGTCAATTTACCCATCTTGGAGTAAGTAAACATTGCGGTTTTCATGAGCAAAAACAAGTAGAGGAACTCGCTCGATGCTATCCAAAGCTGTCTATTGTTGAGGGCGAGTCGCTAACACTGTTTAATGAATCTGACTTACCCTTTTCAATTAAAGAGATGCCTGATGTATTTAGCCCTTTTCGCCGTAAGGTGGAAAAAAAGCTTACACCTAGAGAGGTTTGCAGCCCCGTTGACACCTATCCTACAGCATTTGTGGTCGAGCATCTCTCTGCCGATACGTTAGTTATTGAAGACGAACTCGACAAGCAACCCCAAACTTTGCAACAGAGCAGTAATGACTTTAAAGGTGGTGAAAGTGCAGCCCTTGAGCACCTGAACAGATACCTATTTGAGTGGCATGCTGCAGCCACCTACAAAGAAACGAGAAACGCATTGGACAGTTGGCGTGATAGCACAAAGCTTTCACCGTGGCTTGCCGTAGGCGCATTGTCGCCCAGAGAGGTAGTACGCCAAGTTACCTTGTTTGAAGAGCAGGTTGAGAAAAATGAATCGACTTATTGGATTTATTTTGAGCTGTTATGGCGTGAGTTCTTTCATTGGCTTCAAGCAAAATACGGTGAAAAATGGTTCAAATTTGGTGGTATTCAGCAAAAAGTGCCGAGCACAAAACATAACCCCAAGGTGTTTGTGGATTGGTGTAACGGCGATACTGGTTACCCTATTATTGATGCCTGCATGAAACAGCTCAAAGCGACTGGCTACATGTCTAATCGCGGGAGGCAATTGGTAGCTAGCTGCTTTGTACACGAGTTACAGCAAGACTGGCGCTATGGAGCAGCATGGTTTGAAAATCAGTTACTTGATTTTGATGTGGGTAGCAATTGGGGCAATTGGCTTTATCTTGCCGGCGTGGGGAGCGACCCTCGCGGACATAGACAGTTTAACCTAGATAAACAAACGGCCACCTACGACCGCGACGGTGCATTTCGCAATAAATGGTTAACCTAGATGTTGAATATAAATGTTTTAGAGAACGAAATGTTTAAAACAATGAACAGCAAGTAGGTAAACGTGGAAGTATGACTAAACAAGACGTTTCTGTAATTTGGCTTAAGCGCGACCTCAGGCTTCGAGACCATCAGCCGCTGTTTGATGCTGTCAATAACGGTGACAACATCCTTTTACTCTATTGTTGGGAGCCGTCCCTGCTTGCAGACCCCCATATGGATGTTCGTCATTGGCGATTTGTAGAGCAGAGTCTTGCTGATATTAACGCCCAATTGCCCAGCGGAATTCGAGTATTGCAGTTGCACATGGAGGTGCACGATGCGCTACTAAAGATTCAGGAAAATTTCACCATATCTTCCCTAAGAAGCTATCAAGAAATTGGGCTTTTGGTTACGTATAACCGCGATAAGGCAATAGCAACCTATTGTCATAAAAATAAAATTCCATTTTTAGAGTGTAATACAGGCGCGGTGGTAAGGGGCTTGCCTAACCGTACCCGTTGGCAGAAAAATTGGGAGGCGCACTTTAATTCCGCAACCTATGATATCGATATTGACTTGGCAAAATGGGTAAACTGGACTGAGCATGCGCTTTTGGCTGATAGCGAAACCACCTACTCTACTTTTTCACTTTCTGGCTCAAGATCTGATATTAATTCTGGCTCAGATGCAGGCGAGCTTCAAAACAGGTCATTATTAGAAGGCGCATCAGAGACTGGTGAGCAAATGCAAAAAGGAGGAGAAAAACGAGCATGGCACGTAATGAAGCATTTCTTTGAAGAGCGAGGAAAATATTATCACAAGCATATATCTCGCCCTTTTGATGCTCGTCGTTCCTGCTCGCGATTAAGCCCCTATCTTGCTTGGGGAAATATCTCCATCAGACAAGTTTATCATTCTGTTGAAAAAGAAAAGCTAATAAAAAAAATCTCCGCCGGTAAAGACAAAGCACTGTGGTCGAGAGCACTGTCGGCCTTAACATCTCGGCTGCATTGGCACTGTCATTTCATTCAAAAGTTTGAGAGTGAACATTCTATTGAATGGCGACCGATGAATGCTGCCTATGAAAAATTTCCATTTATTGATGGCCCCGAGGCAGAGCGACGTTTTTATCATTGGAAAAACGGCATAACAGGCTATCCATTGGTTGATGCCTGTATGCGGGCCCTCGCCCAAACGGGTTATATTAATTTTCGAATGAGGGCTATGGTAACGAGCTTTTTGTGTCATCACCTTAATGTACATTGGCTAAAGGCGGCGCACTATTTGGCCACACAATTTTTAGACTTTGAGCCTGGTATTCATTACCCGCAAATTCAAATGCAGGCCAGCGTAACAGGCATTCATACGGTGCGCTTATACAATCCACATACTCAATCTATGAAACTTGACCCAGAGGGCGTGTTTATTAGAAAGTGGGTACCCGAGCTTGCCGAATTGCCTGGTGACACTGTGCATGCTCCCTACGCCATGCCGCCTTTAGAAGCGATTATGCTGAATTTCGACGTAGAAAAAGACTATGTGTTGCCAATTGTGGATATTGGCAGTATGGCTAAGAAAACTGGAGAGAGACTGTGGCAGTATCGAGAGCGCGACGACGTATTGCGTGAAGCTCGACGCATAGTGCACCGTCACACCATGCAAAACAGTCCGAGCCGACAGTGGCTAAAAAAGAAAGCATAGTTTCAGTTATCACTTATTTTGATTATCGCACCACATATTAACGATTGTTCTTTCTAAGCCACTCGGTAAGAAGTTTAATTTGCCCGCATTTGTATGATGCATACATAAGTCGCATGGCATTTGACATGGCCTCACTATCTGTCCACCCTGTCTTCTCGCGAATTTCGTCGTAACACGCTTTTGCTTCTGGAGACACATAGCCGCGCACAAGTTTTTTACCGGCTTCTTTCTGGCGTTCTCTGAAGCGTCGCTGTTTATCAGCGTTTGCTTTCGCTTTATCGCTAAATTTCTTTTGCAGCGCTGTTTTTGTTTGTTTTTCTGTCATAATTTTCACGTACCTATTGAAGAATTTAGTGTACCACGCGTTTTTCTTTATAAAAATCACTGTTCGGAGTTGTTTGGCGCACAACTGTTCGCTAAATTAGCACTGAAATTTAAAACAATACGAGTTGGGAATGTCTGAGAGAAAAAATAGCTTTACTAGAGACGACTTACTAGCGTGTAGTCGTGGGGAAATGTTTGGACCTGGTAACAGCCAACTTCCTGCGCCTAATATGCTTATGATGGACCGTGTGGTTTCAATTACAGAAGATGGCGGAGAACACGGTAAAGGTGAAATTATCGCTGAGTTGGATATATCTCCAGACCTATGGTTTTTTGATTGTCACTTTCCTGGTGATCCGGTAATGCCCGGCTGCCTTGGTTTAGATGCAATGTGGCAGCTAGTCGGTTTTTTCCTTGGCTGGAGCGGTGGTCCAGGTAAAGGCAGAGCATTAGGTGTAGGTGAAGTTAAATTTACTGGCCAAATTTTACCAACAGCGAAAAAAGTGACTTACAAACTCACTATGAAGCGCGTGATCAAGCGCAAACTCTTTATGGGCATGGCTGATGGCACTGTTGAAGTTGATGGTAGAGAAATTTATGCGGCGAAAGATCTCAAAGTAGGTCTGTTTCAAGATACATCGAATTTCTAACTTTACCGCAAGTATAAAAAAAGCCCCTTATTTAGGGGCTTTTCCTTTTGCTTAATCAGTATAAAAGAGAATGCGTTATTTTACACTTAATCCTAAGTGCCTATCTTCTACCGCCTCACGCCATCCACCTAACCACTGTGAACGAGTTTCGTTTTGCTGAAATGGACAATTTTCCTTCGCACGACCACTAATACCAGCTTGATAGCCTTTAGAATGTGCACGTGTCATTTTATCTCTTTTTTGTCTTTTCATTGACTAGCCTCTTCTGTTTGTTGAAAGTACAACAATGTCAGTTCGCGGGCGCTCTACATCATATTTATTAAAAGTGCCGGAAAATCTTTTGCGTACATTACTTAGATAGTGCACTTAGCCAATTGGTTCAAGAGAATTTTGAAATTAAAATTCTTGACATTTAATAAATGGATGAAGTTTATATGAAATTATTTTTACAGTTTTGTGAATTTTTTTGCACATATTTTTGTGAACGAATGAGCGTTTGATTGATGAACAGTCACAAAAAAGGCCACTCGACAAGAGTAGCCTTTAACATCATTCACTTTCAATGAAATGCACAGCTAGATAATAACTATTTCGTGTAAGTACTAATTAGTAATAAATAAGAACCTTAGCGTTGTATTCTGCGTCTAAGTAATCCAGCTAACAACATACCACCTAATGCTAATAATCCCGTCGATGCGGCCTGTCTTTCAAAGGGCTGCTCATCTTCAGGTACCTCGCAGTCGTCTATCGTACCGTTTGATATCGGTGATAGTTTAACCGCAACAATAGAATCAACGGCGTTAGTTTCACCGGCACTGTCTAAAATTTCCACGCCAGTAATAAACTTACTGGTTGTTCTTAAGCGTGCGTTAGCAATTATTTCATTGTTCTCGTTGATATCTACAGCTTCAACAAGCTCGTAAGTGTTATCACAAGATACCAAATCGTTTAAATCAATTAACTCTTCAGTTTCAATGTTGTACATGAAAGCCGTGATTTGACGCTGGGTTTCATTCGTCGCTGTTACATCTGCGCTGCCTACAACAATATTATTGTTGTTAATTGCATTTGGCGTTACGCCACCGCTTGTAAAAAAACCCTCTGGGTATACTTTCTCTTCAGTTTCTAAGTTATAGACAAAGAGGCGAGAGCGAGAAGCTGTGTCTGATGGCGGCAGTACTGCACCCGTTACCCAATTGTTGTCGTTAATACCAATGGCTTGGCTGATAATATTTTCATCACGAGGCAATAACTCAATAGTTTCACCGTCTCTAAACACGGTTGCAACGCGCTCACTCTCTGCTCTTGCCGTTGAATTAGGGCGAGTAATGGCAACAAAATCTCCAGTTAAGCTTTCACCTACTGCGATACCCTGCTCATTAATATCGAAAGCGTAGGTGTACAGATAAAAAGTGTTGTCCTCGGCAGGCTCTTCAATTAGAGGATACGTCTGTGTGTCAATGACATCGCCGTTTACATCAAGCTGCCAGATCGTGGCGTTGACTTCTGATAGGCTTACAAAGGCTGGAACCGAAGGATTTTGTGCTGTCACAAAAGGCGTGGATACGCGAGGGGCAGTAAATTCACCCGTGTATAAATTGAATAGACAACGGTCAACAGAAATATCACCGCGCTCTTCGTCATCGTCACAGCGCGCTACCGCATCATCAACAGCGGTTTGAAAGCGTACTGTACTAAATCCAGCGACTTGTAGGTTATTGTTGATAGCTCGGGCTGAACCAAAACCGCCAAGGGTATCATCTACAGGAGGAAGTACTTTAGTCTCCCCCGAAACTTGCACAAACGCCTGCTGTGAAGATTCCGGATAGGTATAGTTGATAATGTCGCCGTCGGCATTTTCGTAGGGGTCTAAAACAACTAAGCCGCCCGAGTCACCAACAATATAATTACCGCTAAGGCTGTCTCTACCTGATACTCGAACTGACTGAGTGTAGTCGTCAAACTTGTCGGTAATTTCGTCTAACCCAGGTACTAATTCCGCGTCTACGGTATCGGTAATGTAAGTTCTAAACTGTGTCAGCTTTTGAATCTGAGGAAACGTTTGGTTGCTAATGATATAGCTGACAATAGTGGAGTAATCTGAGTCAGTGAACACCCCTTCTCTCGCACCATCTTCATCTTCCAGCGAAGGGCCAAACGTTTCGAAGAAAACGGTACCATCGATCAGTTGGTCAACGTCGATAGGTGGATTGTATTCAAGCTGCGCTATCGTTAGCATTTGTCCTGCTTCATCAATAGAGCGACCAAAATTGCTTCTTGCAGAATCCTGTAGCGGAAGAGGTGTCACTGAATAAGTCGCGGCAAGAGCCGAAACACTTCCTGTTGCCAACAGAACGGCGGCGGCAAGCTGAGTTTGTTTCATCTAAAATCCTATTTACTGCTGATTATCTTCCAGCATACTTTCTAATTCATCCCAGCGCGCATATTTCTGGGACAACAATAATTCTTGGTCTGCCAAAAGCGCGAGGGCTTTTGCAGTGGTGTCACTGTCTTTTTTGAAGAATTCAGGGTCATTTACCTGTTCTTGCATTACTTCTAGCTCGGCCTCAAGACTTTCTAGCTCTGCGGGAAGTGATTCCAGTTCACGTTGGTCTTTGTATGATAACTTTTTAGCCTTGCGGGGTGAAGGCTTAGCACTAGGACTATCTGAACTTGGATTAGTTTCATTCCTAGACCTAGCTTTTTCTTCTTTTTCAACCTGAAGGCGTTTTTCCTGCTGCCCTTTATACCAGCTTTCAACGTCAGTGAAACCCCCAATAAACTCTCGGAGTCTTCCCTCACCTTCAAATACTAGACTGCTATTTGCTACATTATCCACAAATTCCCTATCGTGGCTCACAAGTAACACGGTACCTGTATATTCGTTAAGCAGGGTTTCTAACATTTCCAGCGTTTCAACATCCAGATCGTTAGTCGGTTCATCGAGAACCAATAAGTTACTGGGTTTAAGCATAAGCTTTGCCAGCATCAGTCTATTTTTTTCTCCACCAGAAAGGGACTTCACTGGCGCATTTACGCGCTCTGGCGTAAAGAGATAATCTTGCAGATAACTGATTACGTGTCTGGGGTGGCCATTAACCATTAAATCTCGTTTGCCATCGCCTACAGCGTCAATCACTGTCTGCTCTAAGTCAAGACCATGCCTGTGCTGGTCGAAGTACGCGACTTCTAAATTTGTACCTCGCTTGCAGGTACCACTGTTTGCTTCTAGCTCGCCTAACAGCAATTTGATGAGCGTACTTTTACCACTGCCGTTAGGGCCGATAAGCGCTAGCTTGTCGCCTCTTAGTACATTCAGGTTTAATTCTTTAACAATGCAAAGCTCACCAATGTTGTATGAAAGGTTTTCAACTTCAAAAACTACTTTTCCAGAGCGAGCCCCTTGATGCTGACTTACCACTGCGCTTCCTTGCACTGCGCGGCGCGCCTTGCGTTCATCACGTAATTTTTTAAGTGCTCTTACGCGACCCTCATTCCTTGTACGACGGGCTTTGATACCCTGTCGTATCCACACTTCTTCTTGCGCCAGTTTTTTATCAAACTCAGCGTTTTGCGAAGCTTCGACTTCAAGGTCGTGCTGTTTCTTCTCTAAATAGGTTTCGTAATTGCCTGGATAGCTGGTGATGCCGCCACGATCTAAGTCAATAATACGGGTGGCCATGGAACGAATAAATGCCCGGTCATGACTGACAAACACAATCGCACCATTGTAATTGCTCAGGCTTGATTCTAGCCACTTGATCATTTCAATGTCTAAGTGGTTTGTCGGTTCATCAAGGAGCAATAGATCTGGCGAACGTACAAGTGCTCTCGCCAGCGCCGCTTTTCTTCTCCAACCACCGGAAAGCGTAGATAACGACGTTTCTGGCTCAAGTTTAAGCATGGTGAGGGTTTGTTCAATTTGTTGTTCAAACTGCCAAGCATCACGTGCTTCTAAGGTTTCTTGTAGACGCTGTAATTTGTTGAGATTGGCTTCACTGGGATCTTCACCAACCAATCGGGTTTGATGGAAATAGTCTTTAAGCGTCTCGCCAATGTCAGATAATCCCTCTGCCACGTAATCAAACAAGGTGACGTCTGTGGTTTGCGGCGGGTCTTGCTCTAAACGAGCGATTACTGTGTTGTTTTCAATAATTCGCTGGCCATCGTCGGCAATGATGTCACCAGAGATAACCTTCATTAACGTTGATTTCCCACTGCCATTTCGACCCACGAGGCACACCCTTTCCTTCGGCTTTACAACAAGTTCGATACCGTCTAATAGCGGCGGGTTTCCATAAATAACCGTAATGTTTTTTAACTGCAAAATACTCACTGCAGAAATGCCTCCAGGTCGGCACTGTCAAAAGGCCAACCGATTTCTTTGTTTGTGTCTTCCCGTTTTAATACGGGAATGCGTGCACCGTAGTGATGATAAAGGTCGGTGCTGTCTCTTATATTTACTTTCTCTACTGTTAGCGACGAAAACATGCTGGTTTTCGCAAGCTCGACGTCAGCTAAGTCACATAAACTGCACTGGGGGCCGGTATAAAACACTATCTTCACGACTGTAATGTCCAGCACTGATGAATTTTACCCTTTCTGGCAAAGTCTTCAGGAATGGTCTTTGTCGTAATATTTTCAATACCAAAACCAAGGGCTTCAAGGGCTTGCGTATCAAGTTTAAACCCGCGCTTATTATTGGAAAAAATAACCGTGCCGTTGTCATTTAAGCAGGCTTTTGCCCGTGTCAGCATATCCACATGGTCGCGCTGAACGTCCCATGTATTACTCATGCGCTTGGAATTAGAAAACGAAGGTGGGTCGATAAATATCAGGTCGTATTTGCCTTTGTGGTCGGCCAACCAGGTTGTACAATCAGCCTGAACAAAGGCGTGAGGCCCATCAAGCTTATTAAGCGCTACATTCTTCTTTGCCCAGTCTAAATAGGTGTTCGACATATCCACGGTGGTGACTGATTTAGCGCCGCCTTTTGCCGCAAACACAGACACGCTGCCCGTGTAAGAAAACAGATTAAGTACGTCTTTGCCCTTGGCCATATTCATAACAATCTGGCGGGTATCGCGGTGGTCTAAGAACAAACCGGTATCTAAGTAATCTGTCAGGTTGACTAAGAAACGTGCGCCGTTCTCATACACTTCCATCATATCGCCAGACTGATTAAATTTTTCGTATTGCTTGGTGCCTTTTTGCTGGCTACGCACTTTTAACACAATGTTTTTAGGCGCAATGCCCGTTACTGCGGGTAAATGCAATAGCACTTCTTGAAGGCGTCTGCGCGCCTTTTCTTCTGACACTGTTTTAGGGGGAGCGTACTCTTGTACCACTAACCAATCGCCATACTTATCCACGGCCACGTTGTAGTCAGGCAAGTCAGCGTCATACATGCGATAGCAGTTTGTATCTGCGTTCTTTAGCCACGGCTTAAGCTTTTTAAGATTTTTCTTAAGGCGATTAGCAAATTCATGGTTACCGGTGTCTTCGCTAAACTGAACGGTATTTTCTTCGTTTAATTCATAATTAGCTAAACGACACTCTAGCTTACCGTTATTCATTGCGTAGTCTTTGCTCGCGCGCAGCTTAAGTACTCGCAATAAGTCTCGGTTACTGCTTAAAAGGGATACATGCCAGCCTTTCCACGCTTCTTTAAAGCGCTTGCCCCATTCACTGAATAACGGAATGAGTGACGTCAGTTCCCCTAATCGCTCACCGTAAGGCGGGTTTGACACAATGTACCCTGGTGTAGCGATAGGTGGGGAAGATTTAGTGGCATCTTGCTGACTAAAGCCAATATCGTTGTAAACCCCCGCAAAATCAGCATTGGCTTTTGCGATTGAAATCATTTTACGGCTAAAGTCGGCAGCGTAGATTCCGCTAGTTGAAGGCTTTTGATTGTCTAAGGCGTCATCAACAAGGTTGTCCCACATATTCTCTTCGTGACCTAACCACTTGGTGAAACCCCAGTATGAACGTTTGATCCCCGGGGCGATATTACGCGCGATATACGCAGCCTCAATAGCGATAGTGCCCGAGCCGCACATTAAATCGACCAATGGCGCGTCGGTGTTTTCAGTCCAACCGCTTCGCATCAGCATGGCGCAAGCAATATGCTCTTTAAGTGGCGCATCACCGGTTTCTTGGCGGTAAGCTCGTTGATGCAAGCTCGCCCCTGCTAAATCTATTCCGATAATTACGTTGTCACGTTGCAAGCGTGCATAAACAGAAATATCAGGATGTCTGCGTTCAACAGACGGCCTCGCCAAGCCTTCTTCCACAAACGTATCAACAATGGCATCTTTAATTCGAACAGCCCCAAACTGGGTGTTCTTGATCGCAAAGTTGGTACCCACAAATTGAACAGACAGGGTATGCCTAGAGTCCATTTGCATCTGCCAATCTACGGTCATTGCCGTATCGTAAAGGCTTTCGGCATTATTCGCTTTACCCGATGCTAAAACCCAAATTACTCGGTTAGCCAGTCGCGACCATAAGCAAAGTTTATAGGCGTCTTCTTTAGAGCCCTCGAACTGAAGCATACCAGGAGCCTGCTTTATTTGTGCCTCAGGGCATAAAGTCAGCACTTCTTGTTTAAGTAGTTCGTCGAGACCGCGGCTGGTTGTAACCAGAATTGTATTCATTCATTTACCTGTAACTGGCGCACGACATTAGCACGTGCGCACTTTATGAGAGATCGGGGGTATTATAACGCGTTTACGATACGTTTAACGAGCGATGGACCTTGATAAATAAAGGCCGAATATAATTGAACCAGTGATGCACCAGCATCTAAACGTGCTTGGGCTGACTCAGGAGAGTCTATGCCTCCTACGCCGATAATAGGCATAGATTTGTCCAATGCTTTATCTAATTTCTTCGTCACTTGTAAACTCATGTCAGTCATCACTGAACCGCTGAGGCCACCCATTTCATCCGCATGGGCTAAACCTTGCACCGCATCACGAGAAAGGGTTGTATTAGTGGCAATGACGCCATCCATTTTGCTGTTCATCAAAGACACCGCAATACTGCTTATTTCTTCATCGCTCAAATCAGGGGCGATTTTAATGAACATGGGCACGTATTTACTGTGTGTCTGAGTTAGCGTTTCTTGCGCGGCTTTAAGGCCTACAAGCAATGAGTCTAACGCTTCGCCGTACTGCAGATTTCGTAGACCTGGTGTATTAGGCGACGAAATATTGATAGTGATATAGCTCGCGTACGGATAAACCTTGTTTAGGCAAATAAGGTAATCTTCTAGAGCCTTGGCGTCTTCTGTATCTTTATTTTTACCAATATTGATGCCGATGGGCCCTTTAAATTTGGCTTCTTTCACTTGTTCAACAAGGTGGTCAACACCTTTGTTGTTAAAACCCATGCGATTGATAATGGCTTGTTTTTCAGGCAGGCGAAACAAGCGTGGCTTAGGGTTACCCGGCTGTGGACGAGGCGTAACGGTGCCAATCTCAACAAAGCCAAAGCCCATGCTTGAGAATGCATCTATACAATCACCGTTTTTGTCTAACCCTGCAGCAAGGCCAACTGGGTTATCAAACCTAATTCCTGCTACCGTCACTGGTTTTGCAATAGGCGTGGTGCTGTACATCCATTTCAGCGGTGTATGTTGCGTTTTGTTCAGCCAGTTAATAGTAAGATCGTGGCTTTTTTCAGGTTCACACTGAAGTAGCAGCTTTTGCACTAAAGATTGCATGGGTATTCTAACGCTCGCTAATATAAAAAAGCCCTGATGAACAGGGCTTAAATCATTAAGGTGCGTGTATTCTAATGGTTAGACTTCACGCTTAAAAGCATCAATTCACGTAAAGCGACAGAAAACTTCGCAAATTCGTGCGTTGTGCTTGTTTTGAACTCAGACATCATGTGATACCAGCGCTTTAACAACACTTGGTTGCTGTCTATCCAGTCGTCGAGGATTTGATCGGCATCTGCAGCATCGGTGCGTGACTGCAGCAAGTTAGCAGCAATAGAGCGCTGCTGCCAATCCAACTCTTCCCTGTACGATGCACGCGCGAGTGCCTGCCAATGGTTACTTACCGCCTGATTATTTATTTGGTCAAGGAACCAATGCAGTTCCAATCTCGAACCAAGTTGATAATAAAGCTTAGCGACCACATCGGTCTCATGTTTATCAGCGTCAACAATTTGCGCCAAATCAAAACTAGAGAACATGTTCGAGAAGCTAGCCACTTGATAGGCAATATCATGGGGCACGTCTTGCTCGATATATTTCTGCGTAGCAGCCTCAAGTTGCGAATATTCACTTTCCACTAAGTAATGCTGAAGGTTCTTCGACAACAAATCGAAGGTACCGCGATAGCTTTCGATGGCGTCTTCAATAGAATGTGCTTTGTTGCCATGTCGAATATACCAACGGGCGCCTCTGCGCATAATGCGCCTTGCCTCATCAAGCATGGTTAGCTGTAGTTTGGCACAAATGACATTGTCTAAATCTTCAATACGGCCCCATAGGTCGTCCATATTAAAGATGCCGTGAACAATTGCATAGGCGTCAGCAATTTCGCTCACGCTGGCGCCGGTTTCTTCCTGTAAGCGGAAAACGAAATTCAACCCCATATCGTTAACCATATTATTGGTTAATTTAGTGGCAATAATTTCACCGCGCAGTGGATGCTGCTGCATATGTTCGTTAAAGCGACTGCGAAGCACTTCTGGGAATGCTTCTAACAACAGGCGAGCATGATAGGGGTTTTCGGTAACTTCAGGAATATTGAGCGCATCTTTCATCACCATTTTGCCGTAGGCAATCAGCACACTCAACTCTGGTCGCGTTAAACCTTGGTCTGTGGCAACGCGATCTGAAATTTCATCATCACTTGGAATAAACTCAAGCTCTCTGTTTAACTGCCCTTCTCTTTCTAAACCGTGGATAAAGCGAAGTTGCTCTTTAAGCTGTTTTACACCAGCTAATTCAGTAATCGAGATGGACTGAGTTTGACGATAGCAGTCTTTAAGCACAATGGCAGACACATCGTCAGTCATATCATAAAGCAGCTTGTTGCGTTGCTTGATTGTAAGCTCGCCGTCATTAACTAAACTATTAAGCAATATTTTGATGTTTACTTCGTTATCGGAACAATCAACGCCACCCACATTGTCGATAAAGTCGGTATTGATTCTACCGCCGTTAGCAGCGTATTCAATACGACCTAGTTGAGTAACACCGAGGTTCCCCCCCTCACCGACAATTTTCGCCTGAACGTCTTTACCGTTTACCCGTAAATCGTCGTTAGCGCGATCGCCCACCGCAGAATGCGATTCTTTAGAGCTCTTGATGTAAGTACCGATACCGCCATTCCACATTAAATCCACTGGCATCTTCAATACATTATGAATAAGCTCGTTGGGTGTCATGGTTTGTTGTCTAGTGCCTAACCATTTTTTCATTTCTGGGGTTAGCTTAATAGACTTGGCTGAGCGGTTAAATATACCACCGCCTTTTGAAATCAATTTGCTGTCGTAGTCTTCCCACGACAACCTTGGGTTTTCAAACAAGCGCTGACGCTCTTTATAGCTGTCTGCTGCATTTGGATTAGGGTCGAAGAAAATATGCAGGTGGTTAAATGCACAGATAAGCTTTGTATGCTCAGATAACAACATACCGTTACCAAATACATCACCCGCCATGTCACCTACGCCGATACAGGTGAAATCGGTAGTTTGACAATTCACGCCCATTTCGCGGAAGTGACGCTTAACAGATTCCCAACCGCCTCTGGCTGTAATACCCATTTTCTTATGGTCGTAGCCAATGCTGCCACCTGAGGCAAACGCGTCGCCTAACCAAAAGTTAAATTCTTCTGCAATGCCATTGGCAATGTCAGAGAAGGTCGCGGTTCCTTTATCTGCGGCAACAACAAGATAAGGATCGTCGTCATCCAATCTCACTACATCTTTGGGCGGTACGATTTCTCCGTTCACAATATTGTCAGTAATGTCCAGCAGGCTGGTTATGAAAATACGGTAGCAGGCTTTTCCTTCTTCTTGAATAGCTTCCCTGCCTTGCTCTACAGGAGATTTCTTACATACGAAACCACCTTTTGCACCAACCGGAACAATAACCGTATTTTTCACTTGCTGGGCTTTGACTAAACCAAGCACTTCTGTACGGAAATCTTCTTGACGGTCTGACCAACGTAAACCGCCACGGGCAACTTTACCGCCTCTAAGGTGGACACCTTCAACTCGAGGGCTATATACAAAAATTTCGTACTTAGGACGAGGTAAAGGCATGTCCGGAATAAGCTCAGGAAGCATTTTGAACGACACGTAAGACTTTTCGTTCTCAGACTCATCAAGCTGATAGAAGTTAGTACGCAGTGTGGCCGACATCATGTCTAAATAACGACGGATAATTCTGTCATCATCAAGGTTGCTCACGCCGTCTAGCTGAGACTTAATATCGGCAAGTATTGCGTCTTCTTTTTTCTTGTTACGCTTTTTCTTCGGATTAAAGCGCTGGTCGAAGAAATCTACTAACAAGCGCGCTATGTCGGTGTAGTTAGCCAGCGTATTTGCAATGTAATCGTGGCTAAATGAGCTGCCTGTTTGACGCATGTATTTTGCATAGGCACGCAGAATAGTCACTCGGCGTCCGGTGAGGTTTGCACCAAGAATTAAACGGTTAAACGCATCGTCTTCAAGAGTGTTGTACCACACTTTAGCAAACGCATCTTGGAACAGAATTTGGGCGTTTTCCATGTCGAAATGCTGCCCGCTTTTGTGCAGCATTTTGAAATCCATGATCCAGTTATGCTCACCACCTGAACACGTTATTTTATATGGGCTTTCATCAATTACGCGTAACCCAAAATTTTCCAGCATTGGCAGTACATCAGACAGATGAATGGGCTCTGCACGGTGGAACAACTTGAGCTTAACAATTTGACTCTCTGAGTCTTCTTCTTGAGGGCGATAGAACAGCATATCTAAGGTATGTTTATCGTCTAGCATCTCCAATTTACCCATGTCTACCAACGCTGCTGATGGCAGGTTATGTTCCATGTAGCTGCGAGAGAATGCATTGCTATATTTACGCTCTAATGACTTTCCAGACGCCTCGCCGTGAGATGCTGAAATAGCTGACGCAAGCCTGTCATTCCATGTTTTGGTTAGCTCGATGATATTTTGTTCTATTTCCTTCACATCAAATTCCGCATTATTATCGTTAACTCGCGCTATGTAGTGTGTTCTTGCATAAACAGATTCAGAGAAGAAGGTTGTAAACTCCACCTCTTCTGATGCGTTAAGCGACACCTTTAATAGTTCCTGCGTCTCTTTGCGCAACTGCGTGTTGTAGCGCTCTCTTGGTACAAACACCATGCACGAGAAAAAGCGACCAAAGGTATCTTTGCGTATGAATAAGCGAGAAATCCCTCGCTCCTGCATTTGGAAAATACCCATGACAATTTGAGCTAACTCCTGTGCTGGAGTTTGTAATAGCTCATCTCTTGGGTAGGTTTCTACAATGTTGACAAACGCCTTGTAGGCGTGAGTACCAGGCTCGAAGCCTGATAATGCACAGATAAGCTGAATCTTTTCGCTTAAAATTGGCAGTTCAATAACGCTTTGGTTATAAAACGATGCCGAATACAGCCCTAGAAAGCGGTGCTCACCAACCACTTGACCATTATCGTTGAAAACTTTCACGCCGATATAGTCCATATACGCAGGGCGATGAACGCGAGCCCGAGTATTGGTCTTGGTTAAAATAAGGGGGTTTTCACTTAACGCTTCACTGCGCGCTGAGGCTGGCAGCTTCGATAAAAGACGCTCGCGGTTATTGACGGAGTTCTTTAGTAAACCTAGGCTGCTATCGTTTTTAGGGATCCAGCGATGGTCACCTTCTATGGCTTTTACATCGTAATAACGGTAGCCCATCATGGTAAAGTTATGATCGCCCAACCAGTTTAGAAAGCGATTTATCTGGTCTTTTTGCTCACCGGACACGGGCCAGTTAAACGATTCGCTGGTTTTAATTACCGTGTGCAGTGTGCTGGTCATATCTTGCCAATCAGCCACGGCCAGTGATACTTCATCGACCACTGAGTGAAGCTCTTTTGTCAGTATGTCGATATCTTTTTTGGAAGTTTGACGGTCAACTTCTATAAAAATAACGGTTTCTTTTTTTGCACCTTCTAGGGTTTTGCCCTGCTCAGAAAAGCTTTCCACCTTGTTGCTGGTATCACGCTTAATGCCTATGGGGCTATGCAAAAATAAATGTGCAGTTATGTTCAGTCTATTCAGCGACATTCGAACCGAATCAACGAGGAACGGCATGTCAGACACAATCACTTCAACAATAGTGTGGCTTGAGTGCCAACCGTGTTTTGCAATTTCTGGATTAAAGACGCGTATGTGGGGCGCAGAGTTATCGAATCGTGAGAGTGCATTCCATAAACTCAGAGTTGCACCGTAAAGATCGCTGTCGTTGCGATTTTCTAAATCATCGCTTGATATGTTTTTATACAACAGACGTCCGAATTGCTGCACAAGAGACTTCTGCTTCGTATCTACTTTTTTGTCGATAAGTGCGAATACATTATCTAGCAGTACTGAGTGTCGCTGTGAGGTGACTGTCATTTGTTAACCTTTTAGTAATATCGTAAGTGCTGAAAACCTTTGTATTTTCTCTAATAAAGCGGCTTATTAAAAGCCCCTTTTTAACCTTATATTAACAGCATAGATAACTATGCAGAAAACACCTAAAAAAAGGGCCTAAAGGCCCTTTTTTTTGATTAGCTATGCAAAAATAATTTATGCACCAGGGTCATTTTTGTTCCACCAGAGGAACCTAGCCAACGCTGGTAGTACAATTATTGCACCAAGCATGTTAACAACGAACATAAACGTCAGTAATATTCCCATATCCATTTGGAATTTGAGCGATGAGAATACCCATGTGCTGACGCCAATTGCTAACGTTACCCCGGTAAAGAGCACCGCACTGCCGCGCTCTTTAAGCGCTGCAAAATAGGCTTCTTGTACCGTTGCACCCTGCTTCAACATTAGGCTTTTGGTCGATAGTATATAAATACCATAGTCCACACCTATTCCCACACCCAGTGCGATAACTGGTAAGGTAGAGACGGTGAGACCAATTTGCAGGTAGGTCATCAATGCTTGGGCCAGCACAGACACTACGTAAAGCGGTATAACAACCACTAATGTAGCGCGTATTGAACGGAAGCTGATTAAGCATAAAGCGATGACCGCACCGAATACATAGAGCATCATAGGATCTTGCGCTTCGCTAACCGCTTCGTTCGTTGCCGCCATAACACCCACCGGACCAGACGCTAAGCTAAACTTCATATCGTCAGTTTCATATTCTGTACGATAATCTTTAACCGCATCAACAACGCGAGAGATGGTTTCTGCCTTGTGATCTTCCATAAATAGAATGATAGGCATTACAGAGCAATCGCCGTTTAGAAGACCTGATGATGTAGGTACACGCGATATAGCCTGAACCAATGTTTGTTGGTTTCGTGGAATAACCTGCCACTTTACATTGCCTTCGTTGTAACCCGCATTCACAATTTTAGCGACCGACGCTAGAGAAACTGCAGACTGAACGCCTTTGGTATTCTCCATTTTCCACTGGAAGTCGTCCATGGCTTTCATGACATTGTGTGAGGTACACGCTTCCGGCGTGGTTTCTACCAAAATAGAAATGTAGTCAACGGTCACTTCGTATTTATCGGTAATTAAGAAGGTGTCTTGGTTATACCGAGAGTCTTCGTGAAGTGCTGGTGCACCGGCATGTAAATCACCGATTTTCATTTTTTGTGCTTGGAAATGACCGAACACAAATAAGATAGCGGTGATAGTTAATATAATTGCAGCGGGTTTCTTACGTGAACAAGCAGCAATCATATCCCAGAACTTACTGTTCGCCTTTTCCTTGCCAGCAAATTTTTCTACATAGCGTTCGTCAAGCTTCAAGAAGCTCATTAATACAGGAAGTAACAGTAAGTTAGTTAAAATAATAACCGCTACACCCATACTCGCTGTAATCGCTAGCTCTCGGATGATACCAATATCGATAACCAGTAGGGTCATAAAGCCAACTGTGTCAGAGAGCAATGCAATACCGCCTGGCACAAGTAAGCTTCTAAATGCTGCCATAGATGCTTTCTTGGCACCAATACCCGATACCGCCTGCTTCTCTACCGCATTTATCATTTGCACACCGTGGCTTACGCCGATGGCAAACACCAAAAACGGGACAAGTATAGACATCGGGTCCATACCAAAGCCGATAGAGGTAAGTAGCCCTAGCTGCCAGATAACGGCAATCACAGAACACAGTAATGGCAACACCGTTAACATTATGCTGCGTGAGAAGAAGTACACCATGATGGCAGTTATACCAATGGCGATAGCAAAGAATATCAGTACGTCTTTGGCACCATCGGCTACGTCACCAATCATTTTGGCAAAGCCAATGATATGAATTGACGTTTCGTCGTTTTCATATTGGCCGCGAAGCTGCTCTTCTAACTCTGCCGCAAGGGCCAGTGTATCAAGGGGTTCGCCAGTTTGAGGGTCGATATCTAGCAGTTGCGCCGTCACCATTGCACAGCTGTAATCGCTTGCAACCTGTCGCCCAACAATATTGGCTTTTTCAATGTTTGCCGCAACCAGCTCTAACGCTTCTGGGTTTGACGAGTTAAAGTCTGCAGGAATAACCGGCCCGCCAGCAAATCCGCCCTCAACGATTTCGGTAAATCGAGTGGACGGTGAAAACAGTGATATGACCAATGAGCGATTGACGCCGTTGATAAAGAAAAGTTGGTCGTGCACATTTTTCAATGTGTCGAAAAAATTCTTGTTAAAAATATCATCGTTTTTGTCACATACAGACACAAGGATATTGTTTGCACCACCAAAATCTTGGCGATGTTCAATATAGGTCTGCATGTATTCATGATTAAGAGGAATGTTTTTTTCAAAACCAGCGTCTAAACGCATTTGAGAAGCTTGATAGCCCAGAAAGACCGTTGCGATAGCGAAAAGTGCTACCACAAGCTTTCGGTTATTGAAGACTAATTTTTCGAGAAAATGGGTCATTGCTTTTATTCTGCCCTATTTTAAATTCAACGTTTTAACGCCATTCGCTGATACCGCGAGATTCAGGCCTTTGAACTGCTTAGCATTAAGAATTGCAGCTTTATCTTCAATCTGAGACACCGAAATACCTTTCCCTGGCTTGCAATCAACAGGATTTGCATAAGGATCGCGCATACTTGTAGGTATTGGTCTGTTGGCCCTCACCATTTTGCCGTTATTGCCAAGGGCATAAACAACAGAGTCTGAGCCAATAAGAATTGAATTTAGCGTACTAGTTGAACACGTTTGAATATATTCCCAAGACGATTCATTGTGATTAATGAACATGTTGCCGCGCAAACCAACTGCGAGCACTGAATTATCGTCTAATGGCTTGATATCAAAAAATGAACCGGTGTAATCAACGCTGTAGCGTTCCCACGACTTTCCCAGGTCGGTGCTTTTAGCTAATAGACCGGCTTCACCAGCAAGATACAGGGTATTGTCGTCTAGCGTAATGCGATTAATATGGGGAAGAATAGATTCCAGTTCTTGTTGATAAAAAGCTTCGTCTTCTTTTCGGATGTCTTCCAAATACTCTCTATCGTATGGGTCTAGCAAGGTTGCATGGCGTTCTGCATTCCATGTTTTCCCGCCATCTTCAGTGCGGTAAAACAAGCCGTATGCCCCTGCGGCAACGCCCTGCATTTCGTCAAAAAAGAGCACGTCGAGAAAAGGACGCTGTAAATCAGGTTGGTACTGCTGCACCTCCCACGATTCACCTTTATCTGATGAATGAATAATAACGGCGTCGTGACCTACCGCCCATATATTGTCACCGACTACGGTTGTAGCGGTAAGCGTTGACTGAGTTGGAACTCGTTTTTGTTCGAAAACGTCTCCGTTTTCAGAAATAAGTACATGACCACGTTCACCGACAATAACAACAAACTGATCAGCGTCAATATCGAGCAGAACAGACTGTTCTACCAATGGTGCCATGAATACTTCTTCAGCGATTGCAGTGCTTACGTTATTCACTGCAAAGGCGGCGGCAATGCACGCTGCAATGGTTTTTTTCATATTGAACCATTCCCCCTAATAATAATTGTCTGCAAACAAAAACGGTTGGCAAGTGCCAACCGTTTGGTGTGTAAGCCGATTAGCGCATACCTTCTCGTCGCAATGCTTGCGGCGTAAACTCAACATCTCGAGGACGTACAGTAAAGTCGTACATTTGCTCTTCGTTGTCTAAGCCGATGGCTAGGTATCTACGAGAGTTCAAATCATGGTACGAGTCAAGTGTAGACCATTGAGTTGGTACTTCGTAGTAGTTTACACCATAAGCTACTGCAACACGATACAGTTCGCCACGATTATCATACATATCAGCAACTTGAATCTGCCAGCTGTCTTCATCAATGAAGAACACACGTTTTTGATAGATATGGCGGAAGCCTTCTTTCAATGTAGCTTCAACCACCCAAACACGGTGTTTTTCCCAGCGAGTCAAATCAGGGTTAACGTGATTTGGCGTAAGAATGTTTTCATAACTTGCGTTATCAGAATGTAATGCGTAGTTGTTATACGCCACATACATTTCTTTCTTACCAATCAAGTTCCAGTCATAACGGTTTGGTGAGCCGTTAAACATATCGAAATCATCGGTAGTACGCAGGCCATCTGCCGCAGTTCCAGGTGTATCGTAAGCAATGTTTGGTGCTAGACGAACACGACGCTGTCCGGTGTTATACGTCCACGCTTTACGGGGTTCTTTAACTTGGTCAACGGTTTCGTGAACGAGCAAGGCTGTACCTGCCAAACGGGCTGGCTGAGTTACCTTTTGCTTGAACATAAACAACACGTTATCTTCCGTCAGCTGCTCTGGCGTAGCATTCTCTTCTGCGTATTTAATAAGCAGCTGCTCATCAAAGCCGATAACGTTGTAGTCACCGCTTGTTGTTACTGCTGCTTGGCCACCGTTTCGCTGCACAGCTTCCCCGCGATATCGCAGAATATGGTTCCATATCGCTTCTAGCCCATTTTGAGGGATTGGAAATGGTATCCCAATCGCAGCACCCTTAATACCATTACCGCCGTCTAAAAGCTCTGCACGAGTCGCATTTGCTTTAGTCGCGTCATAGATATCCTGCGGGTTTGAAGCAGAGCGACGTGTCGGATAAACCGGCATGCGGAACGTATCTGGGTATGTTTCAAACATTTTCATCTGCCCTTCAGACAGATACTCAGCGTACTCTTTATAATTCTTAGCGGTAATTTCAAATAATATTTTATCTTCAGGGTACGGGTCCGGATGATGGTCGCCCACTGAGTATCCTGCTGGCGCAGAGGTAATTCCCCCTGTCCAAGCGGGAATACTGCCGTCTGCATTGGCGGCAACTTCACCACCAAGAGGTGTCAACTCTTTGCCCAGCTTAGCAGCCTCGGCATCTGATATTTTCGCCATGGCATTTCCACTAGACAAAGCTAGTGACAAGGCGGCTGCAATAATTCCTACTTTTCTAATCATAAGTACCACTCTCTAAATTGCGTATCTGATGTTAAATGAAAGGAAATCTCTGTCTGCAAGAGCATTAGTTGTTCCAATACCACCCCAAAAAGCGCTGTAGGATGCGGTGGCTTCCCACTTACTTAGGTAATCAAATGTCATTGAAAAAGCCGCAGATTTAACATCTTCTGTGAAAAGGAATAGAGGATCAGGCGTTGTACCCTCTACATCGTGCGAAAACGTTGCCCTAAGTCGCAAATTCATTCCAGCATAAATTGAATTATAATCGGCAACAGCGAGTAATCGATAGCCCCAAGCATCATCAGTCGCGAAAGGATTAGTTTCTGGGCCATCAGATAAACCTAAGTGAAGACCTTGGCGAGCATTACCATTTGCTGTTGGCTCTAGCGATGGTGTTCTTGCCGTACCAGGTGCGTTCAGTCTCACTACGTTTGGATCTGGCATATCAACAATGTTTACGTAACCTGCCTCACCCAGTAATACAAAATTGTCTGCACCAAATTTAGGGCCAAACACGTGAGAAGCGGTAAACTGCATCTGCCATGTATCAGAGAAAATAAAGCCTTGAGCTGTTTCGCCAGGGCCTACTGCTCTTCCGATATTATTTAACTGAGAAATGCCTTCAAGGTCAGGACGTAAACCAGCATTTGCAAGCTGTTCTGGCATACCCATATAAAGTAACTCTACGTCATCTATTTGAAGCGGCTCATCAACACGATAAGCAAATTCACCGGCTAATGCCGTTGTGCCAATGTTGGTGTTAAAGCTCATACCATAAAGTTTGATGTCTTCAGGGTAGAAAAACTCTGATTTTGTAAACGCACGTAAGTCAGTGATGTTGTCACGCGTTATTTCATTACCCGCAAGAAACGCAAGGTCAGCACCAATACCTGCTTGTGTGAAGTCTGACGTAACACCTGAAATAAGTGGACGCTGACTGTGGTAATTAATGTGATAGAAGCTGAATTCAGTTTCGTTAATCTCTGGCGAGAACACGGTTAAACGCAAGCCGAACTGACCTTGGTCATCTGCTTCGTTGTGCGGGTCATCGCCAAAACCACGTACAGCAACTTTAGTTGGGTACGCTAAATAGGCTTGAGAAATATCAGCAGCATCTGCGCCAGAACGCAACAAGTCGCCGTAGCCATTCAATGCTGTTAACAAGTGCTCTAAATCAATATCTGGATTACCACTGAAACCTAGTTGGATATTCTGGCGTTGACCGCCGTCACCCGCGAAGTCGTTACCAGCAAAATAACTGCCTGAAACAGGAAGCCAACTGCGTTGGAACTCATACTGATAGTAGCCCGAAATACTTACATCAGGTGTTAAACCTAATGATGCATACACCATACCAACAGGTAAGAATACTTCTCTTAGCTCAGCGCCAGGTGCGCGAGCACGCGTTACGTCAACGGGGTTGGTGGTGTTTATACCATGCTGGATAAACGTACTTTCACCCCAACTGATTACCTGACGTCCAACGCGCAGCGTAAGCGGCTTATCGCCTACCCACCAATCGCCGTAGAAAAAGGCATCGTATAAACGTACGTCAGTACACAGTAAATCTTCTGCTTCTGGGTCCTGACATAGGTCGTACTGGTTACCCGTGATAGGGTTTGAATATGGGCGGTCACCGTCCATTTGTTCAAA
The DNA here is from genome assembly GCF_036864455.1 of Alteromonas sp. P256. Lineage (NCBI taxonomy): Bacteria > Pseudomonadati > Pseudomonadota > Gammaproteobacteria > Alteromonadales > Alteromonadaceae > Alteromonas > Alteromonas sp. P256. The sequence goes on from NZ_JAZETM010000003.1 coordinate 418,105, forward strand.
GTCATAGAACCAAAATCCGCGAGCAAAGAAGCCGTAATCACCGAAGTTAATGTCCAGTTCGTGAGTACCTGAAATCTGAGTTGCGAATGCGTCGCCTGGATCGTGTGCTAAGTTACCTAAATCACCGTTGGTAGAGTAACCACCATCGGCTAAGCCCCATACATCACCGCTAGAATAAAGTGGGTTGAATGCAGCGTGGTAACCAGTCCAGTTAAATTGAGGATGATTACTGTTACCGATTAAATCATAATCTCTAGCTTCAGTACGAATACTTGTTGCAAGCGAGAACGTTGAATCTAACGTAATGCTTACATCACCTACTTGCCAATTAGCGGCGTGAGCAGGTACTGCAGCAGCACCTAGCAGAGTGAGAACCCCTGCAGCAATTGGTGATATTTTAAAAGCGCTAGGCCTGTTTTTCATATTTTTATACTCCCAAGTCGACGCGTGTGCATGCCCGACATCATGACCAACCATAACGATTAACAAAATCATTACATCATTTTACCAGAACCGCAAGAACTAATCCTACCAGTTAACAACTTTTACAACATTAATCGTATCAAATAGTTATTGCTTTATGCTGAGTATAAAAGTCATTTATGCGGTTGTACAAAATTCAGCTTGAAAGTGCGCAAAAATCGCTCACTTGTGGGTGTTTTGCAATAGCGGGGTTATGTTACCTCGCTTACTTCCCTTAATTAATTACCTAAGGCGTTCTATCGCCCTTATTTTATTGTGCTGATCTACAATCATACGAAAGCGCCCTTTCACCCCGTCTGAGGTGATAAACTGGCGCAAACGATTGGTGGGAACCTGCACCCGAACGCCAGATTCTGCCAACATGACAACGCTCGGTACAGCAGGCGAATATAATGCCTCACACTGGGTGTAAGGCACACTTATAGAGAAATAAAATACGCTATCTGTTGGTTCAATCTGCGCCATAAGCAAGGCTCTTGCTCACTTTTTCAAACACATCCTTGCTCAGCCCTTTGTGGTTAAGCAAGCGACCTAGCTGTTCTTTCATTAGCGTTTGATGTTCAACTGCAAAGCCATGCCATTGAGTTAATGGCGTTACGATACGAGCAGCAACTTGTGGATTCAATGTATCGAGTTTAAGTAAATAATCAGTAACAAATTTATAGCCACTGCCGTCTAGTGCATGGAACATCTCGCTATTATAAAACGCGAAGCTACCAATGACTGAGCGAACCCGATTGGGGTTATTCATAGTAAACTGAGGATGTTCACAGAGCATCGTTATTGTGGCGAAGATATCCTTAGATGCTTGCGTAGCGTGTAGCGCAAACCATTTGTCGAGTACAAGCGGGTCGTTACTCCACTTTTGCTCGAACTTCGCCATGAGCGAATCAAAGGTGTCACGCTGACAAAACTGTGCGCATCTTAACGCTCCCAGCTTGTCGGTCATATTATCTGCTTGTTCAAATTGCTCAATAACAAGGCTCTCGTGCTGTGGTAAACGCGCCAAGTGTGCAAGAACGACATTCTTACAACGTCGCTGATTCACTGCATTCTGGTTGTAAGCATACGGTGCACTTTCAATGCTATTAAATACGTCAAGCAATGATGACTCGAGATGTTGTGCAAATTGAGAACAAAAAGCCTTTCGTGCGGCACTCAAAGTTTCAACATTTATCGATGTTCTAGACTGACAGAGCGTTTCAAATGAAGGAATAACCAGACATTCGCCGAGTAACTCAACATTCTCCTGCTCACGTGCAATGGCTTCTTTTATGCCCGCCCAAATATCGCTATCGATAGCATTGCCTGGAGCACGTTCTAATTCACTGATACAGCGATTGTAGATAGACTGCATTGCATCCCAGCGATTAAATGCATCTTTACCATATTTGAAAATGGTTAATAATGAGGAAGTTGGTAACTCGTTATTTACTTTTGCAGGGGCTGAAAAGTTGCCTAATACCACCGGAGTCAATGTTTTGTTGGGAGCATCGATGGTGAAGGACACCGATTCTCTATCTAAAATGACCATTCCGTCATTAATGATAGCTTCATTGTCGGTGTACTGCACTCCGTCTTCGTCCATGACTTCCATTTTGATAGGCATGTATAACGGGTGTTTTTCACTCTGCTCAGAAGTAGCCGGCGTATGCTGAGATAATGTAATGGTATGTTTGCCATCGTCGAGCTTACTCTGCTTTACACTGACAACCGGCGTACCAGATTGACTATACCAACGTGCAAACTGACTGAGATCTAACGACGTTGCCGATTGCATAGCAGAGACGAAGTCATCACAGGTTACAGCTTGCCCATCATGGCGTTTAAAGTATTCATCCATACCTTTTCTAAACCCATCTGGGCCAAGCAGTGTGTGGAACATACGAATAACTTCAGCACCTTTGTCGTACACCGTTACCGTGTAGAAATTGTTCATTTCTATCACTTCATCGGGTCGTATGGGATGGCTCATTGCACTTGCGTCTTCGGCGAACTGGTGTTCGCGCATCACGCGCACATGCTTAATACGATTGCTCAGTTCTGACGTCATATCAGCGCTAAACTGCTGATCTCTGAATACGGTAAGCCCTTCTTTTAAACTAAGCTGAAACCAATCGCGACAAGTTACTCGGTTCCCGGTCCAGTTATGAAAATATTCATGAGCTATAACCGCCTCCACATTAAAGAAGTCATCGTCGGTAGCAGTGTTTTGGTCGGCCAAAACAAACTTACTGTTAAATACATTAAGGCCCTTGTTTTCCATGGCTCCCATATTGAAGAAATCTACTGCCACTATCATGTAAATATCGAGGTCGTATTCTAGACCGAAGACCTCTTCATCCCATTTCATCGCGCGTTTTAGCGACTCAAGGGCAAACGTACCTTGGCTTTGCTTTCCCTTATCCACATAAAGTTCCAGCGCAACCTCTTTACCGCTAGCTGTGGTAAACGTATCAGATAGCATGTCAAAATCGCCTGCCACTAGGGCAAAGAGATAACACGGCTTTGGATGTGGGTCGTGCCATTTAACAAAATGTTGGCCGTTAGTTAACTGCCCTTTATCTATAGGGTTACCGTTGGAAAGTAACATAGGCAACGATGTATCCCCCACTACGGTTACCGTATAAACCGACAGCACATCAGGGCGGTCCATAAAGAAAGTAATACGCCTGAACCCTTCTGCCTCACACTGCGTGCAGTAAGCACCGCCAGAAAGATATAAGCCTTCTAATGCTTTGTTGCGACTAGGGGCTATAGTGGTTTCAATCTCGAGTGTAAAATCATCGCTCTCAACAGGAATTGTCAGAGACGATTCGTCAAGTACGTAGCCTAGGCTGTTATCACTTTTATGTGACAGTTCAATACCGTCAATTGTGAGTTTGTTGACAGGAAGGTTGTCGCCATCCAATACCAGGGCGTCTTGATGACTGCCCTGTCTTTTTATACGCAATGAACTGAATACACGAGTTTCAGTTGGATGAAGTGTGATGTGTAAATCGACGGTAGAGATAGCAAAAGCCGGCGGCATGTAATCCGCTCGGCGTTTAATTTGAACTGACATAGAACTCCTTAATGAAGCGTCTATATAATGTTTATACGGACCCTTCGCTTTTCGTTTCAAATGTTGGCGGCGTAATGCGCAAAATTTTAATTCCCAGATAGGCGTAAACGATAGCAAGAAATGGATTAATTAAGTTAAAGAACGCGTAGAAAATGTAATCAAAAGGATTCACTAGCAGCACGCTATGCATATAGGCACCGCAAGTGTTCCAAGGAATAAGTGGTGATGTAAGTGTACCGCCATCTTCTAAACTGCGTGACAGGTTTAGTTGGTCTAACCCTCTTTTAGCATATTCTTCTTTGTACATGCGGCCAGGCATGACAATAGCAATATACTGGTCGGCAGTGACTAAGTTTGTCGCGAAGCACGTCATAATGGTTCGACTTACCATATCACCAGCAGATTTTGCGCCTAGCAAAATAGTGGCTACAGCACGCTTGAGAAGTCCAACTCGCTCTAACACAGCGCCAAAAGACATGGCACATATTATCAGCCATATTGTATTGAGCATTGAGGACATGCCGCCTCGAGATAATAAGCTATTTAAATTTTCATCAGGTGTTGAAAAGCTTACTCCATCAAACAAAGCTGTCCAAACCACTTTTAATGCACCAATACTTGCAGTGTCATTAACGCTTGCCATTGCAGCGACGACATCCCATTGGAATATAACGGCCCAAATACCGCCGAGTAACGCGCCGATAAAAACGGCTGGAAATGCCGGCATCTTTTTAATTGCTAAAGTAAGAAGCACAACAAGTGGCACAAGAAGGTGCCATCCAAGATTGAAAGACTCGCTGAGAAGCTGCTGCATTTGCTCAATGCGCTCGGCCTTCGCTTCACCTACTTCACTAAACCCGATAACAGTAAACAAAATAAGCGCAATAGCAAAGCTTGGGATTGTGGTCCAGAGCATGTAGCGAATGTGGTCGAAAAGATCAGTACCGGCTACTGCGGGCGCTAAGTTAGTGGTTTCAGACAGTGGCGAAATCTTATCGCCAAAATAGGCACCAGACACAACCGCTCCCGCTGTGATAGCCGCTGACATTTCCATACCTGCTGAAACGCCCATTAACGCAACACCTACTGTCGCTGCTGTTGTCCAAGAACTGCCTATGCTCATGGCAACCACTGCGCAAATTAAACACGTCGCGGCATAGAAAAACGAAGGGTTAAGAAGTTCGAGGCCAAAATAAATCAACGTAGGAACGGTTCCAGACAGCATCCAGGTGCCAATTAAGGAGCCAACCGCAAGCAGGATAAGACAGGCACCCAATGACATTGAAATGCCATCGACTATCCCTTTCTCTATTATTTTCCAGCTATAGCCGTTTTTCATTCCAATAATGGCTGCCAAGCCCATTGCTAACAATAGCGCAATTTGATTTGGACCATAGGATGAACCGTCTCCAAACAAATACACCGCTGTTCCCATCATAAGAACCAGTGCAACAATTGGAATTAAGGCATCTAAAAGTGACGGTGTTTTTAACTCTTTATTAGTCATTGTTATTATTTTATAAAACCTTTTTTTGAAAGCTATTTGTTTTTGCGAGCTACTTAAATGGTGCTTCTTGAATCAATAGCTTCTTAAATTAATCGCTTTTAAAATTGAGAGCACTGATTTTAAAAGCTGCTTACATTCAAAAGAATCGCTGAAAAATTAGCCTTTACTATTATCTAAAAAACAGAGCGATAGAACATGAGCGCGATAATAACAGGGCAAACAAAGCGCACATACCACGGCCAAATTTTCCAAAATAATCCGTGCTCTACGTTTTCGTTGCCCTCTTTAAGCTCAGCAAGTATGGCATCTCTGCGCCACACCCAACCAGCGAAAATACACAGCACTAAACCTAGCAGTGGCTGGCTGTATTCTGTGGTTAACGCAATAACGAACCCAAACAACATATCGAAATTAAGAATTATGATGCAGCTGAGAATAAAGATTAACGCAGCCATAAATACCACGGCCTTGCCACGCTGCAAACCTTTACTCTCTACCATGAACGCGACCGGTACTTCTAACATGGAAATAGAAGAGGTCACCGCCGCAATAGCCATTAGCGCAAAGAAAGTGAACGACACGAAAACACCTACAGTGCCAATAGTGTCAAACAACGCGGGAAGCACTTTAAAAATAAGTGTGTCACCTTGAATTAAGGCACCCTCTGGGGTGAATATTTCTACGCCGTTGTTCAATGCGACGTACATCGACGGAATAATAAGCATACCTGCTATTACCGCTACACCAATGTCAACCAGTGCCACTGAGGCTCCAATTGTTGGCAGGTTTTCTTTTTTACTTAAGTATGAGCCATACACTAACATTGTGCCCACACCCAAAGACATTGAGAAGAAAGCTTGTCCCATTGCATTAATTAACAAGTCAGGGTCGAGTACTCGTGAGAAGTCAGGGACTAAATACGCACTCCATCCTTCACCTGCACCGGGTTGCATACTAACGTACACGATTAGCGCTAGTATGAGAATGACTAAGGTTGGCATCAATCTAACTGACCATTTTTCAATACCGGCTTTAACACCACCGACTACGATAAATGCAGTTAACATCATGAATAAGGAGCAGAAAATAACGTTACGCGTAACGGAAGAGGTAAGAAGCCAATCGCTTGCAGACTGTAGTCCTACTAGTCTTACCGCTGAGTCAGCAAAGTAGACCAGCATCCAGCCACCGACAATGGCATAGAAGGCTAAAATGAGAGAAACAGTAACACAGCCCCAGATGCCGGTTGCTCTACCTACATAACTACCTGATATTTTGCCAAGCGCGTCGACCATATTTGAGCGTGTACTACGACCAATGATCAACTCGGCCATTAGGACAGGATAAGCTAGGACAAAGGCCAGTAATAGATAAACGAGTACAAATGCAGCACCGCCGTTACTTGCTACTTTTGTGGGGAAACCCCAGATATTTCCAAGCCCAACCGCTGAGCCTGCAGCCGCCAGCACGAATCCTATTCGAGAAGAAAACTCGCCTCGTATCGCCATGTTATTTGCCTTTATTATTGTTGTAATATTTGTATAGACACAAAAAAAGGGCTGGCCCTAGACCAGCCCTTTTCCGACAGCGCTTAATGTGTAGTGATAGCGTATCGGCCTGTTTCAATCATATCGAAAGTAATATTAGCCGCCTCGTCTAAAAACGGGTCTAACTCTTCCATGTCTTCTGGAAGGTCATCAAGCGTCGTTACTGGCTCTAAGCCTAGGCGCTGCAGTCGTTCGTTAGCGCGTGCCAATGATTTTACCTCAGCTTCTTTTTTCTTGGCTTCTCTCTCAGCCTTTACAAGCGATATGAAATCTTTGTCTTTATTCTTTTTGTATTCCTCGATGTCATCATTAATGTATGAAAACTCGGGGTTTTGCATAATTCGTTTACTGTGCTTCGCTGATAATACATCTAACGCAGATTGGCCGTCAGCAAACGTAGTGTAGTTGGCCCTGTTAATGCTATCCCATGGAAGCGCGTTATCAGCCTGACTTTCACCCCACTCTGCAGGTTCGATAGCTGAGGGATACAAAATATCGGGAATAACACCTTTATGCTGTGTGCTGCCGCCATCAATTCGATAAAACTTAGCTATTGTAAACTGCACGCTACCCAACGGGTTGTCGTACAGGTCGTAAATTTTACCTAGGCCACGATGCTGCTGAACCGTACCTTTACCGAAAGTTTGCTCACCAACAATTAAGGCGCGATTGTAGTCTTGCATTGCTGCGGCAAAAATTTCTGAAGCTGAGGCGCTGTAACGGTCAACAAGCACAGTCAGTGGGCCGTCATAAGACACTTTCCCATCGGTGTCACGATTAACGCTAATCTTAGACTGTCCGTATCGAATTTGAACCACGGGACCTTTTTCAATGAAAAGTCCAGACAGCAATGTTGCTTCTGTTAATGAACCGCCGCCATTACCGCGTAGGTCGACGATAACACCTTTCACGTTTTGTGACTTTAATGCTTCAATTTCTTTTGCAACGTCAACACTTAGGTTGTTGTAAAAACTGGGAATGGTAATAACACCTAAGGGCTCCCCTGAATGCGGACCTTCGTCAGGTACATACACTTCAGACTTTGCCGCTCTATCTTCCAGCTTTATCTTATCTCGGGTTAGCTTTACGACTGATGTTGTCTTTGTTTCTGTTGCGCCCTTCTCTACTTGCAAGCGCACCATGCTGCCCTTTGGACCTTTAATCAACTCGACAACTTCGTCGAGTCTCCATCCAATGACATCAACAAATTCTTCATCGTCTTGAGCCACACCAACAATTTTGTCTTCCGGCTTGATTGCCCCAGACTGGTCTGCTGGACCACCTGGCACTACACTTTTAATAATGGTGTAGTCATCTTCGCTTTGCAGTACCGCACCTATGCCTTCAAATGATAAATTCATTTCCATTTGGAAACGGTCTGCATTTCGAGGAGAAAGGTAACTTGTGTGGGCTTCGATAGTTCTTGCAAACGCGTTCATGGCAGTTTGAAAAACATCTTCACTTTTCGCCTGCTTTGTGCGCTTTATTGCACGGGTATAACGCTTGGTAAGTAGCTCTTTCGCTTCTTCCCACGTTTTATCCGCCAATATAAGATTCAGCGCATCGTATTTAACTCGCTGACGCCAAATTTCGTCAAGTTCAGCAGTGTCTTTCGCCCAATCGGCGTCTTCTCTGTCGTAATAGAACTTGTCGTTTTCTTTAGCAAAATCAAAAGGCCCATCGTCGAGCAATGCAAGTGCATATTCATAACGCTCGACCCTGCGCTTAGCAGTAACATTGTACATGTCATAAGCAATGGATAAATTACCTTTGCCCAACGCATCGTCAAACAAATCACGGTACTTTTCAAAGCTGACGACATCGTCTAATAAAAGCACTTGTTTGTTGTGGTCAAGTGACTCTATGAAACGTTGATAAACGCGAGCTGAAAGAAGATTATCCAACGAAATTTCTTTGTAGTGGGCGCGAGTGAACAATGCACTGACTCTTTTAGCTGCCACACTGTGCTGAGATTCCTGTTGTAATATAGGAAGCTCATCAACGTCTGGTGTTGACGTAACTGCACCGGCGCCGACGCCTACCGTCAAAAATGCGCTAGCAATAGAAATTCGAAGGATATCTTTCATATTTACGACCTCTTGGAACGTGCCAAACGTAAAGCATCTGCTTTTACTTTTACCACCATACCCGTATCAAGCTGAACATGAATACCGTCTTTAGCAATCTCGGTGATAGCCGCTGGCATAGGTTCTTTACCCAGCTTAACGGTAACGCGAGTGCCTGGCTTCATGTCGTCTTCAGTTAACTTAGCAGGTGGCGTAGTATTTGGTCTGTTATTCTTCGGTTTAGTTCCGCGCTTCGCCTCAGGTTGCGCAGAATTAACCGGTTTTTCGCCTTTAGGACGATTAAACTGACGCTTTTCTGAACGCTTAGGCTGCTGTGCTAGCTTCGCCTTGCGTTTTTCTGCAGCCTTAGCTTTACTCTCCTCGAGTTGCTTTTGCGCGTGATCTGAATGTTCTTTCTCAATTGCTTCGCCCTTTTCACCATCAAGATCAACGCGGTGAGCGCCTTCCTTAATGCTGTATAGGTAACGCCAACTGTTTGTGTAATGACGAAGGGTTGAGCGCAATAGCGTTTTACTCACGCGCTCTTCACCGTCTAACCGTTGAGCAAGATCTTGAAAAATACCAATCTTAAGTGGGAGGGCTTCGCCTTCAATGCTAAAACATTTTGGGAAGGTCTCTGCAAGGAAAGCAATAACTTCCTTACTCGTAGTAAACTTCTCTGTTGATTCCATTAACTTTCTAAATTATTCAGGAGATTTCATCGTTATTTGCATCATCCCAAGTTGCCAGCGTGTGGTCAACCCAATCGAGCAATTCGTCGTCATCAATTTCTAATAAATGTGCATCTTGTTGCCAAGACTCCCAAGCGTAGTGCAAAATTTGCTCTAAACGCTGTGTTTCTATATCTTCTTCAGCAGCATCATATATCCCGTGAAGAATGAAGTTTAAACGTTCAGATGCCTCATCTGGGTCATCATGAACGTCTTCCATGTCCTCGAATGTAGATAATACTACATGAATATCGACGTTTGATTTCATAGTGCTTGCTGAGATTCAATCAATATATTCGCAATTTCGACAAGGCCATCCTCATCATCTTGCGTGAAGCGAGCGTGATTTGGACTGTCTATATCCAACACACCGATTAATGTGTTGTTAACCACAATGGGTACAACAATTTCAGAATTTGACGCCGCATCGCATGCAATGTGACCATCGAACCCGTGGACATCGTCAATTCGCTGAACCGTCTGTGTGGACGCACTGGTACCACACACGCCTTTTCCCATTGGAATTCGAATACAAGCAGGCTGACCTTGAAAAGGCCCAAGAACCAGCTGTTCGTCTTTGTACAGGTAAAAACCAGCCCAGTTTACATCTGCAAGGCCATTAAACAGCAGTGCACTTATGTTTGCCATATTGGCAATTAAGTCCTGCTCGCCCGATACCAAGCTTTTCGCTTGGCTTATTAGCTGGCTATATTGTTGTTGTTTCAAACGGTAACCCTGTTATTGATTGATGTTAAACGTCACATTCACACGGGCGTTCACGCTCTCTTGCCCTGGCAAAGACAGCGACATTTCTTTGGAAAACGTGTTGGCGCGCATGACTGGTATCGGCATATTGCCACCAGATTCAGATATTGCAACCACTTCACCCACTTCCACACCTAATTCTTTTGCTAGCAACTGTGCTCTATTCTTTGCATCAGCGACCGCTGTTACCAACGCTTTTTGATAGACAGAAGCCTCACCCATGTTTACAAAATTGAATTGTTGGATACGATCAACCCCCCTTTTGAGCACGCCATCAAGCACACGGTCGTAATTCTCTATATCTGTTGAGGTAATGGCGATTTCTCTAGACAGTGTAAAACCATTTTGTTCTCTACCCTGCGGCGTATTGTTGTATCGGGGCGAAAGACGTACTTGCATACTTTGAATGTAACGCTCTTCGATACCCTCTTCTAATAAGAAACTAACAATAGAGGTTAAATCGTTTTCAAGCTGCCCACTGAGCTTAGATACCGTGGTGCCTTGTTCTTCAACGATAAAGGTTACGGAGTAAGCATTAGGTGTAACATCAATGGCCCCTACTCCTTGTACACTAATTGTTCCTAATGACCTTTCATTGGCTTGCGATTCTTTTTCCTTAGCAGCATCCTTACTCGCCTCAGTATGTGCATAACTTTGTGCAGTATATAAAGGCGCGGTAAATACGGTAAGGAGTATAAGTGTCTTGGTAAATGTAAGCACGTTTTGCATATCAGTTCCTTTAATCGATACTTAGGTTAATTATAGCGCATCCAGTCTATGCCATCCTATATGAACCCTGAGTGAACAAATAACAAGGCGTTGGTTTTAAAATAAAAAAGCTGGCTGCATATTTATGCCTCCAGCTTTAGGTTAATCTCTATTTGTAATTTAGTATTTGTAATTTAAGTAGATGACTTAAGTACAGTCTTAAGCGACGCGATACAGTGGTCGATATTGCGCTGTTTACAGGCATATCCCATAAGACCAATACGCCATACCTTTCCAGCATGCTCTCCTAAACCAGCACCAATTTCTAAATTAAACTCATTTAATAACTGACTGCGCACCGCGGCGTCATCAACACCATCGGGTATTTGTACAACGTTGAGCTGTGGTAATCTAAAGTCGCTATCAACTGTTAGCTTTAGACCTATTTCCTCAAGGCCCTGCGCTAACTTTGCATGTCCGCTTGCGTGTCTGTCCCAAGCATTCTCAAGGCCTTCCTCTTTCAATACGAGAAGCGATTCGTACATCGCGTACATACTGTTAACCGGCGCAGTATGGTGATACGCACGTTTAGCGCCCTTGCCCCAGTACCCTACAATCAAATTCATATCGAGAAACCAGCTTTGCACTTTGGTTTTTCTATTTTGAATCACTGAAACTGCTTTCTCACTGAAAGACACTGGCGCTATACCGGGAACACAGCTTAAACATTTTTGCGAACCAGAATAAATGGCGTCTATTCCCCAGCCGTCCACATCAAGTTCGATACCGCCAAGAGAGGTAACAGCATCAACAATAGTTAAACAATTGTGTTTTTGCGCAAGCTCACAAAGCAATTTGGCTTCGTTTCTCACCCCTGTTGAGGTTTCTGCATGCACAAATGCCACTACTTTTACATCGGGATTGGCGTTCAACGCATCTTCCACTGCATTAAGGTCGGTCTGCTCTCCCCACGTGTTGTGGATAGTAATGGCAGTGCCGCCGCAGCGTTCTACATTTTCAACCATGCGCAAACCGAAAACACCGTTAACGCAAACAATGACTTTATCTCCAGGTTCGACAAGATTCACAAAGCAGGCTTCCATACCGGCAGAGCCAGGGGCAGAAATTGGCATTGTTAGCGCATTTTCAGTTTTAAACGCGTATTGCAGCAAGTTTTTGGTTTCATCCATTAACTCAATGAACAAAGGGTCGAGATGCCCTAGTGTAGGACGCGCCATGGCGTTAAGAATACGAGGGCTTACATCAGAGGGGCCCGGTCCCATTAAAGTGCGCTCTGGTGGAATAAATGTTGATAATGATTTTGTAAATGGCGTTGTAGATGCTTTCATATTAGCCCCTCTTACATTCAGGAGTTTTAATTCATTGGCACATACTACAAGGTTCGTCATGGGGTACAACCATCTGTACTCAACATAAATTTTATGAATGGGGTTTTAGTTAAACATTTTCAAAATATGGCGGTGTTTCAGGCTTAATGGAGGAAGATTTTGACAATACACAGCGGGATTTCTATACATTACGCACTGATAGTTTGGTTGGGTGGTGTGCAAAACAAGGAATAATTTAATGGTCGAACCAGAGATGTTGGAGTGTAACGCATTGTAGCGGTTATATAAATTTTTAAAATAACGGTGTCACAAAAAATTAACCGTTAATTTGTTTATAAAATGCACAAAGCTATCCTATACTTAATATTCAACGTTGATATACGCATTATCTCTCCCTGTCAAAGTTAGCGCACGGCTCAGCAATGGGCCATTCCCCTAGGCCCAGAACGATTGTTCTGGGCGTTTTTTATTGGGGCTAATTGTTTATTGATTTAATTCTTTATGCGTTTTCGTTAGTGTAGACCTAAATTTTTATAGACCATGTCTTTTATCGAGATAAAATTAAACAGCGGGAACTAAGCTGCATCACAAAGCAGTTAGGTGCTTCAAATAGTGTTGCGCATTGCCTCGATAGTGCGCTGCGGAAGCTTCTAGCTTTGACGATACGCTTTCATCAAGTGTTTTCACCACTTTTCCAGGCGAACCGACCACCAAGCTATAATCTGGTATCTCCATGTTCTCGGTGATTAAAGCGTTTGCACCAATAATGCAATATTTTCCAATTTTTGCCCCATTTAAAACAACCGCATTGATACCAACCAACGAATAGTCACCAATGGTGCAACCATGAAGCATCACTTTATGACCAACGGTAACACCTGTGCCAAGAGTAAGAGGAACACCAGCATCAGTGTGCAGAACACTGCCATCTTGGATGTTGGTATCTTTGCCTACCGTAATTATATCCATATCGCCACGAATAACCGCGTTAAACCACACGCTGCTTCCCTGATGAAGGTTCACGTTACCGATGAGATGAGCGCCGGGTGCGATATACGCACTTTCGTCAACCGTTGGCGTTAATTCGCCTAATGAATAGTGCATGTTGTTCTCCTTCAAGTGCCTTTTTTAATGGCCGTTTTAAAAGCCCTTTTAAAAACCAATCAGGCTTCGAATCAGGCTCTGTTCTTTTTTTGTGTCGATTGACTTATAGACGAGACGCAAATAGTGATGTGATTTTGCCATATAAAATTACACGTCTACCTGACGCATCAACCCTTCCTGAGACGTTGAGGCGACAAGCTCGCCTTGCTGCGTAAAAATTTGACCTCTTACTAAGCCACGAGCACCACCACTAAAAGGGCTGTCCATGGCATAAAGTAACCATTCATTTAAGTTAACAGGACGGTGAAACCACATTGCATGATCAATGGTTGCCATTCGTAGAGATTTGTCGGTTACCGCGACGCCATGTGGTTGTAGTGATGTACTTAAAAAATGGTAGTCAGACGCGTAAGCAACAGCAGCTTGGTGAACGGACAAAGACCCAGCGAGGGGATCTCTCGCCTTCATCCATATATAGCGCGTTGGGTCACGCTTTACTGGTTGATAAGAGTTAGCCGCATTAATAGTGCGTATATCTACCGGTTTGTGATAGCTCAGGGCCTCTCTCATTGGCCTCGCTATTTTACTAAAATTCTCTTGGTAAAAATCGATGTCTGACTGCACCTCTTCAGGTGGCGGCACGTCAGGCATCTCGGGCGCCTGATGATGCATGCCTTCTTGAGGTACTTGAAATGATGCCGTCATGTAAAAAATGTTTCGACCGTCTTGAATAGCTTTCACCCTTCTCGCAGAGAAGCTGCGGCCATCACGGACAATTTCAACATCATAAACAACCGGTTTTTTCGCATCGCCAGGTAATAAAAAATAGGTGTGAAACGAATGGGCAACGCGGTCTTTATCAACAGTTTCATAGGCTGCTGCAAGGGCTTGACCAAGCACTTGACCACCAAAAAGCGCTCTAAATCCTAGGTCCCAGCTTTGTCCTCGGTAAAGGCCTGCTTCTACAGTTTCTAACTCAAATAGCGAGGATAGTTTTATGTCAGACATGTTGTTCTTTCTCTTGATTTAATGCTTTGGGATTTCTTGGATAATACTTTTCAGGCAATGATGCCTTATGCTCAAAAAAGCGAGTATCTTTATAGGGTAACTTCATAAACCCTGAAATACCTAACCCTTTTACAAGCGGAATTTGCGCCACTAAGTTTGCAAGAAGTGCTTTAAACGTATCTTCTTGACTGTGATCGAGTAGCGTATAGTAATTATGAATTTTCAAATGCATGGGTAAGGCTTCAAAAATAATGCACCCCGTATGATGAATTGCATTGAGAGCCTTGATAGTGTCGATAATTGTTTCAGGCAGCTCAAGCAGCTCATCGGGATCATCGCCATCTTCGAAATAAGAATGGGTTCTACTGTCGTCTTTTGACAATGACACTTTTGATAACTCGTAAGGAATGTGCAGCGCCTTTGACGGAATAAAGTCTTGTTGCTCATTATCACGTTCAATGTGTACGGTGTTTTTCGCATTGAACATACAGCATTTAAATACTGCTGGCTTGTGAATGGCCCTCGCTAGAGTAATTACATTATTGACGGCCTGTTCAAATGCACGGCGTAAACTTGGGTCGTGCAGGTTCAAACTAGAGTCTACATAGATACCCTCTGGCTCCCATCTGACAGCCATTCCCCCAACCACGGGATAGCGACCTAAACGACTGATAGCAGAAACAAACGCTTTTTCAGTATCTCCCATACCTTGAAGGTAGTTTTTGTAATATCGATCAAACTGGGCGTCATCAATATACCGTAACTCTTCACTTTCAAGCGCCGCTTGCTGACGAAGATATGATTTTCTTGAGCTGTAAACCACAGTCTCAATATCTTGGCTCGTTTGGTGGACCCAGGTAGGAATAAGCGACGTGTAAGCAGTATCTTTATCCTCGGAAAACACCATGTTTTTCAGCACATGAAGGTGCTTAAAAAAGTAGTCTCCCCCCTGCCTTCTTTTGGTCGCATCTTCATCTAACATATAGGTGAGTATATCAGCCAGCATTTTGGGCAGGCCTAACGATGAAGGTGTAATGACTTTACTGCCATAACGGCAAGATTGCCCAGAAGCCAGTGCATAGAGCGTACTGGCTAGTCCCTGCTCATCAAAACGAGGAGTGGATAAAGCGCCGTTAAGTTGCTCTTCACCAATAAAATACACATCGCCAAGACGAGCGTTAGTTTGATGAAGTTCCCCCGACATTAAATCCATAACGTTATTAGTAATGAATTGCCCTGATGCGTCAGTTTGGGCGAACACCGACGAGCCCCAGTCGATAAGGCCAATGCACTCGTTTTCGGCGTCCCATACCAAGTTTGACGGCTTAATATCGCCGTGTACGATGGGTTTTTCCAGCCCCTTGTCGACGAAATGCCTAAAATGAAACAGCAGCTGACCAACTTGCACCGCAATTTTAACAATCACTCGCGGCGGTAAGGGGCCTAATCGAAGGCTTACTTTTTCAAGGTCCTCTCCTGGTGCTTGGGCCATAACTAGAATGGACTGCTTTTTGATTTGCTGATATTCAATAAAGCGAGGGACATATTTATGCTTTACATGAGACAGCATGAACGCTTCTTCTTCTAACCGCTCTCGAATATGTTGGGGAAGTGTGATTCGTGAGAATTTGAATACCCGTTGTTCGCCATTGGGCGATTTACCAGAGAAGGCAAAACCAAAGGCACCTTTTCCTAGCAGTTCAATATTGATATAACCTAGGCTCTTAAGTTCGGCCATACACAGACTCACCCAGTCTTTTAACTTTTTAGCGTCTGCATGGGACAGCAAGTAAATAGACTGCTCGTCGGGTATATAAAAATGCTTAAGACCTTTGAGTTGGGACATGATTAATTATCTTCGTTAACCCAAACAAGTCTACATGTGCTGTTTTCACCAATGTAACCTGTTACCTCATTCATAGCCGCACTCAGTGTGGTATCAAGCTGCCATGGTGGGTTTATCACCATTACCCCTGAACCATACATGCCTGCATCATGGGTATTTTCCGCTACCTGCATTTCAGCTTTAAAACAAGGTGCTCCCAATGCACTGAGTGCTTCGCACATACGTTCACTGGCACCGTGTTTTGCCCCTGCACGCTCAGACAGTAGCGGATACCACACCACTATTTGGGCTTGTTGCCATCGCTTTAAAACGCCCTCGATACCACTTACCACATCGCCGTATTCATTCGCTCTTTCGTAAGGTGGGTCTATTAATATCGCCCCTCTGTTTGGCTTTGGGGGAGTAAGCGCTATTAGGCCTTCGAAACCATCTCGCTTGTGACAATGTGAATGATGCCCTGCATAGGCAGCAAAATTAGCCTCTAGCTTGGCATACTCCCCAGGGTGAAGTTCCATAGCATGAAGTACGTCGTGATCCCGCTTTAATTCAACGCTGATGATGGGAGAGCCAGGGTAGGCATCTTTGTCTACAAACCGTTGGCATAACGTGATGTAATCATTGAGTAGTTCACAACTTGCTGACACATTGCTTAAACTCGACACGCCAGTTTCGTATTCTTTATTCTTCGCAGATAGCGAATCGGTAAAGTCATACAAACCGGCACCTGCATGGGAGTCATAAAGGGTAAAGGGCTTGTCTTTTTTCTTAAGCGCTTTTATTACACCTAACCAGCACAAGTGTTTAATAACGTCGGCGTGATTGCCCGCGTGAAATGCATGTTGATAACTTAACACAAAACCTCTACATCGATTTTTGATAACTCTGTAACGCCATAATAACCTCTCGTGTTAACCGAGTACATTCCTAAGCCTGTGGGAGCTAATAAAAGGGCTAAAAAAGGTAGAAAAAAGGGCAATAAAAAAGGGCTAATTGACATACCAATTAACCCTTATAAGACGCTACTTTCTGAGCGCTCAATTAGTCACGCTGTCGTAGCTATTTCTAACGATAGCGCTTTCAAACGATGCTTATTTCAAATGCATGAGCATTTTTTCAGGAGAAGTAAGGTAGCTCATCCATAGGTTATTGAAACGAACCATGGTTGCGCCATCAATTATGCGATGATCCCCTGACCAATTAACCGCCATAATATGCTGAGCAATCACGTTATCGTCGGCATCAAATCGTGGCAATTTTTGCGTTTTGCCCAAGGCAACAATGGCTGCTTCCGGTTTGTTAATCACAGGAGTCGCTGTGATCCCACCAATCGCACCGATATTTGAGATACTGATAGTACCTCCTTTAAGGTGCTCACCGGATACTCGCCCTGCTCTTGCCTGGTCAATAATACCCTGCATTTGCACAGCAATATCGAGTAGCGACAGGTGCTGAACCCCTTTGATATTTGGCACTAACAGCCCTATTTTGGAGTCCACCGCAAATCCAATATTGTGGTCATCGAAATACGTCAGCTCAGTACCTTCATCATTGAGCTGACTGTTGATGACTGGAAACTCGGTAAGCGCAAGCGACATGGCCTTGACGAAAAACGGCATGAAGCTAAGTTTAACCTCTCTTTTCTCAAATTCGGGCTTGAGATTTTTGCGAAGTGCAATGAGGTTATCCATTACCACCTCATCACTTACCGTAAAGTGTGGAATGGTATAAACAGAGGCCGCCATTTGTTTAGCCATTGCAGATTGGATACCGCGCACTTTTTCCACGCGAGTTGTGCCTGTAACAGTACTTTGAACTGCGCTTGTTGAAGTCTCTTTCGCTGACGCTGCTGCAGACGTAGTATCTTTTCCAGACACCGATTGGCCTCGATCAGAAGCAGACGCAGAAGCTGATGTAGACTCAAGTACGTCAGATTTTAAAATACGCCCCTTTTTCCCCGACCCCGATACGTTGAGCAAATCAATATCGTTTTCTCTTGCGATACGACGTACCGCAGGACTTGCTAGCACTTTGCCTGGAATAGAAACAGGTGGTTCAAAGTCGCCGTCTTTCCACTTGGAATTGTTTTCCCGTTCGACTGCTTTGCTGCTGCTTTGTGCATTCGCATTCGAAGATGTTGGTTTGGCGATAGCTGCACTGTTAAAGTCTGATGCTTTCGCGTCGGCTGGTGCTTGCTCTCCTACTTCAGCGCCCTCAACAGAAAGCGCGAAAAGTGGGCTGTGTACTTCAGCAATTTCGCCCTGTGCATAATAAAGTTTGTGAACGATACCCGCATTTTTAGCAGGAATTTCCACTACAGCTTTATCGGTCATCACCTCAACAACGGCCTGATCTTCTTCAATGCTGTCGCCTTCTTGCACATTCCATTTAACAATTTCACATTCAACGATCCCCTCACCAATATCGGGAAGGATAAAGTCTTCGATAGTCGATGAATTAGATGACACATCTGAAGTTGTTGAATTGCTACTGTTAGTCTGAGGTGCGTCTGGTTCCGCCGTATCTGTTTCAGTTACTTCTGAAATGGATGCTTCTGCATCAGAAGCGTCTGGCTTCATAGAGAATAGCGGCTCGTGCACTTTTGCTATTTCGCCAACAGCATAATGCAACTTTTCTACTACGCCAGCATGCATAGCAGGAATTTGTACCGTTGCCTTATCCGTCATCACTTCTGCTACTGGCTGGTCTTCTTCAATGTGTTCGCCTTCGCTAACCAACCACTCCAACAATTCGCATTCAACGATGCCTTCACCAATGTCGGGTAAAATAAATTCAATTGTCATTGCTACTTCTCCCGTCATTAATAATGAAGCGTACGCTTAATAGCTTCATACGTTTTAGTTTCGTCTGGCATATATTCTTTTTCATGAGCCAGGGGGTATGGCGTATCTAAGCCACACACTCGTGCAATGGGCGCTTCAAGATATAAAAAACAACGCTCTTGAATACTTGCTGCAATTTCACTGGCAAAACCGCCAGTAAGTGGTGCTTCGTGGTTAATCAGCAAGCGTCCCGTTTTCATGACTGACTGCATGACGGTTTCAACATCCCATGGCAATATGCTTCTTAAGTCTACAATTTCACATGACACACCATCTTGTAGTGCCATATCTGCCGCTTTTTGCAAAATCTCTATTTGAGCACCCCATCCTAGCAACGTTATGTCGTTACCTTCTTGCACAATATCGGCTTTACCAAGAGGCAGTTCATAATCTTCTTCAGGAACATCGGCCACAGAGGCTCTGTAAAGGCGCTTAGGCTCCATAAACAGAACCGGGTTTTTATCTCTAATAGAGGCAAGCAGTAATCCTTTTGCATGGTAAGGGTCTCTGGGTACCACAATTTTAAGGCCAGGACAGTGGGCAAAAAACGCTTCCGGAGATTGACTATGATACAGCCCGCCTGCAATGCCGCCACCGTAAGGAGTGCGAATGGTCAACGAACCAACATCAAACTGGCTACCTGAGCGGTATCGCCACTTCGCGGTTTCATTTACAATTTGATCGAATGCGGGAAAAATATAATCGCCGAATTGAATTTCTGCCACCGGTACTGAGCCCTGTGACGCTAATCCATTCGCAAACCCAATAATCCCTTGCTCGGTTAATGGCGTGTTAAAGCATCTACCTTTACCGAACTTTTCTTGTAAGTGGCTTGTTGCGCGAAAAACACCGCCAAAGTGGCCAACATCTTCACCAAATACCATTACTTTTTCATCTTCGGTCATGGCAGTAATGAGGGCGTTATTGATTGCTTGTAATAAATTCATTTTAGCCATTACTTCACTCTCCCCGCTGTTTTAGGGTATCTCTGAGGGTATTTCTTTATATGTGCCTTTAGTGAGGCTAACTGTTCCTTCAGATGCCAAGGTGGGGTGTCGTATACATCTTCGATGATGTCGTCGATATCACATACATCTGTTTTTTCACACGCCTTCATGGCTGCAAGCACGTCTTGTCTGGCTTTTTCCACGCGCTTATCATTTTCTTTCTCATCAAACCATCCCTTTCCTTCAAGCCAATTGGCCATTCGGGTAATTGGGTCTTTGGCGCGCCATTTATCTTCTTCGTCTCTTGAGCGATAACCCGTTGGGTCGTCAGACGTAGAGTGTGCAGCAAGGCGATATGTCATAGCTTCAATAAGTACTGGACATTTCTCTGCAATAGCAAGGGCTCTGGCTTCTTTCGTTGCAGCGTAAACTGCCAGCGGATCGTTACCATCAACGCGAATAGTTTTAATACCGTAACCAAGACCACGAGACGCTATTCCGTCACCTGCAAATTGCTCTTCAGCTGGCGTCGATATGGCGTATCCATTATTCCGGCAGAAAAATATAACTGGACAGTTTAATACCGCAGCCATATTCAAACCTGCATGGAAATCACCCTCAGATGCAGCACCTTCACCAAAATAGCAGATGGTAACAACGTCTTTTCCAGACATCTTTTGGCCGTAAGCATAACCCGATGCCTGAGGAATCTGGGTACCAAGGGGTGATGAGATAGTCATGAAGTTCAGCGCTTTGTCACCATAATGGATGGGCATTTGACGGCCTTTGTTTGGGTCGTCTTTATTGCTGAACATTTGGTTCATGAATTGATTTGTCGTGTAACCACGATAGGCTAATGCGCCCTGCTCTCTGTACTGCGACATGATCATATCGTCTGGCGACAGCGCTGCCGCACTTGCTACCGACGCAGCTTCCTCGCCGGTGCTGGCAAGATAAAAACTAATACGACCTTGGCGCTGCGCACCCACCATTCTCTCGTCTAAGACACGAATATATTCCATCGTGTTATAAATTTTAAGTGATTCTTCTTTTGTCAGTGTGGGTTCCACTGCGCCATCAATGACACTTCCTTCAGCAGACAAAATCTGAAGCATTGGGATGTCGACCACACCATTTTTTATTATTTGTACGTTGGATACGGTTTTTACATCTGCGAGATGATTTCTATCTTTCACAATTTTTCCTCTTATATTTGAGGGCTAATAGCAATACCTATCGTTGTAAAAGATGGTAGTAGAAACAATGAGGAAGTGTATCCCTCATTAGAAATGAATTTGTTTGCAAGATGAAGAGCATGAACTACTAAACCTGCTCAAGATAGGATATATATCCTACAAAGGTAAATTCGTTGTAAAAATTGTGACATTAATGAGAAATATAATTCTATTTAATGAACAGCTCGGTGTCGGAAAAGAAACATTTGTCGAAGCCTAAATGTGTAATTTAGTTACGAGATTTGCGTATCTCACAGCGAAAACTTCGCAAAATCTTTTTGTTTTATTCCAAAATCATGCCCGCTGTAAATGTAACAAAATATGTAATGTATTTAATTTTGAAACACTCATGACATTCATGTGACAAGTGTGCTAATAATTGTAATGGTTCGGTGATAAAGGCAGTGACGAACTGTCAGCTAAAAAACAATAAAAGCACAATCATCGAGGCATCGGGGAATAAAACCACAAGAGATTAATTATGAAAAAAACAACTTTAAGCGCTGCAGTGTTGATGGCTTTGTCTGCCACAACTGCTGCGGCTAATGACAGATTAGACCTAGACGCGCTAGCTAAAAGGTTCGAAAAAAATGTAACCGTTGACCAGTCAGCAGTTTCAAAGACGGGCACAACTTGGTTAGTTAAAGCAAAGAGCACAACTGCGACTTCAGTAGCGGATGTTGCTCTGGCAAATAAAAGTGGCTTGTTAAGTGTATCAAACCCATCTGATGCGGTTTACGACGCTAACGCTGGACTTGATTTACTACAGTCACAAATTGAGTCGTTAGGTTTAGATGTATCATTTAAGTTAAGAACGACCAAATTAGTTGCAGGTTTGGTAATTGACGGTACATCACAAGACATCGCAAAAATCAAAACGCTCAGTGGCGTAGAAAGCGTACTACCTGTTGTGAATTCAGAGCTTCACATTGCCGAGAGTGCTGAATACATCAACGCAACAAGCTTGGTAACTGGTAATGTTGCAAGCGGTCAAGGTGTTCGTGTTGCCATTCTCGATTCGGGTCTAGATTATACGCATGCCGCTGTAGGTGGGCCAGGCACAATAGAAGCGTTTGAAGCAGCGTCTGCCGATTTGGCTGATACGCCAGCATGGCCTATCGGAAACGTCATTGGCGGTTTCGACTTCTTTAACGGCGACCCTGACCCAATGGATAACAACAACCACGGGACTCATGTAACTCACTCCGTCCTCGGTGTTGCCCCTGACGCGCAAATTTATGCTTACACAGTGTGCGATCAAAGCTGTCCAGGCGCCGATCAACTTGCTGCCCTTGAGGCGTCAATGGACCCGAATGGCGATGGCGATATTTCAGACCGTGTGGACGTTATCAATATGTCTCTTGGCGGTGATTATGGAACAAATCGTGGTGGTGCGGTTGCAGAGCTTATTGATAAGGCGGTTGAGTTAGGTGTTGTAGTTGCTATTTCTGCAGGCAATGACGGCCCTACTCCCTTTATTGTCGGTGGTCCTAGTACAACAACTAACGCACTTTCTGTTGGCGCGATGACCCACCCCACTGCTGAAACACCAAATGTAACAGCATCATTTGGCGAAACGGCTATTGTTGCTTTAGCTGCAGCGTTTAACCCGGAGCCAGAGTTTTCAATCGACAGCACTACGCCTATCGTTTATGCAGAACCAGAAACAAATGCAACGGGATGTGCTGAGTATTCGGCAGATTTGACAGGCCAAGTGGTACTGATTGACCGCGGCGGCTGTTCCTTTACGACAAAAGTAATTAATGCTGAAGCTGCGGGAGCAGCGTTTGTTATTGTGGCTAACAATGTTGAAGGCGACGGCGCGTTCACAATGGGCGGGACGCCAGCTGAGCCAATCGGTATTAACTCAGTGATGATCTCGAAAGAAGATGGTGACACTCTTAAAGAAGCGATTACGGCAGGCACTGCAACGTTTGCGTTCGATTCTGTATTGGTGGCCAAGCCAGGAGCGATTGCAACCTTTACCTCTCGCGGTCCATCTGTAGATGGCTTGTTAAAGCCTGAAATTACTGCACCAGGTACAGCGATTGATACAGCAGCTGTTGGTACGGGTGACGGTACGGCTCCGATAAGCGGTACATCATTCTCAAGCCCAATTACGGCCGGTGCCATGGCAATGTTAGCGGAAGTATTCCCTAACCGTAATGCGTTTGAGCTTAAAGCGACATTAATGAACAACGCTAACCTTGACGTTACGTTAGAGCCTCGCTCAACGAATCCAGAAGCTGAACTTGCTCCAATTAGTTATATTGGTGCCGGTCTTGTGGACGTAGAAAAAGCATCGATGTCTGCTACCGCAGCCTGGGACTCTTCAACTAATCAAGCTGCTCTTGCGTTTGGCCTCCTTGGTCTAAACGAAACAGCGTCAATTACCAAAACAGTCACGGTTAAAAACTTCTCTGGCGAATCAAAAACCTATACATTGTCAGATGAGGCCCGTTTTGCTGATGATGCAGAAACTGGTGCGCTTACAATGGAATACCCAAGTACAGTTACTGTACCTGCGGGCCAAACAGTAACGTTTGATGTTGTCGCAACTATCGATCCAGCTAAACTACCTGAGTGGACGTTAGATAGTGCAGTGGTCGGTGGTCCAGATGGAACAGCAGACCTTACTTCGGTCGAATTCGACGGTGCACTTATGTTTACTGACGAGTCTGAAGAAACAATGCACCTTGTTTACCACGTACTGCCAAAAGCATACGGCTCGGTAGAATTAGGCACAGAGTTAACAGATGACGGCGTTTTACGTACGGTAACAAACACAGGCTCTGTCGATTTTGATCCAGCGCTTGTCGCTACGATGATTGACAGCGGTGTAGATGCTGATAAGCAGTTTGACATTGTTAGTACGTCTCTTGAGTACGCGTCCGTGTCTCCTGAAATGTGTGAAGCTGAAGCGGTTGTGCTTACTAATATTACTATGCGCGATCCGATTACATCGCTTCATTCTTCCGGCTTCTTCATGGATGTTGATATTGATAGCGATGGCGTTTTTGACTTTACAGCACAGACGCTAAACGAGTCGGCATTCGGTAGAGACTCTACTGCAGTTGTCACTTTTACACGCCCATTTAACGCGCTATCAGGTCAATTGCTTGGTACTCTTCACGAGCCAGGTTCAAATGTTCTTACTATGCTGAGTTGTGCAGATGCACTAGGGTTGACAATTGCGGACCTTGGTAATGCGGATGCAACTGTTGCGTTCCGTGCTGAAAACAGTGCGTTCGACTTTTTCCCATCGGCAGCGTATGACGAAGACTTGGTAGTTGCTAATTACTCATTCCCACTTCTAGGCACACCGTCAGTAGTTGACGCTAGCGGTGAAGCGGTAGAAACGTTAAAACCAGGTGAGACAGCGTTCCTTAGTGGTGTAGGGGCTGGTGGCTTTACTTTCCTAGGTGCTGACGGTGCTGTTGCAACAACTATTCCTGTAGACGGTGGAAATGCGCCAACGATTGAAGCACAGTCTTTCGACGTTGATGAAAACACTGAAACTGGTACGGTAGTTGGCACTATCGAGGCAACCGACGTTGACGGCATAACAAGCCCAGTGTCAGAGTTCTTCGTTCAGTCTTCTAGCTCAATTGCACTCTCTGTTTCACGTGATGGTACTATTACGGTTGCAGACGGTTCATTACTAGATTTTGATGCCGGATTTGAAAGTGTAACAATGGAAGTTGTAGCCATCGATACATCTGGAAACATTTCTGAGCCAGCGGAAGTGACAGTAACGGTTAACAACCTTGCTGACGAAGTGAGTGAGCAGCCTGCTCCACCACCGCCAGCGCCAGAACCTCGCTCAACAGGCGGTGGTTCTACAGGTTGGTTAAGTGTGTTACTTCTACCAGCAATTTACCTACGTAGACGCTTTAAAAAGTCTTAAGTAGCTGAAATTACAAAGCCCCTTATCTAAGGGGCTTTTTTATTGGTTTAAACTCTGCAAACACAAGAGTAAGTAGACGTTTTTGTTTGAGTAAATGTTTAAATTTATGCTCTTATCAGCGCAAGCTTAATCCTGTTTATCGTCGCTAGATAAACCATGCTGGTTCACATCTAATCGCTTACTAGGTTGCACTCCCAACTCTCTAAAGTTTTCTATTTGGCGAACAATGTTTCCTCTACCACGGGTTAACTTGTTCATAGCCTGCTCAAAACTACCTTGGGCATTTTCTAACGACTTGCCTACTTTTTCCATATCGTTAATAAAGCCTACAAATTTGTCATAAAGCTTTCCGGCCTGCTCTGCTATTTTTTGCGCGTTTTGATTTTGATATTCGTACTGCCAAATATTGTTAATTGTACGCAGGGCAACAAGTAAATTAGTGGGACTGACCAACATGATATTGTGATTTAGCGCCAGTGTGACTAGCTCTGGTTCTTCTTCTACCGCCAATAAAAATGCGGGCTCAATAGGGATAAATAGCAGCACATAGTCAAGGGTTCTTAATCCTTTCAGATTTTGATAGTCTTTTGCCCCTAACCCCTTAATGTGTCCTTTGATAGAAGTTACATGCTGGCTTAAATACAGCGCTTTTTGCGATTCATCCTCACAGTTGTAAAAACGCTCATAGGCCGCAAGACTGACTTTTGAATCTATAATGACATCTTTATCGTTAGGTAAATGGACAACAACATCCGGTTGCAAACGCCTGCCGCTATCAGATTTAGCAGATACTTGGGTCTCAAATTCATGCCCTTCTCTAAGGCCCGACTCTTTTAGTATGCGCTCTAGAACCACTTCGCCCCAATTACCTTGTTTCTTATTATCTCCTTTGAGCGCGCTGGTCAGCGCAGATGCTTCTTCTGTTATTTTTTGATTAAGCTCTTTAAGGCTTAGTATCTCTGTTTTAAGAGACGCTCGCTCTTGTCCTTCTCTTATATGCTGCTCTGATATTTGACGCTTGAAGCCTTCAAGTTCGTTCTTAAACGGCGCGAGCACTGCCTCAATATTTTGTTTGGTTTGCGTTGTATAACGCTGCTGCTTCTCCTCAAAAATTCTATTGGCTAGATTTTCAAACTGGGTTTGAAGTCGTTGTTCAGAGGCAGCCATGTTCGCCAATTTTTCTTCGTGGTTTTCATGAAGCGCATCTATTCGAGCCTGCTGAGCCTCGTTTTGCGCTTTCACTCTAGCTAGCGCAATACGCTCTTCATGTAGCGACTGCACAAGGGATTGATTCGTATTTTCGAGCTGCTCTACTCGTTCAGATTTTGCGCTAACCACTGCAAAATGTTGTCGTAGAGACGTAAGTTCACTGGATAGCTCGTCATAACTGCTTTCTTTGCTCCGTAATTGAGCGTTTAAATGAAAAGAGCGAGCAACAAAGCCGACAAGAAGAAGTAAGGTGATGACAGCAATGATGAATAATACAAGGGAGTGTGAGGATAAGTATTGGATAAACATAGTGCGCTTTTGTACTGTTATTTTGTACAGCACTATAAACAAAAACAGGCGCCATTGGCACCTGTTTTTTTCTAGTGACTACCCAACGCTCATCATGCGTGTTCGGCATCGTCTAAAATAACGTTTATTTACTCAGTGACGAATCTAAATCTTCGATTTTTGCCTTCCATATAGCAGGTCCAGTTTTGTGGGCATTAGCACCAGTGCTATCAACCGCTACCGTTACTGGCATATCTTCAACGTCAAACTCATAAATAGCTTCCATGCCAAGCTCTTCAAAGGCTACAACCCGAGACTTCTTGATGGCTTTAGACACTAAGTAAGCGGCACCGCCCACAGCCATTAAATATACGGCCTTGTGTTTAGCAATTGAGTCTACCGTGGCAGGACCGCGTTCGGCTTTACCAATCATGCCGATAAGGCCTGTTTTTTCAAGCATCATATCGGTAAATTTATCCATACGTGTTGCGGTTGTTGGGCCTGCTGGGCCAACCACTTCATCGCCAACCGCATCAACTGGTCCAACGTAGTAGATGAATCGATTAGTCAGGTCAACGCCTTCTGGTAACCCTTCACCATTATCCATCATAGTTTGAATGCGCTTATGCGCAGCATCTCGACCGGTTAACATTTTTCCAGAAAGTAATACGGTCTCGCCTACTTTCCAGTCTTGAATGTCTTCTTTAGTGACATCGTTTAAATTAACCCGGCGAGTATTTTCACCGACTTCCCAGGTTACTTCTGGCCAATCCTCCAAACGCGGTGGTGTGAAATCTGCAGGACCCGAACCATCGAGGTAGAAATGTGCATGGCGTGTGGCCGCGCAATTAGGGATCATCGCTACCGGTTTAGATGCAGCGTGAGTAGGCAGTGATTTAATCTTAACATCAACAACGGTAGTCAGACCGCCAAGTCCCTGAGCGCCAATACCTAGCTTATTCACCCGTTCAAAAATCTCGAGACGCAATTTTTCATCGGTATTTTGTGGGCCGCGTTCAATCAGTTCCTGAATGTCCACAGGGTCCATCAAACTCTCTTTAGCTAATACTGCTGCTTTTTCAGCAGTACCGCCGATACCTATGCCAAGCATACCTGGCGGACACCAACCTGCACCCATAGTTGGCAATGTTTTTACCACCCAATCAGCAATGTCATCACTAGGGTTAAGCATAACCATTTTTGATTTATTTTCAGAACCACCGCCTTTAGCTGCGATCATCACTTCAATTTTATTACCCGGCACCATGTCGATATGGACAACTGCTGGTGTGTTGTCTTTTGTATTTTGTCTTGCCCCTGCTGGGTCTGACACAATAGAGGCTCTAAGGGGGTTATCTGGGTTGAGATAGGCACGACGCGTTCCTTCATCTACCATTTGCTGCACTGTCATTTCGGTCTTATCCCACGACACGCCCATTCCTACTTTCACAAAACAGGTGACTATTCCAGTGTCTTGGCACAAGGGACGTTTGCCCTCTGCCGACATACGAGAATTAATAAGAATCTGAGCCATGGCGTCTTTGGCCGCTTGGCTTTGCTCTTTGTTATAGGCTTCCTCGACTGCTTTTACATAGTCTAGTGGATGGTAGTAAGAAATGAACTGCAGGGAATCTTCAATACTATCAATGAAGTCTTGTTGACGGATAACGGTCATGACATCCTCTTTTTATTTGGCTTTCGTGGTCTTAGCTAGCTAAAAAAGCGTATACTAGCGCATCTATTATCATCGCACCATGCAAAAGCGTGTGCCGTGGGATTTTAATCATTCTTGGAAGCGTAGTTTACGCATTCATTACAACGAATATACCCATTTGAGTGCAGCGAATATGCCTAGTATATAAGAATAAAGCGCAAACAATATTTATGTCTTTTATTGCAGATATCACCAACGTTTCCGTTACCGCTTTCACACAGCAACAAATTTCACAATTTTTGAGTGTCGATAACACGGCTGCCTCGACCACATTTTTAAACCTGTTTAGTCAGGTGGCTAACTGTGAATGGTCTATTTTGCTTGACACTGCGGGCTCAAAGCACAGTGATGGCCGTTTTAACATCATGGCGTGGAACCCGCCTTTGATGATTAGAGCCGCAAAAGGACAAACCGAATTTATTGATACCATCAGTAATACCTCACGTACAGTCATTGAAGGGCCTTTCGAAGCAACTGAGAAATATCTTCACAAACAGGTTGCACATCTTGCCGATACGGTTGACAGCCAATTTGCTCATTTGCCTTTTCTCATAGGAATTGCTGGAATGGCAGGCTATGATACAGGCAGGTTTTACGAAACCCTACCCGCTAAAGCTTTAGATGACTACAATACGCCTGATTTTGCTGCAGGCCTCTACTTACAGTCGATTATTGAAGATACGGAAACAGGGGTTTTCTATTATTGCTCAGCAGATGGCAGTACTCAGCCTGACTTTTCTCAGCCTGATAAGTTTAAAAATAACAACGATTTTTCAATAACCACGCCTTTTGCGTCGAACCTCACTAAAGAGGAATATTGTCAGCGACTTTCAACAATCCACGAGTACCTTACTGCAGGTGACTGTTATCAAGTGAACATGGCTCAGCGTTTCACAGCCCAATATCGTGGCGATTTTTGGACAGCATACTGTCGATTAAGCGATACCAACCAAGCACCATTTTCAGCGTATTTTCATTTACCCGAAGGAACCATAGCGAGCATATCGCCTGAACGCTTTCTGAGTGTAAAGAATGGCATTGTAGAATCCAAGCCTATTAAGGGCACCCGTCCCCGCTTTGCGGATAGACAGCGCGATGAAGAAAGTGCAAACTCGTTACTTAGTGCAGAAAAAGATCGCTCTGAAAATTTGATGATTGTAGATTTGCTTCGCAATGACATTTCAAAACACTGTACCCCCGGAACGGTGAATGTTCCTGCCCTGTTTGCACTTGAAAGCTATGAAGCGGTGCACCACTTAGTAAGTACTGTCACAGGAAAGTTAGCGAGCGAATCAACACCACTAGACCTTTTGGCATCAGCATTTCCTGGGGGCTCAATAACTGGCGCGCCCAAGATAAGGGCGATGGAAATTATCGATGAGTTAGAACCGCATAGGCGCAATATTTATTGTGGTAGCATATTTTACATGGGGTATCGTGAGGATATGGACTCAAGTATCTGTATACGCACAGTACTAGCAGAAAATAATAAACTGCACTGCTGGGCGGGCGGTGGTATTGTTTTGGACTCACAGGCGACGGACGAATACCAGGAAACATTAGATAAAGTATCGAAAATAATTCCTGTGTTAGGTGCTTTTAACGAGGGCAATGAATGACAAAAACCGAGTTTTTGAATCAGTTTCATCATTTGCGACTGCCGCGTTTAGAGCCTGATTTTCCGCTTACTAAAACGGGTCGGCCCGCAGCGGTTCTTATTCCCTTGATAGACTACGGCACGTCGCTTAACGTACTTCTCACAGAACGAGCACATCATTTACGCCATCATCCAGGGCAAATTAGCTTTCCCGGCGGTGCAGTTGAAGAGTCTGATAACACACTTTATGATGCCGCAATGCGAGAGGCCGATGAAGAAATTGGATTGCCGCCAAGCCATGTCGATATTGTTGGTGTACTTCCACGTTATCGCACCGTCAGTGGTTATGAAATTGCACCCGTAGTCGGGTTTGTTAATCCAAGCTTTGAACTCACTCTTGACCCTAATGAAGTTGAAAGCGCTTTTGAAGTACCGCTAGCGCACGTTTTAAACCGAAAAAATCACTTAATTCATAAGACCCATCTTAATAAACGGTCATTTCCTATTTATTTCATTCCATGGCAAGAGCGAATGATTTGGGGAGCTACCGCAGCTATCCTACGAAATCTTTCACACCATATTCATCCGTAAGCAACTGAAAAATAGTTACATTTGAGTTTTCATTCACAAAGGCTCCGGCACCTTGAGCGCGGGCTAGCCGTAGTGCCTATCAATTTATCTTTACAGTCTATTAGCAAAACTAATCACATTATTAGCATTTCTGTATTGTAGTTAATGTTTGCTGAATGCATGATCGTCGTCATTCCTAAATAACATTTAGAAGTTTATGATAAGTGTATTTGACATGTTCAGCGTTGGTATTGGCCCTTCGAGCTCACATACTGTTGGCCCAATGAAAGCAGGTGCGGAATTTGCTGCTTTTTTAGCGAAGTCCCAGACGAAATCTGAGTCGCTTTTATCAAGCGTAGATACAATAAAGGTTGAGCTTTTTGGTTCATTGGGCCAAACCGGTATAGGTCATGGAACGGGTAAAGCCGTTATCCTCGGTCTTTTAGGACACACCCCTGAATTTGTAGACGTGGACAAAATTGACGCCATGCTTGAGCATGTGCGCTTATCAGAAACACTGTGTTTAAACGGTGAAAAAGAAATAGCGTTCCCTAACAAGAACGCCATTGTTTTTCACCGCAGAAAGACGTTGCCTAAACACGCAAATGCATTAACGTTTTTCGCCATGAACGGCGCGACGGTTATCGCTCAGCAAACCTATTACAGCATTGGCGGTGGCTTCATTATTAAAGATGAAGATTTTGATGAAACGAAAGCTCACGCCGCATCGCTACAGGCTGAAGTGCCCCTTCCCTTTAAGAGCGCAGAAGAGCTGTTACTACTGTGTAAAAACAATGGTTTGAGCATCAGTTCGTTAATGCTCAACAATGAGTCAACATTCAGGCCTAAACATGAAGTAAAGCAAGCGCTGTATGACATTTGGCTGGTCATGAAAGCGTGTATTCAGCGTGGGATAGAAAGCGAAGGCATTTTACCTGGTGGGTTGAAGGTGGTGCGTCGTGCTCCAGGGCTCTATCGTCGTCTACAAACCGAACACACCACCGACCCTATGCAAACCATGGACTGGGTAAATCTGTTTGCATTGGCCGTTAACGAAGAAAATGCTGCGGGAGGTCGTGTAGTAACAGCACCGACCAATGGTGCGGCAGGTATCATTCCGGCAGTTTTACAATACGTTGATAAATTTATTCGACCTGTAGATGAAGAAGTAGCCAGTCGGTTTCTACTCACCGCTGGCGCAATAGGCATACTTTATAAAGAGAACGCATCCATCTCTGGCGCTGAAGTGGGCTGTCAGGGTGAAGTGGGTGTGGCGTGTTCAATGGCAGCCGGCGCACTTGCAGAAATTATGGGCGGAACCGCCTCATCGGTAGAAAACGCAGCGGAAATCGGGATGGAGCACAACTTAGGACTTACCTGCGACCCCGTTGGCGGTTTAGTTCAAGTTCCCTGTATTGAGCGTAATGCGATGGGCGCGATAAAAGCGATAAACGCCTCAAGACTCGCTCTTCGCGGTACCGGCGAGCACAAAGTATCTTTAGACAAGGTAATTAAAACCATGCGCGATACTGGAAACGATATGAAAACAAAGTACAAAGAAACCGCACGCGGTGGCTTAGCGGTCAACATTATTGAGTGTTAGCGCTGCATAAATTTGTGATATCGACAAAAGGGGCCAGTGTGCCCCTTTCTTACGGCTATGCCTAAACTCGCTGACAGGCATCGCTTTATTGTTGAGCTTTTTATTTAACGGGCAGTGTAACGCCCTTGAACATCTTCTCAACTTCATCATTATTTTTAAGCATCATGGCTTTTTCGACTTTATCTTTAGTTAGATGGGGAGCAAAGCGCTCAATAAAGTCGTACATGTAACTGCGTAGGAATGAGCCTTTTCTAAAGCCGATTTTCGTGGTGCTGTAGTCGAATAAATGACTGGCATCAATTTTCACTAGGTCAGAATCTAACTCTTCATTAACCGCCATGGAAGCAATCACGCCAATACCAACACCAAGGCGCACATAGGTTTTAATGACATCGGCATCGGTGGCGGTAAACACAATTTTAGGGGTAAGGCCTGCCCGTTCAAACGCGTGGTCTAGTTCAGAACGCCCAGTAAAGCCGAAAACGTAAGTGACAAGCGGATATTTCGCAATATCGCTAAT
Source organism: Alteromonas sp. P256 (assembly GCF_036864455.1). Taxonomy (NCBI): domain Bacteria; kingdom Pseudomonadati; phylum Pseudomonadota; class Gammaproteobacteria; order Alteromonadales; family Alteromonadaceae; genus Alteromonas; species Alteromonas sp. P256. The sequence goes on from NZ_JAZETM010000003.1 coordinate 450,713, forward strand.
ATCGATCGAGCCTTTTTTCGATAGCGGATGGTCTTTGTTTACAATGACACTTCTATTCCAGTGATAGCAAGGCAGCATAACAAGGTCGTTGTACAGATGAAGTGCTTCAGTTGCTATTGCAAAATCCGCCTCTCCTTTTGCTGCTAAATCACTTATTTGCGAAGGCGTACCTTGGTGCATATGCAATGACACCTTTGGGTATTTTGTCATGAAGCCTTGAATAACATCGGGCAATGCATAGCGCGCTTGAGTATGGGTGGTGGCTATGTTGAGTTTACCCTGGTCGGGCAACGTGTGCTCTCTAGCAACCGCTTTTATACTTTCCACTTTGGCTAGTATTTCCCGAGCAATATTAATAACATCGCCGCCGGCATCCGTTATGTGAGTAAGATGCTTTCCACTGCGACCAAAAATTTGAACGCCAAGCTCATCTTCCAACATACGAACCTGCTTGCTTATGCCGGGCTGAGAGGTGTACAAACTCTCTGCAGTTGCAGATACGTTGAGGTTATTGTTGACGACTTCTACTATGTATCGAAGTTGCTGTAGTTTCATTGGTTATACCGCTTCATTGCTCTTTATATACACTATACTCCTATACTTATAACCAAAACTACAATTTTTTAAAGGTTGATATTACTAAATAGCCATAATACAGTTCAAATAGTGATTAAAATGAATAAAATTCAGAAACATGGGTTCATTTTGCTTAGTTTTATTCTACATTATGCATAGGTTGTCGCCGCCTTACTGACTGAGAAACAATGACATCGAACAAACAAATATCCTCGAAAATTGACTTTTCCTCAGTGTTAGCTGCCGCAGTGCACGACATGAAAAATTCCTTGTTTCTACTCATTCAATCAATAGAAGGGCTAAGGGACGCGTTGCCCAAAGACAATAGCGGAGCTAGAGAGCAAGTCGCCAATGTGCATTACGAAGCTTCTCGTCTAAACACGAATTTGGTTCAAATACTGTCACTGTATCGGTCGGAATTAGAAAGTATTCCCATCAGTGCTGATGAGTGCTTTATTGCGGATTTGATTGACGATGTTGTAGGGTCAAATGCGTTTTACATAGAACAAAAAAACATCGAACTTAGTGTGAATGTTAATGAGGATATAAGTTGGTATTTAGACAGCGAGCTTATTTATCTTTTAATCAACGATGTCATTGTCAATGCACTGCGCTACGGCACATCTCGTATTGCCATACAGGCGCGCATTGACGATGATTATTTGTCGATAAAAATTGAAGACGACGGGAATGGCTACCCAGAAGAAATGCTCTCTAAAAGTCATTCAACCTTGAGCAACTTTGAACTGAGTCAGGGCCGCACTGGATTGGGTTTATTTTTTGCTAAATTGATAGCAGACGCTCACTCACACAATGATAAAGCAGGTATCATTTCACTATCTAACGGCGGATGTTTCGGCGGAAGTGTATTTGAAGTAAAAATACCGTAGTATTAGTTATAAACGTATTGAACAATTTAAAAAACACGAAGCAATAATTGGCAACTGAGCCCCTATTTTTTAAAGAACTGTGTGTTTAAGATAGTGTTTCTTAAACAATGTATTTAAAGAACAATGTATTTAAAAAACAGTATATTTAAAAATAATGTTTCACAAATAATGAACTGATGGAACCACACGCATGTACGTGATAATAATTATTCTAATTGTTGTATTGCTCATTGCCGCGATATTCATAAACGCCATTCAGCAGCACAGACAAAAACTGGAAGCTGAGCGAAGAGCCGAATTAGCAAAGCAAAAAACCATTGTTGATGAGACGGAGAACGTGCTTACTGCTTGTACCAACATGACTGTTTCATCTCGAATTATCGGTATTTTGCATAATCGCATGGCAAATGCTCTTGAGGCGATTGATAGTATTGCACCGACCCGTGATGTAAAGCAACGCATTGAGAGTAGCAAGCAAGCTGCAGACGCGTCACTTCAAACCGATGGCAGTGATAATGTCGATTTTGTACTGCCAGACAACGACAAAACTATCATTCAATATATTCAAGCGGTTAAAAAGCTTCGTGTTTTATTGCGCTCGGAACACAGCAAGGGCCAAGTGGGTTCAAAGCTTTTTTCTGAAGAAGATAAGCAGTTAGAAAGACTGCAAGTTAAGGTGAATGTGGAAACACTGATCAAGCGAGGGCGAGCCGCTCAGTCTTCAAATATGCTAGGCTCAGCCCGTCAATACTTCGAAAAAGCAAAAATCGCATTAGAAAATCAAATTAATCATGATGAATATGTGTCATCAAAACTCGCAACGCTGAACGCATGGCTAAATGAAATTCAGTCTGACCTTAAAAGCGTTAACGAAAAAGATCGCGCGAGAAAGCAAGAAGAAGAACGAGACGAGCTCGACGAACTCTTCGCTCCCAAGAAAAAGTGGTAACACTTTTCCTGCATTTGCTACTGCTGCGTACCCTACTCAATCACGAGCTTTTAACTAATCTTCTGACATTTTATTCATTAGTATAGCGCTCTGTGGTTAGCTGCCACAGGGTTTGCGCTGAAACAGACAGCCCTCGACGCTCGTTTCTTAATAATCCCACTCGTTTACATAATGGTCCTTTGTCAGAGGGTTCTCTATCACAGGGCTCTCTATCACAGGGCTCTCTATCACAGGGCTCTCTATCACAGGGCTCTCTATCACAGGGAAGTGTATCAGAAGACGCTTCTGAAAAAGGAAGCGCTATAAGACCCAACGCTTCCATCTGCTGTTGACAAATTGATGGCATAATAGAAATTCCCAACCCGCTTTTGATCAGTTTTCCCAACGTAGCCAACTGCCCGGTTTCTGCCACAATATTGGGTTCGCCATACTGTAACAACTCTGCTTCAGTCCACTTTCTTACCGCTGAACCACGATTCATCATCACCAGAGGAAAATTAAGGCACTGCTGCCAGCTCGACTTATTATTGAATTTTGCAGCCTGCTCTTTTGACGCTACAACCACAAAATGATCAGTGAACAAGCTCTCAAACTCTAAGCCTTCTTTATGTTCAGGTTCAAAGGTAAAGCCAATTTCTGCACGTCCGTTTCTTACTTCCTGAACGACTTGCTCCATCACTACGTCTACAACGCGAAGGTTAATATTGGGCGCTTTGTGATGAAAGTCGCGCAGCAGACTCGGTAAATGTGAATCTGCGAATGATGGCATTGCGGCAATGGTAAGCTGACCTTTTGCCATTGCGAATAAATTCTGAATATCCGAAAACGTATTATCCCAGTCTCTACTTAAGCGAAGTGCGTTGGGTAGCAGAGCTTCTCCCTCGGGGGTTAAACTGACATTTCGTGTGTTTCTCTTGAATAATCTTCCACCTAATTCAGCTTCCATTTTCTTTATTGACGAAGATAGCGCAGGCTGAGTGAGGAAAAGCTTGGCAGCCGCCTCTGCGAACGTTGTAGAGTGAGCAACTTCGATGAATGCACGCAAGTGACGATAGGAAATGTTCATGGCAATTAATAACTTTATCTTATTAATAAGAAGATAAATTCAATTTTACATAAGTTGCTACAGAACAGATACTATTTCTTAACAATCCATTGGTGGAGAATTAAATGGCTGGATTTAATAAAGTAGTTAACACATATGAAGAAGCACTCTCGGGATTATCGGACTCAATGACGGTGATTGCTGGAGGGTTTGGTCTTTGTGGTATTCCTGAAGGTTTGATTGCACATATTAAAACCATGGGCGTAAAAGATCTTACTGTCGTATCGAACAACTGTGGCGTCGATGGATTCGGATTAGGCTTACTCCTAGAAGACAAGCAAATTTCTAAAATGGTATCGTCTTATGTGGGCGAAAATGCACTATTTGAGAAACAGTTGTTAAACGGTGAACTTGAGGTAGAGCTGACGCCTCAAGGTACCCTGGCCGAGAAAATGCGCGCTGGTGGTGCCGGTATTCCAGCGTTCTATACCGCTACTGGCTATGGAACCCCTGTGGGCGAAGGCAAAGAAGTGAAAGAATTTGATGGCCGACCCTATATATTAGAGCACGCCATTACTGGCGATTTTGCCATTGTGAAAGCGTGGAAAGCCGACAAGTTTGGGAACTGTGTATTTAGACACACAGCGCAAAACTTTAACCCTATGGCAGCGACAGCAGGTAAAATTACGGTAGTGGAAGTAGAAGAGATTGTAGAGCCTGGAACCTTGTCACCTAGCGAAATTCATACGCCGGGGATCTACGTTAACCGCATTATTAAAGGCGAATTTGAAAAACGTATAGAGCGCCGTGTAGTAACAAAGGAGGACGTGTAATGGCTTTAACTAGAGATCAAATTGCAATGCGAGTTGCACAAGAGTTTAAAGACGGTGACTACGTAAACCTCGGTATCGGCATTCCTACCCTTGCAGCCAATTATGTGCCTGCCGACATCAGCGTTATGCTTCAATCAGAAAACGGCTTATTGGGAATGGGACGTTACCCAACCGAGGCCGAAGTTGACGCAGACATGATTAATGCAGGTAAAGAGACCGTGACGGCGACCACTGGCGCATCAATATTTAACAGTGCAGAAAGTTTTGCCATGATCCGCGGTGGCCATGTGGACTTTACGGTACTTGGGGCCTTTGAGGTTGATGTGTCTGGCAATATTGCGTCTTGGATGATCCCTGGAAAGCTTGTTAAAGGTATGGGCGGTGCAATGGATTTAGTAGCAGGCGCTAAAAATATCATTGTGACTATGACCCACACAGATAAACACGGTAACTCAAAACTTCTACCCGCGTGTACGCTCCCCCTAACAGGCGTAAACTGTATAACGCGTATTATCACTGACCTCGCCGTTTTATCCGTAGAGGACGGTGCTTTTGTATTGCAGGAAAAAGCGCCTGGTGTATCTGTAGAAGAGATTAAAGAGAAAACCCTTGGTAAGCTTATTGTGCCTGACGATGTAGCAGAAATGGTGTTCTAACTTTTCCTGCATTTAACAAAGCCAGAAAATACAACGCGTAAGAGAGCAAAAGAATCCCGTTCTTTTTTCAAAAGCAGTATTTTCTGGCTTTTTTGGTTTTAAATACCATGTTTAAGAGACCATGTTTAAGAGACCATGTTTAAGAAGCCATGTTTAACAGAGCATGTTTTCAAAGATTATAAATCGCCTGCTTTCAAATCGGTGACCTTTGAGGGATAATGCGCGGTATATTCACATAGAGGCTCTACCTTGTTAGTTACTGACTTACCGGTTCATCATAAAATTATTTCCAAACTTGAAAGTAAGAATATCACCACCCTTACGGAAATTCAGGAGCGGACAATGCTACCCGGTATTCAGGGTAAGGACATTATCGCGTCCTCAAAGACAGGATCAGGTAAGACGTTTGCCTTTTTGGTGCCTGCAATTAATCGACTTATGTCGCAAAAAGCACTGAGTCGACAAGACCCTCGTGCGCTTATACTTGCTCCAACCAGAGAGCTGGCAAAGCAAGTTTTTATTGAAGCAAAGTCAATGTGTAGTGGCCTAAGTTTGTCCTGCGAACTGATTGTTGGCGGCGATAACTTCAACGACCAAGTAAAAGGTTTGCGACGCAATCCACACATCATTGTTGGTACAGCCGGACGTATAGCCGACCACTTGATTGGCAAGAGTATGTATTTAAACGGCTTAGAACTACTCATTTTTGATGAAGCTGACCGCATGCTTGATTTGGGTTTTGCCGCTCAGCTTAAATTAATAAATACCTACGCCGACCACAGAAAACGTCAAACCATGTTATTTTCCGCCACCCTCGATAACATTGAGCTTAAGCACATGACAACGCAGCTCACTCATTCAGCGGTAAGAGTGGCTGTGGGTAGTTCTACGGGCGAGCATGGCGATATAGAACAAACCTGTTTTTTTGCCGATAATGTGAGTAACAAAGACGAAATTCTTCGGTTTGAACTCGCTAAAAGAGAGTACAACCAAGCCATTGTGTTCACCGCTACCCGCGAAGATACCGATAGGATTGCAGCAATTCTCAACGAAGATAACCTTGAGGCTATCGCCTTAAGAGGCGATTTAGCTCAACATCAACGTGCTTCTATCATGAGCAGTTTTTCTAGAGGTCAGCAAAGTGTTCTCGTAACAACGGATTTAGCTTCTCGTGGTCTAGACTTATCAAAAGTAGGTTTAGTCGTTAACTTCGACCTTCCCAAAAATGCCGATGAATACATTCACCGAATTGGACGTACCGGCCGAGCAGGACAAAAAGGCGAAGCTTTCTCTCTTGTTGGTCCAAGAGACTGGAACAGTTTCGAGGCACTTAAAACTCATCTTCAATACGCCCTTGAGTGTAAACCTCATGATGAATTTAGTGCAAAGTTTGAAGGTTTCACTAAGAAGAAGAGTACGCAGAACAAAGGAAAACCAACAACAGGTAAAAACCGTGATGCTAAACCTGTTAGAGCAAAGCCTGTTAGACGTGTTGACCCTATGGAAGGTGAGGATATTGGAATGGTTCCTGTAAAGCGCAAGCCCCGTAATACCAGTGCGCCTGATTCTGAGGAAGAATAGTCAATCAAACATTCACGGATGCTAATACAAAAAAAGCGAGCTTATGCTCGCTTTTTTTGTTCGTGTTTGAATTGGTCGCTGTTGCAAACGTATTAGTATTCCCACCAACACTCTTGCCACCATTCTAAAAACTCTTCGAAGTCTATATAACCGTCGTCATTGCCGTCGATTAATTTAAAGCCTTCTTCAACGTGACTCGCCTTTGTTTTTGGCGAGATAATAGTTAAAAGCTCAATAAACTCTGTTATATCTATCTGACCATTTCCGTCACGGTCAAAAAAACTGAAGTCTTTTCTTATCTCTTCAATTTTTGCATCTGAAAGTTGAGTACTCACTCTCAATCCTTAAAACTTTACAACGATGTAGTGAGTGTATCGTCTCTCCTTTCGAGTGTCTATGCCTCTTTTTATTTTGCTTTTTCATTTGCTTTTAAGGCCCGCTCGCGCTGCGCCTGAGCTTTTTCTAAACGCTTCTGTTCCATGGTAAGCCTAGCGTCTGTTCCTACATGCTCTTGCTGTCTCGCTTTAGCTAGCTGCACTTGTTTTTCACGCTCTCTAAAGCGGGAAATTTGATCTTCAGTATGGGTGCCATGGCAATGGGGGCAGCTTACTCCTGGCTCATATACATCACTTTTTTTGTCTTCTTCGGTTATCGGCAGCCGACACGCATAGCACTGTTCGTAATGACTCTTTTCTAAATCGTGGTTTACCGCAACCCGGTTATCAAAAACGAAACAGTCACCTTCCCACAGAGACTCTTCTTTTGGCACATCTTCTAAATATTGAAGAATTCCGCCTTCCAGGTGATAAACGTCTTCAAAGCCTTGTTCTTTGAGATAGGCAGTAGATTTTTCGCAGCGTATTCCGCCTGTGCAGAACATGGCCACTTTCTTGTTTTTAGCTGGGTCGAGGGTCTTAGCGACGTACTCAGGAAACTCTCTGAAAGTATCGGTTTTTGGGTCTATCGCGTTTTTAAACGTACCAATTTCTATTTCATAGCCATTGCGCGTATCGATAACGGTAACGTCTGGGTCGCTTATTAAGTCATTCCATTCACTGGGCTTTACGTAGGTTCCTACGGTTCGTCGTGGGTCTATCCCTTCAACACCCATGGTGACAATTTCTTTTTTAAGTTTCACTTTAGTGCGATAGAAAGGTTGCTCGTCGTGAAGAGACTCTTTACAGGAAATAGGGTTAATCCGCTCGTCACTGTTTAAGTAACTGATTAACGCATCGATACCTTCTCTAGGACCGGAAACGGTTCCGTTTATCCCTTCATGAGCGAGTAGTAGCGTGCCTCTGATGCCATTTTTTTCCATGACATCAGTAAGTGGTTGGCGCATCGCCTTAAAGTTTTCAAGCGCAACGAACTTGTACATCGCGCATACAATATATTTTGATTCAGATTGTGTAGACATTGTTTTAACCTTTGCTGATTGGAGCGTAAGACCAGTGCAAAATGCGGCGCGCAGTATACCAAAACGATAGGTAAAACCAATGGGAAAATCGAGAGAACGCTGTTGCAGTAGATCTAAATCAATAAAACTGCCCTACACTGCCATCCTAATAGCCTCTTCATTAGAGTTTTTAGCGCTAATGATGTCATACAACATGGTGTTATCTTCTTTGATATCACTTCTGTAAAGATTCGCTAAACGCTTTTGTGTGCCTAAGCTACAGTTATCTTTTACATCATCCGGTATGCGTGAAGCGTCGTCAGATTGGGCAAGTGGTGAAGGGTTCATCGATAAGAATAAACGAGCAGAGGCTAAATCAGATGACATGAGTGATGCCAACGTAGCCATATTCGCCCAGTCTTTATCTGCAGCTTGTAATGCGGGCTGCCTGTAATGACTGAGGTTACTTATTTCGTTTTGATAGGGTAAGTCTTCGCTCTTTGCATGTGGAGTTAGATGTATAGGATGGGCTAACGCATTTTCATGCATGGCTAGATAAAGAGCAAACAAGCAACCTTGTGAGGAGGCTTTTGCCAATGTACCGTCAAACTCCCAGCGATAACTAGGGTCTAATTCAACAGTGCTGTTTGAATTGACTTGCTCAACGCTCATGATGAAAAACTGTAGTGATATTCATACGTTAGTTGTCGGCTGAATAAGAATATTCTGAAGGATCAAATTGCTCATTACGAATTTTTAAACCATCATTATGTATTCTTGCTCTGCAAATCTTTGGGGATGCAGTGAAATACAGTGATAAAAGAGTACTGATTGTTGAAGATCAGCGACCATTTCTGCTTATGCTTAAAGGATTATTGCAATCGATGGGCGCGACCAACATCGTGACAAAATCCTCGGCAGAACACGCTATTTCTGAAGCCAAACGCACAAAGTTTGATATTGTGGTGTGCGATCTGCATTTAGGTGCAGATTACAAAAATGGCTATGAATTAGTAGAAGAGCTAAGAGTCAAGCGACTGATAAAAACGACCTCTGTATTTATTTTGATAAGTGCAGATAGTACTCGCTCTATGGTTCTTGGTTCTATTGATAGAAGACCTGATGATTTTTTAGTTAAGCCCTTTTCACAGGTTCAATTGAAGAGCAGAATTAGCAGAGCATGGCAAAAACGACAGTTTCTACAGCATGCCTATGAGCTCATTGAGAAGGAGCAATTTACTGATGCAATAACAGTGCTAAACAAACTGTATAAAGAACCTTCTCATTACAAAGGCCATTGTGAACAGCTATTAGTTGAAACCTATTGTCGTAAAAACGACTGTAAACGGGCGTTGGCTATCTTAGCCCCCTACACTAGCGGCAAGCCTGTATTGTGGGCTCAAATTGCATTGGGAAAAACCTACATTCAAAACGCCGAGTACGACAAGGCTATCACTATCGCGATGAAAATCCTTAAGCGGAATCGTTTTAGCGCTGATGCGAACGACATATTGGCGCTTGCCCATCAAGGGTTAGAAAACCGAGAAGCCGCCTTAAGCGCAATCAAGGAAGCAATAAAACTATCGCCCTACTCTGTTTCCCGTCATTTACAAGCCTGCGAAATAGCAAAGCAAAATCTTGATTTCGTCACTGCGTCTCTCTCGTGCAGCGCTATTTGGAATTTATCTAAACGTACCGTACATAAAAACAGTCTGCATTGGTGTACGTTAATACGCAGCCTGCTAGATGTTGCCGAGCATTCAGAAGACCAAAAACTGCGGAACAAATATCAACAAGAGGCATTGCTAGCACTTCAACGGGGCAAGTTTGACGAACATCTTGTGAAAATGGATCGAAATTTTGATGTGGACATTTTTGGAAATATTGTCAACGCCAGGGTGAGCGCAATAGACGGCAAGTTGATTGATGCTAAAAAGCACTTGGTTAACTCTCAAGTTGCCATTGAGGAGAAGTACGCCGAGCCTCCCACAGCTTATCTCCCCGATAGTATTAACGTGATGTACACATTGGGAGAGTACGATGATGCTCTTGCGCTGTCGAAAATTGTGGCAACCAGAACAGATGAATTAGATCAGAATAGCGCTTCAATGCTTGAACAAAAGGCAGAAAAAGCAAAGACCAACTTGGCAAATTATCAGCAATTTAACCGCGAAGGTATTCAGCACTATCAACAGAACTCATTTGAGCGAGCAAAAGCGTCGTTTGCTCTGGCCCAAAATTATGCCCCAGTGAATATTGGCGTAGCCTTGAACCTGCTTCAGTGCCTTCTTCAGCTATTTAAAATAATAAACAAAGCAGACTCTCAGATGGCAGGAGAATGCAGGCGCCTTTATAAATTATTGGACAATATCCCACTTAAAGACGCCTACAGCGAAAAGTACTCGAATTTACGGGACGATTTATCGCTTTTTCTTGGCTTATAACTTTTTTGATTTACGACTACTTTTGAAATTTACCCACAGTCTCAATAAATTCATCAATATTCTCTACCAGGGTTTTCTTTTGAGAATCGCTGAGTGTGGATGCAACTTCCGCAATCATGGTTGCTCCCACTTTCATATTATGGGCGCTTGCTTGCTGATAGTCCTCGCTTCGGTATTTATCTGGATTTTGCATTAAATAAGTTAAGTCTTGGACAAAATTTGGATTAGTGGTTTTGGTAATGAATAGTCGACGGGCTGCATTTTGAATTTTTCTGCGATACTGCAACCATTCGTCAGACGTTGACACAAACTGTTCGTTGTAGGTAGCAATAATTTGTCTTTGCTCCTCAGACAAAGCGCCAATGCGCTCTTCCACGTTGTCAGTCATCCGCTCAATACGCTTTTCACTGCGCTCTGCCTCTGACTGTTCGAGAAACTCTTGCCGCTCCTCTTCTTCTTCCTTGTTGTCTTTTTCTAGTGTGGCGAATAAGGACACTATTTGTTGGTCAGTAAGATCTACAGCCAGCTCAGCAAGTTCTGGGCTAATCTGTGCCCTCACCCTTTCCCAATGCGTTCTCACATCGTTCATATGCGCATAAACCGTATCGTAATCTAATTCGCTGTTTAGTACTTGCTGTTTCAGCGTTTTAAGCTGATTTTCATAGCGTTTCAACTCACTTCGTTTATGCCATTGAAGCCAATTGGTTAAGTAGTCATCAAACCGTTCTTCTTGTTCATCGTTAAGCTCTACATAATCATCTAGATACCAATATACCCACCAATCTAAGTTGTCGTAAGCGAGCTTAGAGGTACACGCTGTAAGAGAAAGTAGCAGAACAAAGATAATAGCAACGCGCATTTTGATTAGCCTTCAATATGTTGTGTGCAAAGAGCGTAATACTGTATAGACCGCTAAGATGGAAAAAGTGCAATATAAATGGCTTTACCTTCCAGACAGTCTGCTCTACTTTTCATACTATAAGAACGAAACCTACTGAGAAGGATTTTATTGTGTCAAAACGTGTCGCAGTATTAACGTCGGGTGGTGATGCACCGGGTATGAATGCATGTATTAGGGCAATTGTGATTGCCTGCAAAAAGCGGAATTACGATTTAATAGGTTATCTTCATGGCTACAATGGATTAATTAAACAAGAATCTATCTCTCTTTCGCTAGACTCTACTCACAACCTTATTCAGCAAGGGGGTACCGTATTGCACAGCGCTCGGTGTAAAGCCTTCACTGAAGAAGCGGGATTAAAGCAAGCGGCTGCTAATTTGTCCGAGGCAGGCGTAGATGCTCTTCTTGTTATTGGTGGTGACGGTTCATTTCGCGGGGCTACACATCTGGCCGACCATTACCATGGTCAAATTATCGGTATTCCAGGCACGATAGACAATGATATAGCCGGCACCGATGCCACCATTGGGTATTACACTGCTATAGATACTGCAATGAACTCAATCGATAAGGTACGAGATACTGCAGATGCATTTGAACGCATATTTTTAGTTGAGGTGATGGGAAGGCACGCCGGTTTCTTAGCGCTGAACGCAGCGCTCTCGTCAGCAGCAGATTATGTTATTTTACCCGAATTCTTTGAATCGCCAGAAAGTGAGATAAAGAAAATTCTCACACAAATTCATGCTCAGCGCCGCGTGAGAGGCTCGGTAAGCTTTATTGTGGTAGTGGCAGAAAACGTATGGCCGCAAGGGCTGCAGGCCCTTACTACAGCGCTTAACGACAGTGGAATTACTGATGTCAGACCGGTAACTCTTGGACATGTGCAGCGAGGAGGTACTCCGGTAAGCAACGACAGGCTACTTGCGACTTCATTAGGCGAATACGCGGTAAGTCTAGTGGGTACAGATACGAACAATGTCATGGTAGGAGAAGTGAACAGAGAACCCACTACGGTGCCGCTCACCACAACCAGTGACAATAAACCCTTAAACAGCGCACAAGTTGCCTTAATGAAATCAATAATGAATAAAAGGTATGGTTAGTACCGTCTAACCTTTTCCATTCAATGATTAAAGTCATTTTTTATCGGTAAAAATGCAAAAAAGCGTTAATTTAGGCCCAAACCTCAACTACATCTTCATTGCAGCTTTCACTTTGTCGCGATGACTTCTGCTCACCTTTAGCTCGGTATCATTTTGTAAAATGAGGTGGTATTCGCCGCTAATATGACTCACTAGTTTTTTCACAAAACGGATATTTGCAATTGCGGAGCGATGAACTCTGACAAAGAACTGAGGGTTCAATTCCTGCTCCAACTCTTTCATGGTTTTACGCATGATGTGCATACCGTCTAGCGCGTGAACACACATGTAATCGCCAGCCGCATCTATCCACTGAATATCTTGAACATTGACTCGTGTCACTTCAGAGCCATCTTTAATAGCAAGCACGTCTGGGTAAGGGTTGGTTTCTACCGGTTCACCATTCGCTAGCTTGCGTAAAATTTCTTCACAGTCGTCGCCTGTTAATTCTGCAACTAAACTCACTAACTTTTGTGACTGTTCGTCTTGGTGTGCCGTGCTGGTGTATTCTCTTACCTTATCGAGGGCTGCGCCAAGTCGCTCGTCATCTGCTGGTTTCAATAGATAATCCAACGCATGCACGTCAAACGCTTTAATCGCATAGCTGTCGTATGCGGTGACAAAAACAATCATTGGAATGGGCTGTTTTAGTTCACGAAGTTTGTGAATGACTTGAAATCCATTGAGCCCTGGCATTTGGATATCGAGAAAAACGAGGTCCGGGCGATGTTGAGAAATACTGCTTACCGCCTCAAGACCATTTTGGCACTCGGCCAGCACTTGAATATCGCTATGACGTTCAAGCCTTGCACGTAACCCTCTGCGAGCAAGAGGCTCATCGTCTACCACAATGGTTTTAATCATTTGCTTGGTCATATCATACGTCCTTTACGTCATAGGGAATACGAATTCGTACTCGTACACCCGAGGGCTGATTGTGCTCAATAGAAAATGCAAAGTTGCGTTGGTAAAGCGATTGTAAGCGCTCTTTTATGTTCACAAGTCCTACGCCATTTTTACGGCTCAATTTGCCATCTTTTATATCAGCACCAGGGCCGTTATCGGCCACGTCCATCAGTAAGTCATTGCCGAAGGTACGGGCCGTTATCGCAATTTGGCCACCATTTTCCATTTTAGAAATGGCATGTTTAATGGCATTTTCAATTATGGGCTGAAGTATCATACTCGGTACCAATGCCGATTCGCATTTTGTATCGATATCCCAGATGACTTCTAAGCGGTCGTCGAATCGCACTTTTTCGATTTCAAGATAGAGACGAAGTGCCTTTATTTCCTGGCCTAGCGGAACTCGCTTAATGGGATCGTTATCAAGTGAGTAACGCAAAAAGTTACTTAATTTAGAAACCATAGCTTCGGCAGTGTCATTCTCCTTCAACAGGATTAACGTTGAGATAGCGTTAAGCGTGTTAAATAGAAAATGAGGGTTCAATTGATATCGCAACATCTTGATATGAGCCTGATGTGCCATAGTGCTGGCTTTGAGCGCATTTTGCTTCTCTTTTTGCAGCATTTGAAAGTTTTTGATACCAAAATAAACACCACTCCAACAACCAACCATAATCAACGAGTTAATGGTGTTGGTGAAGTACATATACCATTCGTCTGGGCGATAACCGTGTTTGTAAATCTCCCAATAGTTGATGTTTTTTACTACAGCCCACACCAGCGCCACGATATAGCACGATGCGATAACAATGAGGATCATCTTGAGTGGAGAACGCTTTCGAGCCCACCGATATACATAGCGCAACGGAATAGTCAGTAACCAACCTGCATATGCATTAAGCATGATAATGAAAACCCAAATGGATCTTACATCATGTAGAAAAGAGCCTATGTAGTAAATTAGCGCAAATCCTGCCCACCCTGCACTGTGCAAAGTCCAAAATAAACGCTCATTACTTTCGATTACTCGCTGGAAGCGACTCACTGTAACACCAACTTATTATTACCAAATATAGAGCTTATAGTGAGATTATACGCTTGGAATTTAATGACCCAAGCAGCTTGGTCGTGTAGGTAGTGCGTCTGGTCGCAGCTAGGAGCGAGTTGACGTTTACTGTGTATTTTCGCAGCAATAAGCGCTTTGTAACGACAAAACGAAAAGATCAACGTCAACACGCCGGGCTAATTGTGTAACTGCTTTAATAACTAATGTTCATACGCTTAAGCCAGTGAACCCACCACCATGCAGGCCCAACGAGCAGAAAACGAAGATCTTCGAAAAATGAGGGCTTTTTCCCCTCTATTTTGTGGCCAACAAATTGTAAAATCCACATAACTACAAACAGCGCTAAGCTGAATTGCCAAACAGAAATATCGAAGTGAACCAACAGATTTACCACGCCAAAACACGCGATAGTCAGTAATGTCATAGCCGCACCAATAGGACCAGACAACGAAAAGTAGTAATACAGTACCGGAATAGCGATGATGTGCGCCCACGTAATATCAAAATGCGCGATAGCCTCTGGGGTAGGTATACTCCAAAGCAAGCCAAGGGTTACCAAATAAATACTCGGCACTGCAATAGCGTGAATTATCACGTTAGTCTTATTTTGATGGCTTTCACCGTACTGCATCAGCAGCCTTTCAATACTTCTCATTGTCCCTCACCTTATTATTTGAATTATGAGTTTGTTAGGTTTTTACTTAGCTTACTAGCAAATAAAATGCTTACATTAAGATCAAAAATTATACAGTGGATGATAATATATACCCATCCCCGCGTTATGTTGCCACTGCCTCTTTTGATGGCCGTTTACTTTTTGGTGACAGTACCTCTTTTGGTGACAGTACCGCTTTTGATGAAAACACATAGGGTCAGTTTTAAAAAAGCTATGACACCAAAGTATGTCTTGCGAGCAACTCGCCAATCATTGCATCACCAGTTTGAAATTTGAGCCCGTAATAGACTATGCGATTATCTAACTTGTGATTTTTGACTATGGCTTTAATTTCAACCGCTTCACCATCGAGCATATATACAAGTGTTATTTCGGTATTGTCAATCAAAGTGGGCCACTCAGGATTCACCTGAAGCCCTATTTTACACCCGTGTTTTGATAAGTCGACGATGATGCCTGACGCATCTTCATCGCCCTCGAAAACCTCTGACTTGATGTTTATGGCAACGCCAGGTAGTGAACGTGTTGAGGCTCGAAGCCCTATTCGCTGTATACGTGAAGGAAAGCTGGTAATTAATATGCCAGCAGGTTTAGAAAGTAGCTTCAGCACTTTTACCCGATAAGCAATGACTTGCCCGGTGCTTCCCTCGACTATCGAGCGAACCACAATATCATTATCAACCGTTAACGCATCTCTTACCGTTATCCATTTTGATGAAGTCGGAATATGAAACATCATACATTCGTTGGTATGCATACCTAAATATTCAGTTTTGACGCGTTTAGAAGCCGCAGGCATGGTGATCTCAAGATCAACAACATCCCCTGGTTGAAACGCATTGAGCGCCTCAAAATCTTCTTCGCTTATTGTTTTAGTGCTAGTTCTTTCAACCATAGGTTTACTACTCAGCCCTTCTCATCCTGTTAGAAGCAATATCGGTCGCGCTATCGCTTATTAGAAACACATTTGGCTTAGACAATATTTCAGATAGTGTCTTGCACGTTTGATGCTTAAGTACGCTCACTTCAGTATTCACTTATAGTACACTAGTTCTTAACTACGTAAATAAAATGAGTTTTTATGTCTGATAACACGTTGCATTTTTCTCTTAATTTATCTCAGTGGCAGGGTCATCAGTTCGATGTTCAGCTATCAATTCCAGCTCATAGCGCCTCTTCGCTAACGCTTTCCTTACCTAGTTGGATACCGGGTAGTTATATGGTTCGCGATTTCGCAAAGAACATTGTCTCGCTGTCTGCAAAGAAAACAGCGGCGAATACATCAGCAGCAGAAGCCTTTACTCAATCATCCGTTAGCATTGAGAAGTTAGACAAACAAACATGGTCAATAGAGACTGATGGTGAGGCCTGCATTATCGATTATACGATTTATGCTAATGACTTATCTATTCGGTCTGCCTTCATCAATCATGAATATGCGTTTATCAATGGAACCAGTGCATTTTTACATATTGCAGAATTTGAAAACTCACAGCATCAGCTTGAAATAACACTAGACGATGCTATTCCATCCAACTGGAGTGCGCATACGTCTATGGAAACGCGAGCGCCCTGTTCTTTAAATAGTAAGATAGACGCCGATGCCAATGCTAATGCCAATGCGAGGGCGTGGTATTTTGGAGCGAAAAATTATGATGAGTTTATCGATCATCCCATTTATGTAGGCGTTGCCGACACCTATGAGTTTGAAGTAGATAATGTGAACTTCACGCTGCTATTTTCAGGTAACAACAACATTGATTATGCGAGAATTGCAAAAGACTTAACCCCTATATGCCAACATCACCTGTCACTTTTTGGCACGCCCTATCCAGTGAAAGATTACCTGTTTATGACCCTGCTAGCCGATAACGGTTTTGGTGGGTTAGAACACAAATATTCTACGGCATTGCTCTACCCTCGCTTTGAGCTTCCTCTGATTGGTGACGGCGAAGAAAAGACAGATGGATACGTTACGTTTTTAAGTCTTTGTAGTCATGAGTTTTTTCATACATGGCACGTGAAACGCATTAAACCTAATGTGATGGTAAAACCGGATTTATCCAAAGAAAGCTATACCAACCAACTGTGGATATACGAAGGATTTACCAGTTTCTATGACGACGTCACCCTTGCTCGTGTTGGCACAATACCAGCGCAAAAGTACCTCGATATTGTTGCTCAAAATATAAGTAGGCTTTTGCAAAACGCTGGACGATTTAAGCAAAGTGCGGCCGAAAGTAGTTTTGATGCATGGACAAAATTTTACAAGCAAGACGCCAGTGCCACTAACAATATTGTTAGCTATTACACCAAGGGCGGTATTATCGCGCTAGGGCTCGATTTACTATTGCGAGAGCAATCTGGCGAAAAGGTGTGCCTTGACGATGTCATGCGTGTTTTATGGCAGCAGTACGGTAAAGATGAGAGTGGAACGCCGGATAATGTCATACAGACGTTATGTAAAGTCCACTTTGATATTGATGTATCAGATTATTTAAATCGCGTGGTATACCACACAGACGACGTTGAATTAGAAGCATTAGTCCAACGAATTGGTATTGCACTTCGCACTCGGGCAAAGGTATCTAGCGAAGATAAAGGCGGCTTATCATTGAAGGCGCCAATGAAACGACAGCTTGGCGCAACGCTTAAACCCGCCCCATTAGGATTAACTGTTGCTCAAGTATTTGAGGGGCTTGCCGCCATGCACGCGGGGATCCTACTGAACGATAATATTATTGCGATAAATGGGCATGTGGTTTCTCAAGGCAAGCTACAACGTATTTTGGATACAACGTTAGAGTCAACAGCAGAAGTCAGCTTAATTCGAGACGGCCAATTGTTAAACGTGACTTTACCTATCATGGAAGCGAGAAAAGACATGGCATTTTTTGAGATAAACGACGCAGACGTGTTTAGTCATTGGCTTGGCGTTAAGTAATTTGTCAAAAGTCGGTGCGCTGAGACGGCGCACTGCAGCGCTGCCTTGTGTCATAAAAACCTTGGTTGAACGAGGCTCTTGTTTATCAAGGCGCTTGTTTATCGAAATGATTGTTAAACGCCACGCTGAAGTAAAAAGTGTTTAGTCAATTCCGTCCTTATTCTGGAGTACCAGATACAATAGTTTGCGGGTCTAAGCGCATTTTACCAAGATTAATACGCCAGTCTAAGTGTGGACCCGTGGCCCGCCCCGTTTCGCCGATTGTACCAATTTGCTCGCCTTTTTTTACCCTATCACCAACATTAACGGTCATACTGTTTAAATGAAGAAAGGTAGAAAATACCCGCATCCCATGGTCGAGAATGAGAGTATTACCTGAGTAATATAAATCCTCTGCCATGGTGACAATGCCATCAACAGGGGCATAAACAGGTGTTCCCGTTGGAGCGC
Source organism: Alteromonas sp. P256 (assembly GCF_036864455.1). NCBI lineage: Bacteria > Pseudomonadati > Pseudomonadota > Gammaproteobacteria > Alteromonadales > Alteromonadaceae > Alteromonas > Alteromonas sp. P256. The sequence continues at coordinate 469,171 of NZ_JAZETM010000003.1, forward strand.
CCACATCTACGCCGTAGTGTGGCCACTTAGGCACGCCGTTTAACACCCGCTGACTGCCATATACGCCGGTGATGGGGCCTTTAGCGGGCCAGGTAAAGCGAGTAAATAGCGCGTCTAAATCACTGTTAGTGCTTCTCGCTTTTGCCACGTTAATGTTGTCTTGCTTAATACGCTGAGTGACCGATGCCGGCGGCGTTACCATCTTTTGTTCTAAACCGTCGATACGCTGAATATTGTATTCACGCTTTTCTAACGAAATGTGGCGCACTGTTTCACTGCCATCAGCAAGGGTTACTGTAAGGGTATGTTCAAGCGGTGCAGTTCGCTCAAAACCAATAACAAACTTTCCATCACGATTTGTGGGCACCGCAGCATCATTTAGGGTCACAGTTGCATTTATAGGTACTTCACCGCGTAACAATGCACCTTGAGTAAATACGCCGTTTAACACAAGTGGTGATGGTTGCTTGTTATCGCTTGGCTCGGTATCCATTTTACTGCTTTGCGCCGCAATGCCAGTGGATAGCGTAGCCCCCGCGACCGAGCTATTTCTGAGGGCAATATTGGGCGCATCGCTGCTCGGGCGCAAGCTACCTGGAAGTGAGCTACCTGGGAGTGAGCTACCTGTAAAAGCGCCAGTGGAGTACACGTTGGTAGCATAAGCGTTTATAGAAAAGCTAACGATAACAAATGCGGCTAGCACAGAAGTGAATTGCGTACTTCTATTTCTAGTATTCAGTGAAAACTTCATGAGGTCGACATCCTTTACCAACAAAAATGTGTGCGTCGCAGAGTCTCTAATACAGATAAACAGGACACAGGAGCTAGAGCACAGACGCCAGGGCTGCACCCCAACTTTTCGGTTACGCGTTACCCAGAAACTAATGCGCCCTTGCCAACGCCCTCGTATGCAACCACTTTGCATTCGCCGTTTGGCGTTCTTTTCTTTTGTTCCACTAGCAAGTACTGCGCTAGACACTCTACCGTGGAATCTGTCTCAATCACTTCACACACGGCTTTTGCAATAAGTAGCTCAAAGTACCCTTGCGAAGACTCATAACCAAAACACAAATAGTCTTCAGGTGCGTCAACAGAGCCCGATAACTTTCTGTCAGCGTACTTAATTTCGTCTTCGCGAGTGGCAACGTAGATGTCTTCCCAACGTTTTGCCCAATAGGTTTGGCTTTCCTCACATATCTTACCATCGAGATAAATGTCGATACGAGACCGGTGACCGTGTGCAATACGTTGACAGTTGCCGTCGTGCTTTTTAAGTCCGTGGGTATAGTGATAAAAAGGCGAACTTATTACTTCCGTTCGTAGATTCAATGTCAAATTATCTACATTCTCGGGAAGATGCGTCGCAAGCACCTCTTTAAGATAAACCCCTACCGAGTCCATGGTGATCACATCGGAATATAAAATGGCGTAGGCTTCAGCCGGGCAATAAAGCATTATTTTCTCGCCGTTCTCACGACTAAAACGCACTTCAACTTGCTCGCTGTCTTCATCGTGAATAACCTCTGACCCAGCATATTCTGCGGGCACTAAAAGTTTATGATCGACATATTCATCTATCAATCGCTTGAGATTTTTCTTCACGTGCCCAAAATCCTGGACCATGCTCTCTTCGTTCAGTTCGCCGTCCAATACTACATCGACAATCCAACTTTCCCCTACCATTCCGCGCTTCGGACACAGGTAAGAAAAGTCCATTACTGTCAAATCATTTACAAATAATTGCATAACACCCTTTAATCGAGTTTATTTTCTGTTGCTAGTATACTTTTTTTATCACTTGAGCGCAGTCATTAGTCCATAGAGGACTGACGATTGAGCTGATCTTTTAAATTCGGTGGAATCCCGCGGATAGTTAGGGTGTCGGTGGCAGGGTCATAAAACACTCTATCCCCCATCAGTTTGCGTTCGAAGCTTACCGACACGCCACCGCCTTGGCCTGTAAATTTCGCCAGCTGTTTAAGCGCAGCTGGATCAGGCTGAATCTCTTTTTCCAGCGGCACTTCAAGTGAGTCGGTAAACGCGGCAAAATTGTTCTTCGTTTCTTCATTTGAAGGCAAGCGGTTGGCCAATTCATCTACCGATAAACTCTCGCCAGCATCAATTTGCTCTTTAAAATAGGATTTTACTTCCTCTCGATGTTGGTGCTGCTCTTGTGGGTCGAGAGATTCGCTGGCCAAATAAGCATCAACCGAAGAGATAAGCTGTTTATTTTGCTGTTTTACATCAACAAGCTCTTCACAGCCAACAAACTGCATGAAAAAGTCTGATACCTTGCGGCCCATTCGGCCTTTAATAAAGCTCACGTAACGCTGTTGTTCAGGCTGAATGTCCCACTGCGTTAAATCGAAACGAACGGCTAACTGCATTCTCGCTAAATCGAGATGCTCTCTTGATGATAAGTCCAGAGAATTGGTAACCTCAACGTGGGAGCGCGTGTTAAGTAACGCGATCATAAGAAACTGCGTAGATAGATACTCATACTGACAAAATATTAAAAAGCCCGTTTCAACCGTACCTGTGTCTGCGAGGGTTTTAACCAGGCGATGAGTGGCATCAACAGAGAAATCGTGAAATGCGTCTTCCACATTGTCGCCCCCTGCTTTGTGTGCGCTTAGATAATTTTTTAAACCCTCAGCGAAACCTGATACGTTTTGTACTGTATTCTCTTGTGAGCTGTCTTCGTCGCTATCGCTAACATCGGCGCTGCGAGGCACTTCTGAAACAAAATGGCCAACACCCTTGCCAGGTTTAGCATTAAAACTGTGATTAATTTGATGAGCGAGTGACTCTATTTCTGGGGTAACCGCTAAACATTTATCGCGAGGGATCGCTTCTATTTTTTCTTCTTTGTTAACGATTAAACGATGAACAACAAAGTGGTGAATCAGTGCACTCATAATTGATCGGGTGTCCTGTTGCTTAAAAAGTGTATGAAATGCCCAAAGAATTGTGGGTTTTTAGAATGAATGATTGTACTCACTCAAACAACGATTATAATCATTTTACGAGTAAAACCATTCTTTTTATCAAAGAAAACATAAAAAAGAGGCGTAGCAATGCCCCAAAATAGCCGTTACAGCAACGACGAATTCGAAGCGCTGATGAACAAGGTAATATTAACACTTGAAGAAAGTGGTGCAAATCGCGATCTTTCACTTATGGTGTTAGGCAATGTCATTACCCATATCTTAAATACGCAAGTTAAAGCAGAAAACCGCGAAGCGATGGCTTCTCAATTTGCCGACGTGTTGAAGAAAAGTGTCAAAGCGTAATAAGGTAGTTCTATGATACTTGCCGAATCTCCTCGCCGCCAGCGCGTTACAAAGCTAGTAAACTGGGGGCATTGGTTTGCCCTAGCGAATATCATTATTGCGATTGTAATCGCATCTATTTTTGTCTTTTCTTCTCCAATGCCTGGCACTGGTGTGGGAACGGTATTTTTGCTGGCAAACTGGTTTGGTCATATTAGTTTCATGACCTTTTTCGGCTTTGTCATTTTTGTACTCCCTTTATGTTATCTCGTGAGTAATTCCCGGGTTATTAAAGCCAGTGCGTCTGTCATTGCCGCCGTAGGCCTCGCCTTACTAGCGTTTGACGCGCTGCTGTTCAATCGCACGGGCTTTCACATTAGCTTTCACGCGGCAGACTTGCTTCGCAGCGAGGCACAGTCTCAAATAGCGATAGAGAATTGGCAGCAGTGGGGATTTTTGTTTTTGCTTTTTGTTGTGTGGCTTAGCTTTCAATTAGTGTTAGCAAATGCCATTTATAAACGCGTAGAGCGTTTTACAAAATACAAAATAGGTGTGCCGGTTACTACCTTCTTCGTAGCCTGTTTTGTCACAAGCCATGCGGTTCATGTATGGGCGGATGCTAAGCTATATCAGCCCATCATCAAACAAGACAATATGTTTCCGCTGTCTTATCCAGCGACGGCAAAAACTACCATGTCTCGCTATGGGTTATTAGACCTTGCCGCTTATGAAGAGCGTAAACAGCTGCAGTTTAACCCCGAGTTCCACAGCACAACCTATCCAGCACAGCCGGTTTATTGTTCTGTAGACACCAGCAAGAACCTGACGGTGGTAGTGCAAACTGATGACGTGGCAATTAATGATTTAAGCACATCACTCAACCTCAACCGGCTTGATAATTACTACTCAACAGCAAGCAGTTTAGAAGGCTTGATGACCACGGCCTTGTTCGGTGTGCCAGAAATTTATCAAGACGCACTCTCTCAAAAACGCCCCGTCATGTTAGCGCTACCTTTAGGCTCTGGTATGCCTGTATCGGTTCACAGTGATAGTCCCCTTCCAATGTCGCAACTATCCGGCTACCAACAGCCTCAATCAAACGAGCATGACGGCCTGCATATTGCCTTTATGGACGGCGTTGATATTGAGGATTACATTGGGAATGCGATACAAAGACAACACGATGTAATTGTCGCGACTGGCTACGGAAGTGATGACAGTAAAGGCGTGCTCTATAGCAACCTGCCACTACGAGCGAACGTTGCGAGCACCGAGGACCTGGCACCCACCATCTTAAAAGCACTAGGCTGCAATGCGCCCAGTACCTTTTATTCGACGGGACAAAGTCTGCTAGCGCCAACACGCCCTTGGTTAGTGAGTACATCTGGGGAGCGCATTGTTGTTTTTCATGCGGGAAAACGTACAGACGTATTAAGCAACGGCAGTTACGAAATAACAGAAATGGCTACTGGTAAGCGTAGCAATGATGCTTTGAATGTAGACCTGCTTAGCCAAGCGATAAAGCACATGTCTCGCTTTTCTACACAGAACTGACTAAGCCGTTTTAAGCGAGCAGTATTACGCAAACGGTTCTAGGCGGTCCCATCTAAGTTAGTGGTTTACGTTAAAATAAAACCCAACAAGGTGGAGAAGAGGTTACGCATAACTTATTCTTCACCTTACCGGCTCTCTTCACTCGCTCACTCTATTGCAGTAAGCTGTTGTAAGGACACAACTTTACGCACACCATTTATAGTAGCGCCAGCGGGTATGGCATTTTCAGAAAAGTAGATACTTTTCTTCAGGCCAGCCGCGTGCGCTGCCTCAATATCTCTCCAGCTATCACCAATAAGTACGCTATCATTAAGTGCTATGCCGAGCTCTTGTGACGCTTGCAGTAACATTCCTGGCTTTGGCTTCCTGCATGCGCAGTTAATGGCATACTCTGCTACGCTGCCCTCAACGTGATGAGGACAAAAATACACAGCAACCTCGGGCACGCCCCTATCAGCAAAATCCTCTTTTACCCTATCCATCAACACATGGAAGTCGGCTTCGGTATAGCGTCCTCTCGCGATGCCGCTTTGATTGGTGACAATAACAATTTTATACTTTGCTAAGGCATACATTCTTACCACGTCAAATATACCTTCAACGTAATCAAAGTTGTCGTAATGACCCACGTAGCCATGGTCAACGTTTATCACGCCGTCTCTGTCTAAAAACAACGCTTTATGCTGAGTGTACTTCTGTTGAGTGTGCTTCTGTTGAGTGTGCTTCTGTTGAGTGTGCTTCTGTTGAGTGTGCTTCTGTTGAGTGTTCTTCTGATGAGAACTTAGGCCTTTAAGCTTGCTCATACACACGTTTCCCACACTTGAATGTGAAAATGGGCGGTCACAGTGGTCAGTGCATTTACCATGTCCGTAATGCTCTCTTGAGGTAACTTCCAATAAAAAGGCGTCATTTTCACTAGCGATAATGCATGCTCGTTGTTTAAAAGCGATATTTCAAAACGCAATGTCTCGCGAGTCAATATCGAAAACCCTTCACGACCACTCACGTCGAGCTGATGCTTTTCTGGAGCATCATAAACCCGCTGCTTTATTTCATATAAATGATCTTCCGCTGGGTCTACGGTGATCAACAACCCGTGTTCTGGTGTGAGGATGCGTTGGTATTCGTCGTTGCTGCCAGGTGCAAATACTTGAAGCACTACATCTTGGCTGTTAGCTTCCAGTGGAAGGTCAAAACTGCTGGCTACAACAAAGGTGTGTTGTTTAAACGCCTTTGCAGCAAGCTCTACGGCGATTTTGGAAATGTCACTGCCTGCACCAGCAACTTCAATAGATTGTGCTTGAGAGGCTTGCCCGCTTATTTTTTGATTTTGTAGCGTGTGCTCTTTAAAACTTTTCTCTTTTAAACCAGCTACAACTGCATTCAAATAACTGCCCTCGCCGCATCCCGCATCGTAGATTTTGACACGTCCACGCTCTTTTATTTTTGGGTTTAAGTGAAGGCCGATAAGTTCGCACATTCTGTCTTTTAACGGTTTATACGCGTTTCGCTGATGAAACTCTCTTCTTGCCCTTACCATTGCTTTGTCATCGCCCGGCATTTTTGACTTTTTAAACTGAACGGGTAATAAGTTCACGTAACCTGCTTTCGCTTTATCAAAGCTATGGTTATTAATGCAGCGAATTGGGGTTTCGTTTAGCGAGACAGGTGTTTTGCAAAGTGGGCATAGCCACATAGTGGAGGTCTTAAGGTCGGTTGCGATAATATTAAGTTTATCAAATTGAATGCACTGACAGCAATCGCATGTTTGCTGTCAGTGATTTTCACACCTAATTATTTTCCTAAAGACGCTAAAGGATGAGTTTCCTCTGTCCATGGTGAACTGAAAAAATGCTCAACAACCTCTGTGGGCACTTTGTCTACAGATGCATATTTCCATTTAGGTGACATATCTTTATCTATCAACAAGGCGCGAACGCCCTCTTGAAACTCGCCACTTTCGCCGCAGCGGCATGACATGTTGACCTCCATTTTAAAACACTCTGCGAGGGTCATAGATGCACCACGACGACACTGCTCGAACACCAAGTGCATGGTAATAGGCGAGCCTTTTTGTAGCGTAGATTGAGCGCGGCTAAGCCATTTATCGCCCTTCATATCGCAATTCAATATCGCGTTAACTACTTCTTCTGCGCTATCGCCTTGGCAAAGTGAATTTATCAGGTCGCTGTGTTTCTCTATGTTACCTTGAGGAAGCTCTTCGGGCTGCTTCAACGCGCTTAGCAGCGTAGAAACCTGACCTGCCATATCGTTTGGCTGCCATGAGTGCTGCAACAGGCTATCAACCATCGTATCTTTTTCAGATGAAGCCACCAGCAGATCACCTAGCCCAATAAATCGAGCGTCCGTACCATTCATCTGTCCGCCAGTGAGTCCTAAAAACAGCCCTGTCTTTTCAGGTAGTCTGGGTAAAAAGTAACTCCCTCCTACATCTGGATAAAGACCAATGCTTACCTCCGGCATAGCTAGGCGTGAAGTTTCGGTTACAACTCGGTGGCTAGCGCCGCTTAGCAGCCCCATTCCACCGCCCATCACGATACCAGCACCCCACACTATGATAGGTTTGTTATAGTTGTGAATGGTGTAATCAAGGGTATATTCTGTTTTAAAGAACGTTTCTAAAAACTCTGGAACTCCACCTTCGGCCTCGACCATAGAGCGATACATAGACACAATATCGCCACCCGCACAAAAAGCCTTGTCTCCCATGGCGTCAATCACAACCGCGACAACATCATCTCTGCTTTGCCAAGCTAATAATGCATCCAGCATGATGGTTGCCATGTCTAAATCAAGCGCATTTAATGCCTTTGGTTTGTTCAGCGTTAGCCGACCAATAATATGGCTTCCATCTTTAGCCGAAAGTTCTTCTTTGATAACAACCGAGTCCATATTGCGACTTCCTAAAACTGATTTTCGATTTTTAATTTTGATTAAAGGCTAGAGAATGCTGCGTTCATCTGCTAACAAACGTCTACCAATAATAACGCGCATGATTTCATTAGTGCCCTCTAAAATTTGATGCACTCGCACGTCACGGAAATGTCTCTCTAACGGATACTCTTTAATATACCCATAACCACCGTGCAGCTGCAGTGCATCATTACACACACTAAAGCCAACGTCAGTAGCAAACCGTTTCGCCATTGCACAATAGGTGGTTTTATCCACGTCATTATTATCAAGCTTGCATGCGGCCATGCGCACCATTTGGCGAGCGGCTACAAGTTCTGTTGCCATATCTGCTAGTTTAAACTGCAGCGCTTGGAAACCCGCAATAGCCTTGCCGAACTGCTCTCGTTCGTTCATATAGTCTCTTGCTACATTCAGGGCCTGTTGCGCAGTGCCTACTGAGCAGGTTGCTATGTTGATACGACCACCGTCAAGACCCTGCATCGCCATTTTAAACCCTTCACCTTCGTCGCCAAGTCGCCATGCGTCTTGAAGTTTAACGTTATCAAAGGTGATCATTCGTGTTGGCTGAGCATTCCAGCCCATTTTTTCTTCGGCTTTACCGTAAATTATACCGTCGCTGTCTGCCGGCACGGCAAAAGCGGATACACCTGAAGGGCCGTCGCCACCCGTTCGCGCCATAACAACCAATACGTCAGTACTACCAGCACCTGAAATGAATACTTTAGCGCCATTAAGCACATAACCATCGTCTGTTTTTGTGGCTTTGGTTTTAAGTGATGCGGCATCAGAACCTGCGCCTGGCTCGGTTAAACAGTAAGACGCTAACTTATCGCCTGTGACTAATTCATCACACCATTGGGCTTTTACGTCGTCGCTACCCCATAGAGCAATCATCCACGTGGCCATGTTGTGTATGGTGAGCATCGCAGTGGTAGTCGTACAGCCCATCGATAGCTGCTCAAAAATAATTGACGCGTCTAAACGTGAAAGCCCTAGGCCACCCGCTTCCTCTGGAGTGTATAAACCGCAGAATCCAAGCTCGCCCGCCTTTTTAATGGCGTCAACTGGAAAGTGGTGCTCTTTGTCCCACGTAGCAGCATGTGGTGCTAATTCTTGTTGTGCGAACTGACGTGCTGTCTCTTCAAACGCCAGTTGATCATCATTTAATTCAAAGTTCATGTGGATTGCCTTTCATTATTGTGACTTTACACTGTATTAACACGATAACTAAAAGTTACCCCTTACGTAAACGTAAAGGTAAAACATTAATTAAATTATAATTGCGACGACGTAAATAAAATGTGACGAAAATGCGGACTAATGTTTACTGTTCTCTGTCATGCGCATCTTTAAAGCCCGTCACGCCTCAACGACTCGTTGTCGTTTTATTCGCGTTTGCACAAGCCGTTAAATTAGCCGCTTTTTTAACAGAACGGATACAGATAGTAGGCTGCTGATAATGTGTAACTTAAATTTTGGCGAATGTGGATACTAAGGTTTTATTGTTTCGTGCAGTTTTGAGTCTTCGCTGGTAAGCTAACCAAAGAGTTATCACTAACCTTGGTTTTTGTGGAATTACGAGCAGCTATTGTTGAAGACAACGCCACCGCCCGCACAGCATTGCGCGGTCACGTTATGTCTATCGCAAATTTATCGGTTAGTAGCTACACCTCGGGGGTAGAGCTCAAAGCCGCCTTGCGAAAACAGAATTTTGAATTGCTCATCATGGATTATCACCTGGGCGAGGGAAAAACGGGTGTAGAGTGGCTGCAAAGTTTAAAAGAGGCAGACTTTATCAAACCCAGTACTGGTGTGATTTTTCTTACATCAGATCGCTCTCCACAGGTTATCGGTCGAATCATGGACCTACAGCCCGATGTGTTGCTCATTAAGCCCTACACCATTGCATCCCTTTCCCGTCAGATAGAACATTACCTCTACTATCGCGAATTCGTGAAAAACATATTAGAAGCGCTTGATAATAAGCAGCTTGAAAGAGCGATAGGTGTCATAAGAACTAAGATTAAAGAAGGTATTCCCCCTCGCCTAGTTTCAGATATTCGCAAGTTGTACGCCCGATTATTATTCAGTAATGGTGAGGTTCAACGAGCGCTTAATATTTATGACGATATTTTAAGTCGCTCAGATAAAGTTTTGTGGGCACAGTGGGGAAAAATAAAATGCCAGTATGCCGCTGGTCAATGGCCACAGTGCAAAGAACAGCTCAGCGCAATGGTAAACTCCAGTTTAGCCAGAGACGAAGCGTTTGAATGGCTGGCGTCTCTGTCATTTGAACAACACTCTTATGAGGATGTTGAAAAGTACTTAGAACAAATTAAGTTTAGTGAATTGAGTTTACCTGCGGCCAAGCTCAAAAGCCTAGCGTTTCAAAAGCAAGATAAGGTGGTAGAAGCCATCGACCTGCTGCAAAAAAAGCGAGCTCTACATAGGTCTGCCAAAGATAGATTCAACGATTTCACTTTTGAGCTAGCGGAATTTTATTTACTGCTTGCAGAGGATTCTCCGCAGACTAATCGGAAAGAAAGCTTAACTCAAGCTCGTAAGCTGGTTGGCATTGCCGGTCGAAACCAGGCAGACGCCCAAACGTTACAAAAGCGAGACTACCTGCTCGCCTTTTCATCGGTACTTGATGGGGATTTAGACAAAGCGGCTTATTTCCTTGAGCCTGACTATATGGATAACCACCTCAGAACCGAGCCTTCGATGCTGGTTATCGCAGCAAAAGTCCATCACAGCTTGGGAGATGAGCGTCGCGCAGGTGAATTGTTACTGATGGCAAAACAAAAGAACAGCGACATTCGGGGCATTTCTGAGCAGGTGATGAACGAGGAGTCAATTTTTTCAGGAGGTGAACGCCTCGGTCTTAATCATGAGCACGCGGTAGCGATTAACGACACTGGGACCCAACTTTTCATTGACGGTTTATACGCTCAGGCGATGAAGCACTTTTATGATGCATTTCAACTGTCGCCCGCTACTGCTGCATTCGGCCTCAACCTATTACAATGTATGGTTGAAGCTGATACCGCAGTATACCGACGATTTAATATTCACCAATTGTTAGATACGCTTTCCGAGCTTGCCCTTAGCGAATCAAACACAGCGCGACTCGCCCAGCTCACCTTGTCTGTAAGGGCAAACAGCTAGCTATCTCAAGTACGGTGTTCATATAAACTTACTTTAGGCGTGTCAGCAAGCTTGAAGTGTCCCATCTACTGCCACCCAATTTTTGTACATCGGCGTAATATTGATCTACCAATGCGGTTAGCGCGAGTGTCGAACCATTTCGTTTTGCTTCATCTAATGCTATGCCCAAGTCTTTGCGCATCCAGTCAACGGCAAAACCAAAATCGTAAGTGTTAGATAACATGGTGCTAGCGCGATTTTCCATTTGCCACGATTGCGCCGCGCCTTTGCTAATAACATCGATAACCGCGTTACAGTCGAGACCAGCTTTTTGCCCAAAGTGCAATGCCTCAGAAAGCCCCTGAACAATACCGGCGATACAAATTTGGTTCATCATTTTTGCCAGTTGACCGCTACCACACTTTCCAAGAAGCTGACTGTGGCGAGCATAATTATTGATTACTGGCTGAATGCGATGAAAGCTTGCTTCTTTTCCACCCACCATGATGGTGAGCTGTCCATTTTCAGCCCCTGCCTGCCCACCAGAAACCGGCGCATCCAAAAAGTGTACTTTTTGCTTTCGGCATGCTGCATCAAGCTCTCTAGCAATATCAGCTGACGCGGTAGTATGGTCAACTAACACCGCATCAGGTTTCATTCTACTAAGTGCACGAGTACCTATTTCTCTAACGTCGTTGTCGTCACCCACACACATAAATACAATATCTGCACCCTCGGCCGCCTCTTCAGGGGTTTTCGCTATGGAACTCGTGTTCGCTGCACCCGGGTAAGTTGCTAGCCACTGTTCTGCCTTCGATGCTGTACGGTTGTAAACGGTGACTTTGTAGCCTGCATTAGCTAGGTGTCCGGCCATAGGAAATCCCATAACACCGAGTCCTAAAAAGCTTACGTTTAAATCTGACATGCAAAATACTCTCTTGTTGTTTACAGTAGAAGCTAAGCTTCTTTTGGCGAATAGAATATCAGAATTCACACTAACAAAAATATAAAGGAAAGAAATTGACTATTTATCAGCACACTGTAGCAAGTAATAGAGGTGAAAATATTGCTCTTGAGCAGTATAAGGGGAAAACACTGCTTATCGTTAATACCGCCAGTAAATGTGGTTTTACCCCACAATACAAAGGCCTCGAGTCACTGTATACAAAGTACAAAGAAAGAGGTTTTGAAGTACTGGGGTTTCCCTGTGATCAGTTTGGCCATCAGGAGCCAGGTAACGATGATGAAATTGCGCAATTTTGCGAAGTAAACTTTGGCGTGTCTTTTCCCTTATTTAAAAAAATTGAGGTTAATGGCGACAATGAGAGCCCACTTTTCACCGAATTAAAAAATAAAGCGCCCGGCTTACTTGGCACTAAACGCATTAAATGGAATTTCACTAAGTTTTTGGTAAGTGATAAAGGCGATGTGATAAAGCGCTACGCACCAACCATGAAGCCTGAAGATATCGAAAAAGATATCGTAAAGTTACTTCCCTAGCTCTTTTTTGAAAAAGAGCTCCTTTTTTTAAAATGAGCTCCTTTCTTAAAAACTTATGATGAATAGCGCCAAGGGAACGCATGAATAATAGCGTAACAATACGGGTTGCGTGTTTCAGTACGCGAGATATGAATAAAACAGATTGCTGAGTTTTTATGAGCCGCGATTTACCATCAAGCTTTACCATCAAGCTTTACCATCAACTGTGGTTCAACATTGAATAGTGGGTATATCACTCCATCGGGTGGTCGCTCGTTGAGTGATAAACTGTCGTTTCATTTCATGAGTTTTAGTGAAACCCTTTGATGCAATTTGGAGCGTGCTTTTACCATATCTATCATTGACAGCGTCAAGCACATTCATCAATTTAGGGTTATCTTTGCTCTCGGCAAAAAGGTCAGCCTGATAATTAGCTGCGGATATAATCTCGACAAGTCCCACGCCACAGCGATAAAAACAAATACCCGGCTTGTAAATTTTATCTATAACGGCCGGGATAGCGTTAGTAACTAAACGGGTGTCCATAGTGGGAATGGCAAATTGGTGATACACCGACTTTCTGTAATAGCGCGCGTCATCATGGGGCGAATTAGAGGCAAAAACAGTGATTGCCTTTGTTAACCCACGCTGCTTACGCAGTTTGCGCATTGCGCTTTCGCAGTGCCCTGTAATCGCCTTGTGTAATTCTGATTTAGATGTCACTCGTGCACCAAAAGTACGGGTACTGTAAATTTGTTGTTTATCAGGCCTCACATCATCCCAGTGTATACGAAGCTCGCCATTGAGTTCTCTCACCGTGTTTTCTAATAAAATTGAAAATTGCTTTCTTATCCGCGCCGGTGACTGCTGGGACAGTTGAAGCGCGTTGTTAATTCCAAGGGCTGCTAGCTTGTGTCCTATACGGCGACCTACCCCCCACACATCCGTTACATCCATCTGCTCTAAGATATTGACGCGCTCTTGCTCGCTGTGAATAACTGCGACACCATTGTACCCTGGCAGCCGCTTACCGGCGTGGCTGGCTGCTTTGGCTAACGTAGGGGTTAATCCTCCTCCTGCGCCTACAGGTAATCTCACCTCTTTCCATACTGTTTGTCTGATTTCACGGCCTAGCGCCATCCAACTTTCGTGAGAAAGCGCAGTGTTAAAGCGCGCAAACACTTCGTCTATGGAATATACGTATATGTCATCGGCGAACTGGCCGATGGTGTCCATCATTTTGGTACTCAAAGAGTGATACAGCTCATACAGTTGGCTAAGAATTTCCGCTAAAAATAGGCGAGTAAGTTAGAAACCATTCTGCCGCAAGGGTTGCTGGCGTCTAACACCAGAAAAATCACCCAGCCCAACCCGCTGTCTATTTTTTAAGGTGGGCATTGATCTACATGTCTAATTTTTTACTAATTTGATCGCTAAGATGTACTAATTTGATTACCGAGGGAGACTAACGGACTAATTACGTAGGGGCGTAATCGTACAATCTCCACTCGACACCACACAACTCACTTCTGGACATTTCCGAGTTACGCACCATAGTTCACTCTGACTTTTCGGATTACTTCTAGTATTGCAACACAACGTCCGACTTACATATGGCTGTCCAAATTTACTTATCCACTACAGTCTTAGGTAGAGTAGAATGGGGCAACAGTTGTTTGTTAGTAGTTTCTCTAAATAGCACCTAACGCTTCCATTCTTGAATGTTGGGCTTCTTGAGCATCAATAAACGTCATGTCGAGTTGGTGTACTGTTAGAGCTTTACGTTTAGGGCTAACCTCCAGCATCAGAGTATTCAGCTTTAGCCATTGTCTCAGTTTTGCTCTTTTGTAACCTGCTTGTAAATTGAATTTAAACATAACAATGTGAATTAAAAGGGCTCCTACAACAATAACGCGAACTTTAAAGTCTGGATCAACTTGTGGCATCCAAGCAAGCCTCGCATGAAAAGGATTAAACTCTCCATTCGGACCGATATCAAATTTTCCTTTATATTTTAAAATTTCGTCAGCGGAAAGAATTTCAGGTTTATAAAGACCAGCGAGAATAACAACATCATCACAAGATTTTTCATAACCTAAAATATAGGGTACAAATTTTTTGAAAGTTTTAGGGTTATTATTTGAAGCTCTCGCTGAATTGAAGGAAACTTTTAGAATCCATCGCTTAAATAGATCGTAATCGTATTCTAAATTTAGAGTCTTACTTAAATAGTTTTGAGTCAGAACACCGGATTTTTGAAGCATTGTCTTTGCGTAGCGGTCTAATGTTCCTAGTTTGACGTTGTTACAGTCCACACATACATCCTTTATTTTCCCCTCACCTCCAACTATTTTCTTTGCTTTTTCATTCCAGCCTACAAGAGGTTCATTTCCCTTTTCTACTTTATATATAAAATCAGGAATTATATGTTCTCTCGTCAAACTCTTTTCTTCTTCACAATATGCGCAAATACCCAAATTTCCCTCCAACTGCGAACATTTATTACTGTGATTTTCGTAGCCCCCGTTTCCCCTGAAAAATCATATTCTGTGTTTTTATGGGAAGGGATGTTAGATGTACGCTTTAAAATAGTCTTTCCCTAAATCCTTAAATCTAGTGACAACAATGTTGGTGTCACCAACCATGTAGGAGTCAGGCAGTTCCGTGCCGTTTCCCTGAACGTTAGGGTATGTGCTTCGCGCTTCTTTCACCACTTCAATATACTCAGCCTTGGTCATCATGGCTGCGTTCGAAGAAAGAGAGAGAAAGACGACTGAGAGGAGAGCTATATTTTTCATAGGGAAGATATCCTTATCACTTTAAAAAAGATTGTTGCATATTGAGCGAGCACTGCAAAGTATTTGATTGTTGCTAATCAGCAATTCTGAGTGCGGCATTACATTGAGAATAGGTTAGACAAAAGGGCCATGCATTAGCGGCATAACATAAAGCATGCCAAGGTTGACCGTTAGCTGCTCAATTCGAACTGACTGCCTGATGCGTGTTACAATTCATTGGCGCATCAATAATTCTATGAACCAACTTCCCCTTCGCGTACGAACCTGCCCAACCATAGGCATTGGCGGGCATTACTAGACAAGAAGAGGACGGTAACTCCCGCATTTGCCGCTGCTTTGTCGCGGAGCGGAAAACCAGTCCGACAAAATGCGTTTGTGTGGTATTTAGCCGTCCAGCAGCTCAAGAGTGTCTGGGTCAACTCTTTCTGGGTCAAAAACAATGACATTACCTTCATCATCATATACGACACCGTCAACCTGCTTATTTCTTATGCCCTCATCAATAAGAATCTGCACTGATTCAAAGTACTCTCTATTAGAGCAGCCTAGCTCTTGAGTAACTCTTCTATGAACTCCTGGCTTCCATGGCTGAGGCGGCAGAAGGCTATCAACTTTCCGAGCAAACTCTAAATCAACAATCATTTTTTCTGTTGTATATCGGTCTGCTGCAGGGCCAGAAGCATTAAAATTATTAGCCTTCTCGACACGGGCAATACAGGAAATTGAGAACTCTTCAGCTGCTTCTTGGCACAGTTCAACATAGTAACGTTTATTCTTAAGGCTTTTAGATTTTACATCTTCCGAGCGCCTCAGGCATACAAAGTCCCATGTTGTCTTCACCTCATCAAATGTATACGCTGCGATATCCAATTTTGATAGCTCAACCACAGAAAAATCGTAGCTACCTAAAAGCCTTGATACTGTAATAAAGCTTATTATTTGTCTCCAGCGCTTAAGAAAACGCTCTCCCCCTGAACCTCGCTTAGGGCGAATCCCTTCTAACACAAGATCTGTTTTTTTAAGTACTGCGGCTATCACCGGATACACTGACAAAGGTATTTTTTCTGAAAAGACAGTGTTGTAAGCCTCATCAGAGCGCATGAAACGAGATCTCAGATTTGATGCTTTTTGGGGAGACTTCAAGATAAGACTTACGTAACCTGAAGCAATATATAGAGGAGTTACAACTTTTGCAGAAGGGTTCCCATTATTATTATGGAAGTTCTTTCTTCTTTCGTAAAAATAATCTGATCTTTCGAAAATGTCTTCTATATCTCTTTGTATTTTATCTGTTGCATGCAATGAAGCCATCTCAACATCCGTTTGGTTGTTTGTGGCACGGATTATCGAGTCTCTTACATCATTGTTTTGAGAAACAATCACTTTAATTAGAACAGATCTATTTTTCTTATCTTTCCCTCCGGCCTCAAAATATCTAAAAATTGATTCCGTTGTTTGCAATCCATTAACTATCTGAATGTTTTCTAATTTTATACAATCACCCACGAGACTAGCCGAGGTTGCAAGTATCGTTACTCCATTATTTAAGCACCAGAAATCAGGAGTCTCATCATCCTCAAGTGTATTCTTAATATCTTCATTAACTCTGTTTAGACCCATGAAGTCACGAACGTTTGAGTCAAAAAGATACCTTCTTAAACGTCCCTCGTCCGACACAAAACCATAATAGTCAGCTAGATTTGCTAGTAGTACGTATCGCTCACCACTAGACAACACTTCGGTAAATGGAAGTTCTAGGCTAAAATTTGGTGTCTTTCGGTGGAGATTTACTAATTCAGTGGAACCAATAAAATGGAATCCAACCTTACAGATTCCAAAAAAGTCTTTTGTTATATTAACGAGCTGATCTGACCTAGACGCGATAGACTCACCTATCAGCGCTGTGTCACCTCTAGATGCATAAATGTATTGAATGTTGAAACCACTCAATCTGGGCGAGAGTTTTCTATATGCGAACTTTAAGTTCTCCCTGAGCTTTATCACTTCATCAGAATAATCCCCCTTAAAATGATCTGCGATTATGCTCAAGTCGAACAACTCAGACAAACTTGCGACCATATTATCTAAGGGGGCTTGTTTAAAAGTATCGTGATGCTTACAAGTTATGACCCATATCTCTAGCAATGCCCCTGACTTAGGCCATAAAAATGATTCTACATCCGTGAGTAGGTGACCATTAACAAAAATAAAGAAGCCATCGATTCCGCCGTCATTTCGACCATCTATAGAACCGTAGGTTATTTCTTCACCAGAGAGATCATAGCTCTTAAGAATTTGCTCGAACGCAAGATATTCAAATGCTTCGTCTCGTCTATTTGACGGCGTGTTATTTTCAATTCGATCATCAATTATCCCATCAAGTAACAATGCATCATTCTTTGCCATATTCCGTCCTTTGATCTAATTTGAGTTGGGTGCCTCACTGCATATTACTAAGACTTCATAATAACACTCGTTTTTACTCAAAAACCAATTCCCGTGTTTTTCGGGAAAGTAAATTAGATGTTCGCGTGAGGTACTTTGAAGGCCCATGAGTTAAGCTGGCTGGCAACAAAAGACAAACAGCAGACGTTCAGGGCTCTCTGCTCTTGATTCCGATATTTACCATAAGCGGAAGTTAACATGCTTTATTCTGACTGACTCTTCAGTGGCATAAAGCAGTTATTCAGACCACAATAGTCCACAGGATGCGCCTCCAAAAGCCGAATGTTGAATATTACAATTGATAACCAACCCTACAACTCCAAATTTTTATTACAAAGCGATTTACGAGCCACCTCCCCATTTTGTCAAAAGAAGTCGAATGATCGTCATGGGGGTAAGTAAATCCGGGGCATTGATTTATAAACCCAAATGCCCCAGTGCTGTTAATTCACCTTATAGTGAACGAGTCTATAGAGTACAGGTAGTACAACCAGAGTTAACAAGGTAGAGGATATGATCCCACCAATGACCACCGTTGCCAGAGGTCGCTGCACCTCTGCGCCAGTACCTACGTTAAGCGCCATGGGCACGAAACCAAGACTCGCCACTAACGCTGTCATCAGCACTGGCCGCAAGCGAGTCATTGCACCATCAATAATCGAGTTTACCAACTCGCCAGTTTCTTCCATCCTCTGCCTGATAAAAGACAGCATTACCAGACCATTCAATACAGCAATACCAGAGAGCGCGATAAAACCAATCCCTGCCGATATTGAAAGAGGCATATCTCTGATCCAAAGAGCAAAGATGCCGCCGGTTAATGCCAAAGGGACGCCTGTGAAAATTATCAAGGCGTTTTTGACTGAGCCAAATGCAATCACAAGTAATGCAAGGATCAGGAAAAGCGTTGCGGGCACAACCAAGCTCAGTCGTTGACTTGCACTTTCCAATTGCTCAAACGTTCCACCATAACTTATCCAGTAGCCACTTGGCAGTGCCACATTGGCGGCGATCTGCTCTTTAGCATCATTGACAAAAGAGCCTAAATCACGATCTCTCACATTTGCTGTGACGACGATACGGCGCTTTGCGTTTTCTCGACTTATCTGACTGGGAATATTGGTATATTCAAGCTCAGCCACCTCGGCGATTGGCACATACTCACCATCATTGGTCATGATTTGGATATTTCTCAGCGCTTCTAAATCACTGCGAATCTCTTCAGGATAACGAACAACAATCTCAAAGCGTCTGTCGCCTTCAAATACCAAACCAGCTTCTTTGCCGCCAACTGATGCACTTAACCACGTTTGCAAGTCAGTTACGTCTAAGTTGTAACGCGCCAGCGCATAAGGCTTCGGGTTCACCGTGAAGATGGGGATCTCATCTACTTGTTCTACTCGTGCATCAGCAGCGCCCGGAATATCTTGTAATACGGATAAAACATCACCAGCTGAATCCCGCAGCTTATCCAGATCATCACCATATATCTTGATCCCTAAATCTGCCCTAACGCCACTAATTAATTCGTTAAAGCGCATCTGTATAGGTTGCGTAAACTCATAGTTATTGCCAGGTACATTTTGAAGATCCCTCTCCAATTGCTCGACAAATTCCGCTTTCGATAATGCAGGGTTTGGCCATTCATCAATTGGTTTTAGCATTACAAAAGTGTCAGTGACGTTGGGTGGCATAGCATCAGTAGCCACCTCAGCAGTACCCGTTTTAGCAAATACGGTGTTTACCTGTGGGTATTGCATAATGACCTGTTCAAGCCGTTTTTGCATATCGACAGCTTGTTCAATTCCTGTGCCGGGCACTCTCATTGCATGAAGGGCTATGTCACCCTCATCTAGTTGCGGCACAAATTCAGAACCTAGGCGCATCCCAAACCAAACACTGATAATTACGAGTAATGTTGCTGCACCTACTACCAACCATCGTAATTTTAATGCCCACTCCAATACAGGGCGGTAAACTGATTTAGCCCCAGTGATTATTGGACTCTCTTTTTCACTGACTTTGCCCGACATAAACATAGCAACGGCTGCGGGCACAATGGTGATTGAAAATACCATTGCCGCTAGCAATGCCAATATTACGGTAGCCGCCATTGGGTGAAACATCTTCCCTTCTACACCTGTTAAGCTAAAAATAGGAATATACACAATCGTGATTATCATCACGCCAAACAGACTTGGGCGTACCACCTCATTCGTTGCCTCAAATACGACTTCAAGACGTTCTCTGAGAGGCAGTATTGCACCCGTTCGCCGCTGCGATTCACTTAATCGCCTAATACAGTTCTCGACGATAATAACCGCTCCATCGACAATCAGTCCAAAGTCTAACGCGCCTAAGCTCATTAGGTTCGCGCTAACGCCCGTTTGTACCATGCCTATTATTGTGGCAAGCATGGCAAGTGGGATGACAGCGGCGGTGATAATTGCTGCCCGTATATTGCCCAGCAATAAAAATAAGACAACAATAACGAGTAGTGCGCCTTCAACAAGGTTTTTTTGTACTGTATTGATGGCTTTATCCACGAGCGTAGTGCGATCGTATACACTTTGGATAATTACGCCCTCTGGCAGGCTTGCTTGGATTTCATCCACTTTATCAGCCACGTCTAGCGCAACAGCTCGGCTATTTTCGCCTATTAGCATCATAGCTGTGCCCAACACCGTCTCTTGACCTTCTCGTGTTGCAGCGCCCGTTCTAAGCTCCTTACCGATGGCGACCTCTGCAATGTCATTTACCGTAACGGGAGATCGGTTTGTAAGCGTTACCACCACGTTACTGATGTCCTCAACGCTCGAAAGTCTCGCTTGTGAACGTACTAGTATCTGCTGGCCGTTGCGTTCAATGTACCCAGCGCCCTGATTAGCGTTATTTCGATTTAATGCCCGCAATAAATCGTCAGTACTAACGCCGTAATTAAGCATAAGTTGAGGATTAGGCTTCACATGATACTGTTTGGTAAACCCCCCAATTGCATTAACCTCTGTTACCCCTTTAACCAAGGCCAGTTGAGGTTTCACCACCCAATCGTGTAACTCTCGAAGCGCCATTGCATCAAATTTTCTGCCATCGGCAGTTACTGTGCCGGGCTTCGCGCTAAGCGTGTACATGTAAATTTCACCCAAACCTGTGGCAATCGGCCCCATCTTAGGCTCAATACCATCGGGTAATTGGCTTTTGATAATGCCTAGCCGTTCGTTTATGAGGTTTCTGGCAAAATAGAGATCCGTGCCTTCTTCAAAAACGGCCGTCACTTGTGATAAGCCATAGCGCGATAGTGAACGTGTGTAGTCCAAGTTTGGTAATCCTGCCAAAGCGTTTTCTACCAAAAAGGTGATACGTTGTTCAGTTTCAAGCGGTGAATAACCTTCTGCTTGTGTGTTGATTTGTACCTGAACGTTGGTGATATCGGGTACGGCATCAATAGGCAGCTTTTGATAACTGAATAGGCCTAATCCAATCACCAAAAAGGAAAGCATCAGAAAAATACCGCGCTTTTCGATTGCAGTACGAATAATGGAAACTAGCATCTTAAACCTCCCTTAGAACTACACGCCATTTGACAGGGAAATATCAGTTGTAGTGAGGCATTAATGATCATGGCCTGCCTCCGATTTTTCCAAATCTGCTTTAATTATGTAGCTATTGGAAGCCACGACGCGTTCGCCTGCTTCAAGGCCACTGATAACCTCGATATAGTGACCATCTGAGACACCAAGCTCTACCGCTCTGGGCGCATACTCATCACCCTCAACCACAAACACAACTTGCTTGGCTTCATACTCTTGCACAGCAGATAGAGGAACAGCATGATTGACTGACTTAGTTGATGTCGTAACCTGTGCTTTGACCAGCGTACCGAGTGGCCAATATCCAGTACTATTGTCGACAGTTACATTGGCAAGAGAGTGTGGATTGCCATCAGCGGAAGGCGTAATGTAAGCAATTTTGGAGGTTTGGTTGAAACCTGCGTGGCTTAGGTCAACTGACTGTCCAACCTTTATGTTGCTAAGCATTTGCGAAAAAACGGTTAGTTGTGCCCATACTTTTTTATAGTTAGCTAACGAAAAGAGTACTTGCCCGTTTGATAGCTCACCATTATTCGCATGTCGCGCAATCACATTGCCATCAAAAGGTGACGTGATGGAATAACTTTTCAAACTCTCATTGGACTCCACAACTGCTAAAATATCGCCTTTCTTAACGGGGTCTCCAATATTAACTTTTACATCCTTAATAACGCCGTCAAACCGTGCTCTTATATGACTTAATGAGGCGGGATCTGCACTAATTCGTCCGTAAAGTGTAGCTTTTACCGCAATTTCGCGTGCGAGCACGGGAGTTGCAGAAATACCGCTATGAATTGCTGTTTCATTGCTCATCCTTACGACTTCACCTGCGTGATTGCCTCTATCGTTGGAATTTGCATCACTTTGTTTATAACCTGCGATTGCGGTGAAGCTATAAAGGCTAAGGGTGAAGATAGAAATAAGTACTTTTTGTAGTGTGAATTTATTCATAATCATGACTTCTTATCGAAATGTTAGATGACTGCTGCCAATTGTTTTGGTGACTTGAGTGCGTTGAGTCATCATTGTGATCAGTCGTCAGCGCGAGGCCTGTGAGTGTTTCAATTTCTGTTTTGCTTAAATGCACTTGAGACGCCGACTCTATTAATGTCAGCTGGGTTGCCAGAAGTTCCTGTCGAGTAATTACCCATTCCAAGTAGCTAAAACGGCCTTCTAAGTAGGCGCTCTCAACTAAATCTAATGCTTCTTTTAAGGGGGGGATTACGTTGAGTTGAATCGTTTCAACCTCTAGCAATGCACGTGTATGTTCGCCTAACGCTTGATTAATTGAATGTAATAGACTGCGAAGGTTGCTTTGTTTTTGCAGCTCTATTGCGTCAAGACGTGCTTTATGTGCTTCGTATTCACCAAGGTTTCGTTCTTTTTGAAACAGTGGAACGCTTACTCCGGCAACCAGTGCTGTTTCATCAATACCTTGCATTCTGCGAAGCCCCGCTGACCACTCAATATCAGCGCGGTTATTCGCTTGCACTAAACGAAGCTGCGCCGCTTGCACACGGCTTTGTTTAGCGTATAGGTCAATGTGAGGGCTATTTTGGATTGCGACTGCCAGCGCATCAAACGACGCAACTTTGTTAAAAGCAAAAAGATCGCCTTCCACATGCTTAAAGCTCGGGGTCTGCTCCCCCCACATGATGGATAAACTGCGCAAGGCAAACGTTAGGTCCTGTTGAGCTAGATTAACATCGAGCTTTGCTTGGGCCAGCGCAGCTTGGGCACGTTTTTGTTCTAACAAGGGGGACGCGCCTGCTTCAACGCGTTTCGTTACGGCATTCAATGTATAAAGTGCAAGTGCCTCTGCATCTTTTATGACGTCTAAGTTCGCCTGCAATACGAGTACTTTGATGTAACGACGATTAAGCTCACCGAGGATATCTAAGGTGAGTATTCGCTTTTCAACATCTTGCTGTATTCTCCGTTCAGAGAGTACATTCAACCTTGCTGCTGGCTTATCATTGAGCTGTAATACTGATGATAGTGTCAAGGTAATTTCAAGCTCTTTGAGACCCGATACCTCGCCGGTTCCCAAAAAGTTCTCTAATTCAACCCCGGCATTCAGTGCTGGTTTAAGCGCTGCCGTTTTTGACTCTCCGTCTATAACACGTTGTTTAAATTCAAATTCATACAAACTTGGATTGTTGGCAAGTGTCATTCTAATAGTGTCTTCAAGAGTCAGCGTTTCTCGTATGGGCGCTTGAACACTTTCGTCTACAAATCTGTTGGTTTTCGCCGCATGTGCGGTCGGTGGACTGAGTAATAAGCCCACTATGCAACTACACACAATGACAGGTGCATGCACGAAAATAGGAAACATTTTCATTGGAATATCCTAATAATTTATCAAAGTTTAGCGTCGCGAGTGTTATCAGCGCGGCACTATCGAAAAAAGTACTAGGACGTAATTTTGGGTGGGCGAAGTAATCGGTTAATAGGTGCGTCAATTACCGCATCTAAATAATTGAAATTGTGGATTGAAACCACTGTTTTCAGACTGTTGATATGATTCTGACTAACCCACTGTGCATGTGTGCCATGGCAGTGGCCGCAATGGTGACAATCAGCAGGATTGTGGTGCTCTGTACTTACTTTATCACTGGTTTCATTGGCAGACAGCTCAGACTGCACTTGCTCGTGCTCAGAATGCTTATGCTCGTGTTGCAAGTGCTGAATGTCTATTGCATGAAAATCTAACGAATTCGCCACGGCAGAAAACGACTGAAAGAGTATCAGCGAGATCACGATGTAACTTATGCGTTTTAGATTTTTCATGTATGAAAGTTTACCAAGCCTAATTCACTTCGTCACGACATTGTTCATTAGCAAACTCCAGCTCAACTGTCGTATGTTCAAATTTATACTTTTCTAACGAACTGTGTATGTTTTCTTTGAGTGATTTGAGGTGCTCAAGACTGACATCTTCATCAAGAACAAGATGGACCGTCATTACGTTACGCTCACCGTCTAGAGACCAAATATGAAAATGATGAAGATCACTTACCTTATCGTTTGCCAGTAAATCGCTTCGAATCTTTGAAAGCTGTTCTTCATCGGGCGTTGCTTGCAAAAACAGCATTAGAGTTTCTTTGAGATTGCGGAACACATTGAAAAGGATGAACAAAGTAAAGCCAATGGATAAGATTGGATCTAAAATAGGCCAAGGCTTAAACATTAAGACGATGGACACGATAAAAACTGCTACCCAACCAAGCACATCTTCCAGCAAATGCCAGTTGAGGACTCGCTCATTTAATGAGTCTCCCTCACTCAGTTTATAAGCCGCAAAGCCGTTTACTGCCATCCCAAAGATAGACAATAAAACCATCCCTTCAACTTGGGGCATTTCAGGCTCAGCCAAACGAGGTATCGCTTCAAGCAATATCCAAATGGAGCCTACCGTCAGCACAATACCGTTAATCAATGCACCGAGTAAGGAAAATCTTTTGTAGCCGTATGAGAATGTTTGATTAGAATCTTTATCGCTAAGCTTGTTTAATCCCCACGCTGTACCAATGGAAAGACTATCACCCAAATCGTGCACTGCGTCAGCCATAATAGCGGTGCTGTTGGTAAGCCATCCACCAATGAATTCAATAACAGTGAACACCACATTTAAGAAAAACGCCCATCCAATACGTTTAGACGCGTCGGTTGAATTCTCTTGCGAGTGTGAATGGTTATGACTGTGCATTTCTAATTTTTTCCAATATGGCTTTGTTTTCGGGTGAAATAGACATTGGCTTGAATGGACTCACGTTTGCCCCACCAGTATTGCCCTCAGGCAATAAGCCAATTGGAGTTTTAGTCAGCGCACCTAGCATTCTAAAAATTTGTCCAAATATCTCTTTAAGGTCGCGGCGTTCTATTCCAAATTTAAGCATTTCATAATGCACTCGTGTGTGGTGGTATGTTGAGTGCTGACCGATGACATGAGCATCCTCTAAGGCCTTAAATCCTGCTTTATTGTCATTGTTCGAAAGGGATTGATGCGCGGCGCTCAGTTTTTGAAGTATGTAAGGTTTTGCTGCTTGAGTGAAATTCATACGATCTCTCCATTCGTCGAGCTGTTTTCACGGAATTCCTGTCTGGCGTCTTTTAGAATTAAGACTGCGCCTCGTAACACAACGATAGACACAATAAAACCTATGACCAAATCAGGCCAACGAGTATCGAATAGATAAACCATCACACCCGCCAATATCACTCCTATGTTTGCAATGAAGTCGTTTGCCGAGAATATCCAACTTGCTCGCATATGCACCTCGCCATTTTTTTGTTTTCTGATTATCGCCAAACATATAACGTTAGCGATAAGTGCAACACCGCCCATGCCCATCATAAGCATAGATTCAGGCCCACTTCCAAAGGTTGCGCGACGAGCTATGTCAAACAAAATTAATAGGCCTAATGCCAATTGAAAATATCCACTTACCTTTGCAGCATTGGCTTTGTGAACAATTGTTTTCCCTACTGCATATATACCAACACCGTAAACGACTGCGTCAGCCAACATATCAAGGGAGTCTGCAATAAGTGCCGTTGAGTCAGCGAGTAACCCTACACTCATTTCAATGATAAACATCACAGCATTGATGCCCAATAGCCAGTAGAGAACTGCCTTTTGTTCTTGGTCTTTTATCTCAATTTCGCACCCACAACCACTCATAAAAACACTCGCTTTACTCACCTATAACGCGAGTGTAAACTCTATACTTGGTATAGAGTCAAGCTTTAGGCAAGTTAAAATGAAAATTGGGCTTCTGGCAGCTAAGACAGGGTTAAGTATTCAGACAATTCGTTTTTATGAGCGTAAATCACTATTGGCTGCACCTGAGCGAACGGCATCGAATTATCGAAGCTACTCTGAAGATGCACTGAAGCAGTTATTGTTTATAAAGCAATGTCGCGCATTAGATATGACAATCGAGGAAATTAAATTAGTACTGGAAACCCGAGCAAACCCAGAGAATAGCTGCGAAAACGTTAATACTACAATAGATAAGCATGTTGACGATATCGAACATCGGATAGCTGAATTAAAAGTACTGCAAGAAACACTGATTTCAATTCGTTCTGCTTGCGATCATGATAAGAAGGTTAAAGAGTGCGGGGTATTGCATCAATTAGATAGCTTTGCAGAAGTGTGTTCTTCTAGTACGGAGAATTAGTCTCGAATTATCAGTTTTATGTTGGAGCTTTGTCATAGGTATTCGGCTAAAGCAGCCATTCAATTTTTATTAGTAGCATGACCGTTGATTACCTCATTCGTGTCATTAAAATCTTAATGAGCCAAGGTCTGCTTCACGTACGTTTCAGTCCCACAGCGTGAGGGGCATCTTGAGACAAAGAGCAGACCTTCAACACCCGCAGCGCGGGCAAAATTGAAGCGCTGAGGAAATTTTTTACCTGTGCCTGCGCTTGTTACATTTCTCTATGTGGGACAGCCATATGTACCTCCATATGGCGCATTTTCATTACGTTGAGCTTATCTGTTTTGTACTTTTCTTTGAGATAGCTCAATACTTCATTTGGTTTATTACGATCAACCTCGCCTTCGACTATAAAAGCACAACCTTCCTTTTCTTCATATATAGGGTCTCTGACACCTACTGGCATAGATTGCACTAAAACAGACGCTTTGAAAGACTCATACCGAGGTGAATGGTTGTTTACACAGATAGTAGCCTCACCTTTACGGCCAGTGACCATTACAGCGTCTATTGAATCCCGATACTTAAAGAACTGACTAAAGCCGAAGTAATAGCAAGTTCCCGCAAAAGCCTCATCGGAGCTAAAGTCTACAACCGTTTCACTACCATAAAGCCCAGTAATTATTTGCTCTAGTAAGGCGTCGTAAGCTAACCCTGTACAGTGAACCCAAACTACTCTGAAAGTTAAATCGTCAGTAACGTGTGCTTTGATTTGCCTGCGGCCGTCTCGCACTACATTTTGAAGTACACTTTTTGTAGCGAGAGCTTCAGAAATTTCGAAAATTTCACCTCTCGAAAAAGCTTCCTCTCTTGCTTCACCAAGCTCTGGATTTGCCTCTTTCTCTTTGACTTCTATCAAATATTCGTTAATGCCGTTGAACACAAAGAAGTCCGGCGTTCGCTTGTCCGACTCAGGGATTTTCTCGACTTGGAGGTTAAAGTGCTCTTCCAATGTTCGCTTTACTAAAGTTTCAGTGTCCATCAGTACCTTTCGAAAAGTAACGCTGCCATAATTTGC
Organism: Alteromonas sp. P256; assembly: GCF_036864455.1. Classification (NCBI taxonomy): domain Bacteria; kingdom Pseudomonadati; phylum Pseudomonadota; class Gammaproteobacteria; order Alteromonadales; family Alteromonadaceae; genus Alteromonas; species Alteromonas sp. P256. The sequence continues at coordinate 496,639 of NZ_JAZETM010000003.1, forward strand.
AGTCTTGGATTGGGGGCATTTGTACTATTTTAAAGCACAAAAGACGTAGCGGAAAAACTGTCAATTGATGGCTCTGTTAGTGTTTTATATTAGGTCTAATTCAACCTTCATTTGTTTACGAATATTGTCGCGAATTGAAATAATCTCTCGGCCTTGTTCTTCGGCTTTTTCCTGAAGTGGTGATAACATCGTTTGATCAGCCCAGAACTCAGGGCTTGCCATCATCCTCAACATTTCTTGCGCTGTATTTGTTGCTTCGCCAACATTAGCTGTTAATTGATCCAGAAGACCATCTAAAACTGATGATGAAATCAGGCGAATGCTATTTGTTTCCGTTGTGAGCTTTAAATGCTCTTGGTGTAGCTCACCAAATAAAGCCATCATGCCTTGGTTAAACTCAGCAATAGCTTCATTTTGTGTTGATGCATCATCAACCAAATAGTTTTTCATAAACTTCGAATGAATCGGGCCAAATCGCTCTATGAAAATCTCGTTGCTTTTGGCGTGAAATTTGTCGAGTAAGGTAAAGAACTTTGCGAATTGGTTTTTCTTCTCACCATACTTGTGCTTTCTTAATTCAACATCTAGAACATTATTTTTCTTTAGTTCTTCGATTTCTTTCGTGTATTTGACCTGAACTTGCTGCTTTTGCTCCTCTAAGTTTTCAATATCTTCTTTTAAGGCACGATTTTTACCTTTTTCTTTTCCATAAGCAGCAAAGTAACCTGCCGCGATTCCAAGTAAAAAAGATACTAATACAACTATATATTCCATTCGATTCTCTATTTCATGTGAACACTAACGCCGTGTTCATCGGCTTGTCCGGTTCAACGCTTTGCTAGAGCTTTTTACTGAGATTTCATAGTAACACCCGTTCCCCATTAAAAACTATATTCTGTGTTTGCGTGGGAAAGAAAATGGAATGTCTGCTAAATGTACTCAGTCTAACTACAGCAAGCCTTAACGTGCATAAATGGAAAATGAGCCAACTGTCAACGCTTCAAGAAGAGGGGGGCGTTAGCACGTCCTTTGTGCTTGACTTGTTAAAGGCCCACGATTGCAAGGTAAGGCCAAGCTCTTTGTAAATTGGAACAATATCTTCCTTTTCTGCCAAGTCAATAAGTTCGCCTAGAATGGTCAAGGAAAACAAGCCTACTTTTTGCATTAATTGAAAAACCTCGTCATCACTTAAATTCGGGGTAATATAATTTTTATCTCCAATTTGCCTGGCCGCATTCTGAATTCCCCCGTGAGTGAAGCTATGCATAAAAAATCGTAGCTCATCCCACATTTTTGAGAATATAGGAGGGTTTCCAGTGTGTGACTCGATTTCCTGAACCAAATCCCATGCACTCTTCCACTTATCCGTTTCTATGCATTTAGCTACTTGATCATCGGTTGCGCAACGATGCAACCATATTGCTCTGAAGGTTGTTTCAAACAGAGGGCGTAACAATGCATAAGAAGATGAAAAATTCTTCTTTTGCGAAAGTAATTGAATTGCATCGCAGTGATTAAGTGACACGAAAAGCATTGAAGATACTAAACGGTTTCGTCTAGTGTTACTAACAGAGCAAGATTCTGATAATGTCCATATCTTTTCAAGTTGCTCTCTAACCTTAAATATGCATTCCATGCTGCCTGCCCTTTGACAATTTAATGTAGAGCAAATTGCGCATTTTTCTATCTTGCATTTACTCGTTTTTTTCATAGTGCCAGAACGCACCAGCTTCTAAAAGTCAAAGGTGGCAATGGCTGCAAGAAAGCTGAGCTAAACGAGCATATGACAAAAACGCGCAATTGGGTCGTTTTCCTGAATATGGGAGCAAACAAATGTTTTAAACAGCGAATACAAGATTAAAAAAATCGAGCTAAGCAGCGGACTATTTGAAAATGGATTTTGCTCCTCTTGATATGTCCAACTGTCCACTTTACGTACATTCGTGAAGTTCGGCTTGAGACAATGAACGGACGTTCAACGCCATTATCAAGCACCGTTTTGAAAGCGTCCGCTTGCGCTACCAAGTACAGAAAGAACTACAGAAAAACTGTCAGTTTGACAACTTTGTTAGAGTGTTATCGTTGGCTCAATTCTTTCAAAAGCATCTTTCAATTTTTTCTCGTTGGGTAAGAGTTTAACCAAGCTGTTAAAACAGTCCATATTTTGCTTGATTGCAGCTCGAACTGCGGTATGCATTTCCTTTGTTAGAGAATCTAATTTAGCAGACCATGCATCACCAATTATTTTAGTTGCTTGTTCTTTACTCAGCTTTCTCGAAGAACCTTTGGAGATTAGATACTTTTGCAGTTCTGAATACTCCAAGTCACGCTTCTCTATTACATTGATAGCAGATTTTGCAACCCATTCAGCATGAATAATACTGGCGACAAGGTCATATTCACTTTTACCTAGATAGGTGATCAGCTCTGATGGGTTATGCTGAATATTAGGGGGCATAAATATCTCAACCAAATTAACTTCGTACCACTCTAGCTCCCGCCCATCGGGAACAATCTTTTTATCAACTTTACTAATCACCTCACCATAATGACGACAGATTATAAGAGCATTGATAATCGTAGCTTCTCGTGCCTTCACAAGGCTTTTCTCTTCTTTCTTCTCTTGCCACCACGTCGCCGCTAGTGCGCCGCCATAAGCGCCAGCCATTGCGGATAAAAAAGATAAGACAATATTTAACATCAACTCAGACATATTCTCTCTCAACTCCAAAGCTTCAATAACCGGCGCCGAAGGCGCTGAGTAAATTGAATTGTTATATGTTTAAGTTCTACCGTCTTTCTTCTCAGCGGCTTGCCTTGGCTTCTCCGGTAGTCCTAGATACATTGCATCCCATTCCTTCGGCTGGGTTATACCTGCATGCACAATTAAATTTAACAGTCCAAATAGCCCATTGCAGATATTATCTATGTCTTGTTCGTTCATTTCACCGGGGTGAACAGCGTTATTCCCAGCAATTCTCAAAGTATCAGCCGCCTTGATAAGCCGCTCTCCAAATTCAGGGCGCTTTGCTAAGGAACGAATGTCTGTATCAATGTGAGTTCCTGGCTCACCGAGATACTTACAGAGTTTTTGAAGTGCGAGTCTTAGAAGAGCAGCGGCAGATCTAGGGGAGTATGCTGCGACCAATCTCGCCTCTTCGTAGTCACTGGAAACATCTTCTGGCATGTCGTCCGAAGCTAGTGGAGTCGAAGGGAGTATTGGGTCAACCAGTCGAAGGTTGTAGTTATAGTTATCCTTTCTATCAAACTGTTTCCAAACAGACCCTTCTCCACACGCTCTACACAAAAGCATGTAAGTTCCAGTAGATATATGTCCCTGAATACTCATATACAAAATATCACTCAGAGATTTGGCCTGACAAATTGGGCAATCAAACTTTATCGTATTTTCTTGTGTACTAACTCTGATGATTCTCACTTTATATTTCCTTGATACATAACATCTTTTACTTAGACCAAATAGTAACACCAGTTTTCATTGAAGAACCAATATCTATTTTTTCGGCGGAAAAATGTGAGACTTCTGCTTCACGTACATTGCTGCCCCATGATTGTTATCGACAAACGGGAATATGCAAATTACGACTGTTCGTTTCGATTGAAAAATTTTTCAGGCTGATTACTACGAAAGCTGAAATTGAATAAAAACTTATCTATGGTTACTCAGCTTATCCAGACATTTGAATGAGCTGTTAACACAACCGCGGGCATACTCAAGCAGCACTATTGCATTGTCATTACACTTGATAGCTTTATGCTCTGGCTCATCGTCTGGGAAGCTCTCGAGTATCGTGCTGATGATGTCATGAACAGATCTCAGTTCATCAGCGATGTCGACTCTTACTTGCTCTATGTTCATTTTATCACCAGCCCCTCTGATTTTAGAGCTATGTTAGCAGCGAGCCTCCCCTTTTATAACTGTACCTCGGAATAGTGTAGTGTTGGCACTACCTAAACAATGTGGCAGGCTCAATCTATGCATCATTTATCTGAAACTTTATGAATATTTATAAGCTGTTAGTAATTGCCAGCGCCCTATTGTTACAAACAGGCTGTGGGTCAGATCAGCCCAAATCAGAACCAACGTTGCCCCAGTCACGGTAAAAAAGTCTTCATCTGGTATATGTCATGATGAAACCAGTGCCTCATATGAACGGACTAAAAATTTCACCGCTTATGACAGTATAAGCACTTGCGTGGACTCAGGTGGTCGACTGCCTAAAGGACGGGTGAACGCCCCTGTCAACGAAGCTCTAGAAGAAGGCAGAGATTTTGTTGCTCTTTACGATAGAAGCGATTGGCCGCATTGGTCAGATGATGATGGCGACTGCCAAAATACACGGCATGAGTTGTTGCTGATAACCTCGCAGGCTCGTGTTGGCTTTAAAACTGACGACGAGTGCAATGTGCTCACTGGCTCTTGGCATGATCCATACAGCGGTGAAATAGTGGCAGACTCAGTGGCTTTGGACCTAGATCATGTAGTGCCGCTCAAGTGGGCGCATGGTCATGGCGGCGATAAGTGGAGTCGGGAGCTTAAGAGACAGTTTGCCAACGACCCAGATAATCTATTACTGGTGCAAGCTTCATTGAACCGTCAAAAGGGCGCTAAAGGTCCCGACGAATGGATGCCGCCCAGACACTCATACAGGTGTGAATATCTGCGACACTTCAATGCGGTGATATATAAATACGAGCTAACGTATATAACAAGTGAGAAAAGGATCGTCGATAGAATGCTCCATGCTTGTAAAAGTTAGGAAAACTGGAACTCGGACTCGCAACCACGATACTTCGCAAAAAATTGAGAAACTCGCATTATAACGGAAACCATCATTTAAAGTGCGAAGCTTGAATGCTTGGTGTGGCGCTTTTATTCGCATTCGTGGGCAATCATTAGAACAGCGGGTCCTCGCTAATAGTCGCCGATAAACTTGCAATCAGCCATCGGCTGCTTCACGTTCACAGCCTAAGTTAAGCTTCTACTGGCTCCAACAGACTTTGAGTTCAGACTTCTTTCGCTAGATTTTTTCCATTATTCACAAGCTGACCTCTAAGTTTCTAAGGCTTGAAATGTTCCACGTTGGCAGTTTAGTTCGGCTAGCCCTTTCAAGAATTGTTTGATAATTAATGCTGATGGTTTGGAAAGGTTATATTCTGGGGGAAATATCTGATAGCTGGCTCGAAGTCTCAGATCATTACCTCATAAATAAGGATTAATTATGGGAACAGTTGTCGTCGATACAGGACTGCAAACAAGAAAGTCAGATTTAAACAGGGTTCTTAGTTCTATTTTCAAAGAGCCGATTTCGGAAAATACAAGAAAACATCGAGCAAAACTCCTTCTATTTTCAAGTATTACGGCCTATTTGTTATTCGCTGGTGTTCAATTAACTCAGGTTGGTTGGCTAAAATTTGAAAGCACATCAACTAGCCCTACCACACCCTTAGTCCTCATTGCGACGTATTACTTAGTGTACTTCGTCAAGTTTGCTCATTCTGATTTCGCTAAGTACAAAATCGCACGTAGTTTCGATATTTTCGATAAGTACGAACGAGGAATCGAAACCTTGGCTAGAAAGATCGAAAACAGTGAAGGGATAACTTCAAACGAGTTCACGAATAACGAGCTTACAAATTGGCTTGCAGATTACAAGGCAGACAGAGAGACACTTATTGAGTCTTCAAATCGTACTTTCCGAGAGCTGATACTCCTAGAATACGGCGTCCCTGTAGCAACACATTTAGTAGCGTTGGGATTATACCTAGTTGAAGTTATCATTCCTTCAATACAACCCTGGTAGGCCGCTATGAGTAGCACCGTTTCATGGAATTATTTCTGTTATAAAACTTGCAATGAGCCAGCATCTGCTAGGAAACTTTATTTTCAATTGCTTCTCAAAACACAGCCTGAACGGCAACACATATAGCAACCTAGTATGGGACTTTCTAACTTTCCTATAATTACAAGAGTGCACCAATCACTCATGGCCCAGAAGTATTGTGATATACATCCATTGATTTCATCAAAATAGTGAGTCCCTCACGTGGATCCAACTCGAGTATCTGGCACAACTCAATGAACTCTACGAGCTCTATTTTTCGTCTCGCTTGTTCAATCTTGCCTAAGATTGAGTGATGCTTCCCCCATTTTTCAGAGACCTCTCGCAAAGAGAGACATTGCTCCTCACGATGTGTTTTTAACCACAGCCTAAGTTTGTCGTAATGAGGTGAATAAACTGATGTTTTCATTGTCTCGATGATAGAGACAAAGTAGACTGTCGCGAAATTCGAGACAGAAGTCACTTAAAGAGACATTTTACAATGCCAAAGAAGCAGTATGATATTGATATACATGATTTTATACGTTCACTTTCACTAGAAAAGTTCACAGTTACAGATGTTACGAGACTCCTTTCAGAAGTTCACGTAAAGATGTTCGACAAAAAGAAAAACGCTACTCAATTCGTCTATCGCCACCTTAAACTTCTTGAGAGAGAGGGAGTCATTAAGAAACTGAGTACAAATAGTCAAAATGCCATAGTCTTTTGTTGGCCAGGGCACGGCGAAGACACAAATAGATTGCAAAAAGTTTCTCATATAGAAAATAAAAGTCATATGCATATCATTAAAAATCTGCAAGAAAAGATCAGGTTATACAAGACTGAAATGCTGACAAATATTGGTGAAACTGAAGCTTATTCTGAGTGGGTAACTGAAATGCCCGAGTTAGCAGACGACGTAAAGCTTCACTACCAGCATACGCGAGAGCAAGCGAAGGTGATGCTAGGTAAAGTAAAAGGGTTCGAGCGTCTGTTGGCTCAATATGAAGCATATTTATGATGAATTTGAGAAATTGGCAAATTGAAGCCATTAAAGCCGCCCTACATAAATTTAAAACACCGTTTTCTCACTTTTTATGCTTAGCAACTCCGGGGGCAGGTAAAACCGTCATGGCGTCTACCCTTGCAGATATTCTTTTAAAGACAGATAAGGTCGATTTGGTATTGTGTTTTTCGCCATCAAGCGTAGTTGCAAATGACTTCAAAGTAGAACTCGAAGCTATAACGAAGAAACGTTTCTGTGGTGGACTCGGTGCAAGCGGTTCATCGCTAACTTATCAGAGTATGAGGCATTTGGATGCAACGTTTTGGACGTTGTTTAATACCTATAACGTATTTGTTATCTTCGATGAGAGTCATCATTGTGCTGGTGATGAAACTCAAAATGCTAATGCCTGGGGAGAGCAAATCCTCACAAACATACAAGGAAGAGCTCGCTACACGATGGCATTAACTGGGACTCCCTGGAGGAGTGACACTATTCCAATCGCTTTGGCTAACTACTTAGGTGAAGACAGTAGATTACAAGTAGATTATCGATATGACCTAACTCAAGCTATTGAAGATGGAGTATGTCGCACACCTCATATGACTCTTTTCGACAGTGAGCTTATAAACGTTATTGAAAATGATGATAAGAGTTCATTTACATCGATCTCAGACTTTCTTCTCAAAAGCGGGTTATCGTATTCTGAAATTATTTCTCACAATGAGGTAATTCGCCGAATATTAAAGCATGGAATAGTTCAATTAAACAGAGAGCGTCAGATTTTCCCAGATGCTGGAGGATTGGTTGTCTCAGCGTCGGTAAATCACGCAAAACAAGTTCAACTGTTACTGACTGAGTTAGGCGAGTCAAGTGACATAGTGACATATCAGGAAGACGATCCGGAAAGCCTTATTCGGCGATTCAAAGGTAGCCGTCAAAAGTGGATAATTTCTGTTGGC